>CALAKU010000076.1 GCA_937922925.1 uncultured Arenicella sp. | reverse complement strand
GTGTACCGCTAGCTAATACGCAATATGCAAATGTCCTCGACCGCTACTTCTAAACCAAAAAAAATTGCGCCACTGGAATCATTGCGTGGCATTGCCGCGCTGATTGTGTTTTTTGGGCATTTTGTTCTTGGTTTTTTGCCTCAGTATCATGGTCAAGCGCCCGCTGGTATTCCTGGCAAGCAATTGCAAGAGTCCCCGCTGTTTTTCTTTGTCAATGGTAGCGGTTGGGTCACCTTCTTTTTTGTCTTATCGGGCTTTGTTTTATCGTATCGTTTTTATACTCAGCGAACCAATGACCGCCTAGCGGCTGCCGTTATTAAGCGATGGCCCAGATTGTTTCCATTAGCCCTAATTTCTACTGTCTTCTCTTATTTGATGATTGAGTATGGCTTGTATAGCTATTTTCAAGCGAGCCAGATTACGCAATCAGATTGGATGGCAAGGCTCGCTTGGGGCAGCAAAGGTGGGGTTTTTGAAGTCACGTTCTGGGAGGCGTTCACACAAGGCATGTTAACCACTTTTTTTCGAGGCGACGATTTTTTAAACAGCAGCCTTTGGACAATGCACTATGAGTTTATTGGCTCGCTGCTGGTGTTCGGAATGATCCCGATACTGAATCAGCAGAAATTGCTTAGTGGTTTTTTGATCTATTTAATTGCGATTGCGGCAATTGTGTTGTCGCCAATAAGCAAGGGTTTTGTGCCCCTTTTTATGATTGCTTTTGTCTCGGGTTGTTTTTTTAGCTTTTATATTGCACAACACCATACTTCGCAGAACAATCAGCAACCAAATTTGGTTCTGTTTATTTTGGGCCTAACATTTGCATTTCTCGCACTGGGTTTTCTCAGCCCAGCGAAAGGTTTTTACAGTTTCTTAAACCTTATACCTGCTCAATACCTAAGGTTATTCCAAATCTGTGCTCACACCCTTGCGTCGATTATATTGATTTACTATGCACTGAATCATGCTGCCCTGTATCGAATTCTCGATGGCAGATTTGGGCGCTTTTTAGGGCGTATATCGTTCGCTTTATATGTTATTCATGTGCCGATCATATTTTCACTTTCGACGGCTGTCTTTTTAAAATTCATGCCAATTTTTGGCTACTCAGGGAGCGTTGCTCTGGCCTTCCTTGTGACCTTGCCGATACTCTTTTTGGTTTCTTGGCTGATGTCTTTATTCGATGAAGTATGGTGTAAGAAAGTCAATCAAGCCGTCAGGAAACTATGAATCAACTCACCGTTTGATCGGCATTCGACGGGAACTGCCTCTATTCTAAGCCAACTTGTCTAAGCCAACTTGGTGAGCGTATTTTGCTATCCATTCCAATTCATTGGAATCCTCCCATTCCAATACAAAATTTCGATAGTTCTTTAGCTACGTTCTGGCCGATTCACTCATCGACTAATCCTAGGCGCACATAAATAAACGCTACTCGACCCAATCCCTAGTTTTAGTCTCAGTAAAAAAAACCTAGGCTCAGCCCAAGGAAACTGCCTATTGCAAAATAGGTGAATTTTGTTAAGTTAAGCCCGAGGAAAGCGAAGGAGCACAACCATGTCATTGATGAAAATATTCTTAATAGGACTTTGCAGCGTATTTATTTTCTACTCGTACGCTCAGGCCGAAAATGACACGGCACTGATTCCAATTGAAGCGTTTGCAGACTTACCGTCGGTCAGCAAAGTCAGGTTGTCGCCCTCTGGTGACAAAGTGGTTTCGCTGGTGCGCTACAAAAGCGACGAAAAACAAGGCGTTGCTGCACAGGTGTATGATTTAAACACTCAAGAAAAAAGAGTTCTCACTCATACCGATAATAGTAAATATCGAATCTACGATTTACAGTGGGCGAACAACGACGAAGTTTTCATTTACCTCAATTATTCGGGGCGAGTATTTAGGCGATTAAAAACCACCAAAACTCGCCTTCTAAAAGCCGATGCGAATACCGGCGAAGTCTCGGCAGTTATCCCGCTAAGGCTGCTTAGAAAACTCGATTTCATACCGACTTTCCAAACCGGCATTGTTGATTATCTCCCCGAAGAGCCCGATTCGATCATCATGTCATTACGAACAAAAACCGCGGTGGGAACCGAAGTTTATAAAATCAATCATCAGAAGGGCCGATACAAAAAGATCCATAACTGGAAAGCCCATGGATACTCTTGGTATACAGATCGACAACACAGACTTCGAATTAATACGTATTTCAACGAAACCACGCACCGAGTCTCTTATCGAACCGCTGAAGGAACCGAATGGAAAGAACTTCAAGAATTTGAGTCATTCAGTGAACAAAAACTTTATCCCTTAGGCTTTGATCATGACCCAGATCAATTTTACTATTTAGCTAATCATCAAGGGCGCTTGGCGGTGTTTAGGCGCAACCTACAAGACATCAATATCGAACCCGAGCTAATTCACTCTCACTCAAACTATGACATTGAAGGGAGGCTAGTCTATTCGAAATCGCAGAAAAAGGTCGTCGGTATTGAGCACAGCTTATCGGGAAATTATTTTTTCTGGGATCACCAATACAAAGTAATTAAAAACACACTGAACCATGTATTACCCGATACCGACAATACCATTGTCGGCATGTCTGATGACGAGCGGCGCGTGGTTATTTTCGCGCAAAGCGATATTGATCCTGGCACGTATTACTTTTGGGACAGAGACAAAGGCGCAATGGACGCCTTTGCACTCAAGTACTCGAGTTTAGAAGTTGAAGACATGGCAGAAAAAAAGCATGTTAAGTACGCTGCGCGAGATGGACAAATTATTTCTGGCTATTTAACTCGGCCCAAGGGAACAAGCAACAAAGCCGGGCCTACGATTATCTTCCCTCATGGCGGGCCAATAAGTAGAACAGGTAGTGGGTTTGATTATTGGACGCAGTTCTTCGCCAGCCGTGGCTATACGGTTTTACAAATGAATTTTCGCGGCTCTTCTGGCTACGGCTATGACTTTATGAAAGCCGGCGTCTCTGATTGGGGCGGAAAAATGCAAACCGATGTTGAGGATGGCACACGCTGGCTAATTAAAGAAGGCATAGCCGATGCCGACAAAATTTGTGTGGTTGGCGCTAGCTATGGCGGATTTGCGGCATTGATGGAAGTCGCCAACAATAATGAACTTTACCAATGCGTTGCGAGTTTCGCTGGCGTGACCGATCTTACAACCTTGCTCAACCAGTACCGGAATTTCACCAACTATAAAAGCGTAAAAGAGATGATTGGCGGCGACAGTAAATCACGCAGAAGCAAGTCCCCGGTCAATCGCATCGAAGAGATCAAGGTTCCCGTTTTACTGGCACACGGCACCGACGACCGACGCGTAGATATTCGGCATGGTCGGAAAATGAGCACGCGTCTCAAAAAGGCAAACAAAGAGGTAAACTACCTCGAGTTCGATAAAGGCGACCACTTCCTTAGCGCCGCCGAAGATCGGATACAATGGTTTACAGCACTTGATGAATTTTTAGCTGAGCACATCGGCGGCTAGAAACAGTATTAGCCGAAACTTTGGCTACAAGGATGCTCGCAAACTTTATTGATGGCCGATGATGCGTGCCATCGTCTTTGAAACGTGCGCACGGAAACTCGAGTACAATTGCGCACCCATTCAAAGACTTTTCGACCCATTATGAGCTGGCCACAACGAATCATCTGTATGACCGAGGAAACGGTCGAAACGCTCTACCTATTAGGTGAGCAAGATCGTATTGCCGGCATCTCAGGGTTTACTGTCAGGCCACCAGAAGCTCGCAAAGAAAAGCCCAAAGTGTCCGCATTTACCAGTGCTAAGATTCCCAAAATTCTCGCGTTAAAACCAGATTTAGTTCTTGGCTTTTCAGACCTACAGGCTGACATCGCCGCTGAACTAATTCGCGAAGGCATCGATGTGTATGTACTCAATCATCGCAATGTCGACGGTATCTTGCGCATGATTGAAACGCTGGGTCGGCTGGTGGATGCCCAACAGAAGGCCTCTGAGTTAGTCTCAACTTATCGCCAAAAGATTACCGAAATGAGAGCCGAAACCGCCACTTGGTCGGTTCGCCCAAAAGTGTACTTCGAAGAGTGGTGGGACCCGATCATCACAGGCATTGGTTGGGTAAGTGAATTAATTGAGATTGCCGGTGGAGAAGATTGTTTTGCCGAGAACGCCAAACACCAAGGCGGCAAAGACCGAATCGTGGCCGACCCTTTGACCGTCGCTCATCGCCAACCGGATATTATTATTGGCTCATGGTGCGGAAAAAAATTTCACCCGAACAAAGTTGAACAACGACAAGGATGGGAACACCTTCCCGCAGTTAAATCGAACCGTATTTATGAAATCAAATCGGCGTACATTTTACAACCCGGCCCAGCGGCATTAACCGAAGGCTTAGACCAATTATTTGAAATCACTTCTCACTGGTACGCCGAAAATAAAGGCAAATAAGCCTAGTGACAGGCTTTGCCGTACTTTTTGAGCCGCCAATAATTGTAAGGCCAGGGCGTTAGAAAACCGGCAAGTAACATCAAAGGCACAGCCCACCAAACCAGGCGCGCGCCGCCAACCAATAAATAGTCGACACTGTTCATGGCAAGCTCCATTGCCAACATACTGACCAAGCTCATACCGATGGCGGTTTTAAACGCGATTATCAATGCCATTTGTCGAGACAAGATAAGAGTCTCAAGAGCAATACTGGTCAATATGCCATTAATCATCGCCAAGCCCATTACCGTGATAACGGGGCTTGATGGCGAATAAGTTTGAAACCACAGAATCGTACCTAAGTCGCCGATCGCACAACCGATCAAACACCAAAGGGTATTAACGGCAGAGCGTTTCCAGACCAGTTTATCCCGCCAATGAAACAGCTCGGCGGTCTGTGAAGGGCAGCAGGTTTTGGTTTGAGGGCTCATCTGTATATCTTAGCGCTTAGAGCTTAATCTAAGTCAAGCAATGGTTTTTGCTATTTATTTGTATTTTGGTAGACAAATGCTTAACTAAATAACCATTTTCAGTTTGACTTAGAGTCAACTCTAACTGGTATAGTGCCAGTGGGAGATGTTGTTCTTCGTTAAAACGAAGGGGGCGCAACAAAGGGGGCTCCAAAGTGCCGTGGGTAGGTCACCTTAGGGTCGACTCGGTGACCTACCCTGAGGCCAAGTTTTTGCGCCGTTCTTTTAGTAAGACCAAGAATTTAGTGCGACTTAGAATTTTGTACGATTTAGATCAACCTAAATTCTAGAAGCACTATAGAAGTTCACTGCGCGAATTTCGCGAATTATTGAATAGGTAACTATGTACATTGCTGCCCAAGTTCCTGCTCCAAAGCCACTAAGCATAGGCGCTACTGCCAAATTGCTCCATGTTACTGCGCATACCCTAAGGTATTACGACAAGATTGGAATATTAGGTAACCTGCCCAAAGACTCAGCAGGGCGTCGAGTGTTTCGTGAACAAGATGTAGAACGTTTACGATTTATCCGGCGTGCGCAGCGTATGCAATTTAGCCTTGATGATATTCGAGCGATGTTGTCTTTGAGTGCTGAATCAAATACAGACAAACTCAAGGCACGAGAGTTAGTCGACAGCAAACTTCAAGAAATTGAAGAAAACCTCAAAGAGCTTAAGTTATTGCAAAAAGATTTAAGCAGCATGCTTTCAGAATGCATTGGCAGCGCGTCGGGCGACCCCTGCCCTATTTTGCAAGGCCTGAATAAATCGAGCGAATAGGCTAACAGTGAACCTCTATCGAGCCCTCATATTGTGTGCTTTGCTGAGCATCGGCATTCAAGCAAACGCCGCGCCGATCACGACTTCCAGTGCGACTCCGATCGCTAAAGGGCAGTTTATAGCGCGAACCGAAGTGATTCGTCAGCACGCCGACACTGAGAGCATTGAGTTTTTTCGTGATAGCGCCGCAGCCACCCTAATCTACGGCATATCGCGCAAATGGGCTGCTTTTGTCACCAATACTTACAAACAAGGCCGTTTGAATGATCAAAATAGAGTACGTCGAAATCAAGGGTTTAGCGACACCAACGTTTTTGCTCGATACACCGCTTATCAATCGAACCACCTCGGTAAGACCTTGCGTATAGCTCCGTATTTAGGCACGCAGATTCCCACCGGGCGTGAAAATGTCAGCGACGAGTTTGGCCGATTACCCGTTGGCCTTCAAACTGGCCACGGCGCTTATAACCCGTTTGCGGGAATTACCTTGACCTACGCCACCATTGATTGGCGTTTTGACACACAATTGCGCTATCAATCGAACAACTTTGAAATTGACGACGAGTGGCGTTTTGACAGTTCACTTCAATATCGCGTATTGCCAAAAGTATTGACTGGAGATAGCAATGCCTTTGTAAACGCCGTGCTGGAATTCAATTACATCAACCACGGCCGAGATCAAATGAGCGGTCGCAATACAGGCAACTCAAGCACTCTGTTTATTGCTCCTGGCCTTCAATACATTCAGTCAAACTTTATTGCTGAAGCCAGCTTGCAAGTACCGGTTAACACCGAGCTTGCGCCGGGAATGCTTGAACAAGAATACATAGCACGAGTGGGCGTGCGTTTTAATTTTTAAGGGGCTCAATTATGAAAGCAACAACCTTCATGAAAAAAACAATCTTCTTTGCATTTGCGATGTTACTGCTGTTTGCCAACGCAACGGTGTTTGCAAAGCAAATAAACTTACAGGTAGACGGGGTAACTTGCCCCTTCTGCGTGGCAAGCTCAAAGAAACAACTTAAAAAAATTGACGGTGTAACGTCGGTAGACTCCGATCTTGAAAATGGTTTGATCAAAGTGTGTGCGGCAGACGACACCAGTTTAGATGATGACATGCTCAAACAACTTTTTTTAGACCAAGGCTTTGTGTATAGAGGCCAAGAATCAGTCGCTGATTGCGAAGCATGACTACCACAAAACCGCGGCGTTGGGGCGCTTGGCTGGCTCTATTTACCTTACCGTCTTTATTCTGCTGTGCGCTTCCCATTTTATTTGTCAGTATGGGCATGGGCTCAGTTGTCGCAACAGTGTACGGCGAGTACTTTCCATTTTTAAATTGGTTTTCTAAAAACCGCGGCCTTATGTTTATTGTCATTGGCGTGATCATGCTGAGTGCGGCGTTCTTGTTGTTTCGCCCAAATCGCCAATGCCCCGCTGATCCGGAGTTGGCCAAACAGTGCGATAGCGCACACCAATGGAATGTCCGTTGGTTCTATTTGGCCTTAGGAATAAAAATGATCGGTTTGCTTAGCGCCTATGTATTGCCGATGGTTTTGCTTGATTAGGTAGAAGATCCTGAATCAAGTTCAGGATGACTTGAGCTTTGGATGACTTGAGTTTTGGATGACTTGAGTTTTGGATGACTTGAGTTTTGGATGACTTGAGTTTTGGATGACTTGAGCTTTGGATGACTTGAACGCTCTGGTTGACTTAAGTATTGAGGATAATTTTATTGTCAGGGCAGCCTTCGGCTTGGGATCACGCATTCGCTTAAACCACAATTACACAAGGCCATTTGTTTTTGGAACAACCGCGCCATGCTGATTCTACTAACTATTTCATCAGCAAATAAAATATATCCATTCAGCGTCATACTTCGGCAAATAGAGCATATCCATCCAGCGTCATCCTTTAACAAACAAAACATATCCATCCAGCGTCATCCTGACGAAAGTCAGGATCTTTCTCGTGCCATAAAACAAGCCAACAGCAAAAAAACAAACACCAAATTCACCATGAATGAGAGCCTGCCCTATTAAAGCCCCAGAGTTCTATCACCGAAACCCATTAATAAGCACTCAGATATTAAGGTCTGGTAAGCAAGCATGCATTCAGAGGCTCGATCCTAAATAGTAGGTGGATTGCGAACCAGCGAGGCCGATCAAATGAACAAACCAACACTTATAACAATGCTCAATAACACTGCTGCTCAGATGAAATATAAGCTGGCGCTCGGCGCTTTGCTAATATTTTGCTTAAGCGCTTGTGCTAGCAATCGCAATACCGTTCCTCGCCATGCCAAGTATCAATCGATATCAATTGGTGTGGTATTAGATCGCGAAGAAGTCACTATTGGCGGCTCTAACACTGGCATTGGCTCGTATGCTGGGTCATTAGCGGCGGTCGCTGATTCGAGCAGCAATTCTTTTATTAGCCTGTTTTTGCGAGGAATCGCCGGTGGCATTGTAGGAGCAACGGCGGAAGAACGAGTCACACGTAGCCAGGGGCTCCAGTACACCATCGAGAAAAATAATGGATCACTGGTGTCAATCACCAGCAAAGTCGACAATCTGAATGTTGGTGATTGCGTGAAAATCACTCGCGGCGGGCGGCATGTAAAGCTTGAGTTGGCCAGCATTGGTTTGTGTAACAGCACGTCGCCTAGCACATAGAATTTACACTCTTTGAGCCGAATGCTAGATTGACTGGATACAGTTTCATTTCTCATCCGAGATTCAACAGAGACTCACAAGAACAAACGGGTACTTTTTTGGACAAGACTGATCGCGTCAATGTCATGTTCGACATTGACGGCACACTTCTGGAAAGCGTCGATTTTGATGAGGTGGCTTTTATTGACGCCGTGAAAACAGTCACAGGCCGCGAGATAGATAGCGATTGGGAATCCTATCCTCATGTAAGCGACACCGGTTTAATACAAACCTTTTGTGAGCAGCACAACTTACTCGATACCTTTGACGAGGTTCATCACAAAGTTAAGCAGGCCTTTATTAGCAATATTAAGGCTCATCTAGACAATCAGCCTGTGCAGGCCATTCCGGGGGCACAGGCATTCATTGGCTACCTTACTAGCCAACCAAACTATCTTGTTTCTTATGCTACGGGGGGCTGGCGCGAATCCGCTTTAATGAAACTGCAAAGCGCCAGCATTGATATTGATGCTCAATATTTAAAATCGTCAAACGATGATTATCGGCGAACCCACATCATGCGTGCCGCAAAAAGAGCATCCAGAGTCATTTATTTGGGGGATGGTCTTTGGGATCAAGTGGCTTGTGCCAAACTCGCTTATCCATTTATCGCCGTGGGCGACAAAGTTGATCATCCGTATCGAATCACCGATTTTTCAGAGCCTGAGAAAGTGTTGGCCTTAATCGATGCCAGCGTTTAACCAAGCTGATTGAATGTCGCTAAAACGAAGCTCCACCAGTTTTGCAAGCCACCACTATCGAACAATTTTAATTTTTTGCCCCGGGGTTGGCTGCCCATCTGGGTACAAGTTATTAATTAGTCGTATTTGAGACTCGGCGTAATCATCCAAATTAGAGGCCTGCGCAAGTGATTCGATGGTGTCTCCACGCTTGACTGTGACCACTTCAATATTGCGACCTTCGGCCAGCTTTCGCTCTTGTGGTTTCAAACGACGAATACTTTTTGCCACATCAAAAAATGATTGGTTGGGCACAAAACCTTTGCCTTGCCCGGTTAATACAAACGCTTGGTTGCCACGAGTAATCATGCCAACTCGTAAGTTTGCCTGTTGGCCATTTTGTTGATTGCTGATGGTGGCCACTCCAGAGAGTCCCGAGTCTTCATTCGTATCGACTCGTTGAGCTTGCCTGAAATTTTGGAACTTTGACGATAAATACCCTTGCGCATCCACGGGCGGTGCCACTGAATCCATTCGCATCGTAATGACTTGATCGCCTTGTGGTGACAAGGCCCCCAAGACAGAAGGCGTATTCTGAATTCGCCAGCCCTCAGGGAATTCGATAAAAAGATCTAGCGACTTGTGATAAAAACGATTGCCGCGAGTAATGCCCTGCTCTTCACTCTCGCCGTAAGCCATGCCATCGGTTAAACGCAGAAACGTCCCGTCATCGGGTAGCGGCTCGCTGGTGTCGCGAAACTTCTCTGCGGCCTTGATCACTTCTTGTAAACGTCGATCATTTTTAGGATGCGTCGAGAACAAGCTATGGTAACCCTGATATTCTTTACCCTCGGCTTGGGCCCTTTCGCGCGCAAACAGTTCTTGGTTTTTGAGAATCCCAATAACACCGATCATGTCATCGGGGTCATAATTATTTTGCGCGATATACTCAGCACCCAAGCGATCCGATTCCAGTTCTTGTGTGCGGCCATAGCCGCTCATTAAAGCGCCACCCAAAAGCTGTGAAGCTTGCAATAAATCACCACTGCCCGTGCCCACGGCGACCGCCAAGGTTAAGCCGGTGGCTATCTGTTGTTGCGCCGCACGCTCAGCACCGTGACGCCCGGTCACATGGCCTATCTCGTGACCTATCACGCCGGCTAAGTGAGCCTCTTTGCTCATATACGCCATAATGCCGCGAGTGATGTAAACGTAACCACCCGGCAAGGCAAACGCATTGACTTGCGGGCTATCTAATAGAGTAAAGGTAAAGGGCAAATCAGGCCGATGGCTCTTTTTCGCTAAACGCTGGCCAATATCGTCCAAATATTTTTGCAGCTCAGGATCATCGTAAACTTGATACTGCTTCAGAATTTCTTGATGGTATTTCTTACCCGCATTAATTTCCCAAGACTCTGACAAAGCAAACGACGGTCGCCCGGTCACTGGGTCGGTTGCACAGCCTTGTAAAA
>CALAKU010000075.1 GCA_937922925.1 uncultured Arenicella sp. | reverse complement strand
ACCTAGAAGACAGCATCAGCGCTTTAGCGGCAGGCGTCACCTTTGAACTTCCGCGCTCACAGCTCTATGGGTTAATTCGCGTACGCAACGACGACATCAGCATCAGCGGCCCATTAGTTGACGAGCAAGACGACCTCACATGTTTTGGTGTTGAAGTTGGCGCGCGGGTAAACCTTACTGACCGTATTGAGATCAACGGCAATATCGGCCTGCCCAGTGCCGACGAAGGCACAAGTATTGGTGTTGGCGCACAGTTTTTTATTACCGACCACCTTGGGATAGTGGCAAATTTTCGCCGAATCGAAGCTGAAGACAGTGGAATCGAAGCTGAGTTTGACACTACCTCAATTGGCTTACGTTGGAGTTTTTAGGAACCTGAGCGCTAAACCCTAGCTAGCAAACCTGCGAGTAACTTGATAATTGCCCTTATTTGCTCAATGATTTTTTCGCATAGAAACTCTTATGACTGAAGCTCAATCGCGCCCGGCTAAAAAAAATAGCAGCGCAAGTTTGTTTGTCGATATCGTCGTTTGCGTATTGATACCGACACTCATACTCAAAAAACTCAGTGGCGACGATGCGCTTGGCCCCAACCTCGCTTTAGTCGCTGCCCTTAGCTTGCCCCTAGCCATGGGGCTTTTTGGGTTTATCAAAGACCGAAAGATCAGCTTTGTGCCTGCGATAGGCTTTATCAGCATTTTACTCACTGGCGGGATCGGCTTACTCAAACTGCCGAAAGAATACATTGCTTACAAAGAGGCCTTAATTCCAAGTTTTTTCGCGATTGCCACTATTCTTTCAAACTACACCAAGTATCCGTTAATACGCACGTTTTTATACAACGATGCATTCATGGATACTGACAAAGTAGCCCATCGATTAACCGAGCTAGACCGTCACGACGAGTTTAACCAAATGATGGTCAAAGCCACTTGGATGCTGGCTAGCTCATTTGTGTTGTCAGCGGTGTTAAATTACGCCTTGGCTAAATGGATTGTGGTGGCCGAAACGGGCACAGACGCGTTCAACGATCAACTTGGCACCATGAATCTCTACAGTTACCCAGTGATTGTATTACCGTGCATGGTGATCACCATTTTTGCGCTTTTTTATGTGATGAAACACATTCGTCGCATCACCGGTTTGCCGATGGAAGAAGTAATGCGCCAGTGAATGCTGGCAATCGCTAATGCTCGTTGAGAAGCCATAGCAAAACGGTTACATTAGCGATTAATCCAAATCGCCCTCGCCCGAAAACGCGCTCACTATGCCGCAGCGAAATCTCTTAATCACCAATGCCCTGCCCTATGCTAATGGGGCCTTACACCTCGGCCATATGGTGGGCTTTATGCAGGCTGACATTTGGGCACGTTTCCAGAGACTACGCGGGCACAAAGTCGCGTTTGTGGGGGGCGATGACCAACATGGTACGCCTATTATGTTGGGCGCCGAGAAACAAGGTATCACCGCCCAACAGTTGATCGACGATATTCAAGCTAGACACAAACTCGACCTCGATCGCTTTCATATTAGCTTAGATAATTACAGCGGTACTCACAGCCCAGAAAATAAAACACTAGTTGAGTCGATCTATTTGAAACTCAAAGAAGCGGGCCACATCGATGTGCGCGTTATCAAGCAAGCCTTTGATGAAGAGAAAGGCATGTTCCTGCCGGATCGCTACGTCAAAGGTACTTGCCCAAAGTGTAAATCGCCCGATCAGTATGGTGACAATTGCGAAGTGTGCGGAACCACCTACGACACCACCGATTTGATCGATGCGTATTCAGTATTGTCAGGCAAACCGCCAATTGAAAAAGAGAGCGAGCATTACTTCTTTAAAGTGAGCGCCTTTTCCGAAATGCTGACTGAATGGAAAAGCTCGAACGCGCTGCAACCAGAAATTTCCAACAAACTGGATGAGTGGTTTGAAGGCGGATTGATTGATTGGGATATCAGTCGAGATAAACCCTATTGGGGGTTTGAGATTCCCAATGCACCAGGTAAATACTTTTATGTTTGGTTAGATGCGCCGATCGGCTATATGGCCAGCCATGAAATTTTATGCCAGCAAAATGGCGATGATTGGAATGCGATTTGGCAAGCTGGCAGCACTGGTGAGATACATCACTTTATTGGCAAAGACATTGTGCGTTTTCACACACTTTTTTGGCCCGCAATGCTTGAGGCCGCTGGCTATCGACGGCCAAGCTCGGTTTCCGTGCACGGCTTTTTGACCGTCGACGGAGCCAAAATGTCCAAATCACGCGGCACCTTTATTCTTGCCGATACCTATTTAGAGTACTTAAACCCTGAATATTTGCGTTATTACATTGCGGCCAAATTGAACAATGGTGTGGTCGACATGGACCTCAATTTGGAAGACTTTGCTGCGCGGGTAAATTCCGACTTAGTCGGTAAGATGGTCAACATTGCCTCACGTTGCGCGGGCTTTATTGGCAAACGGTTTGATGGCCAATTGGCCTCGCAGACCGCCGCCCCTGAACTGCATCAAGCCTTTGTTGACAGAGCCGAGAGCATTGCCGCGCGTTACGAAAAGCGCGAATACGCACTGGCTATGCGCGAAATTATGGCACTGGCCGATCAAGCCAATCAATTTATTGATGAACACAAGCCTTGGGTTTTAATCAAACAAGAAGACCAGCTCGATCAAGTACAACAAGTGTGTACCGCCGGCATCAACGCGTTTCGCTCACTGTGTGTATTGCTGAAACCGGTACTACCACACTTGGTCGAAGAAGCGGAAGCCTTCCTTAATATCGAAGCTCTGACATGGGCGGACATAGAGCAACCTTTACTGGGCCACACAATAAACAAATTTAAACCGTTGATGACCCGCATTGAAATCCAAACGATTGAAGCAATGGTAGAACAAAGCAAAGAAGATTTAGGCGTGCAAGTTGACCCGAATTCGCCCTTAGGCCAAGACCCGATTAGTGACGAAATCAATTTTGATGAATTCGCAAAAGTAGACCTTCGCGTGGCTAAAATCGTCGCAGCGCAACATGTCGACGGGGCTGACAAACTGTTGCAGTTGACCCTAGATCTAGGTGGCGAAACTCGCAATGTCTTTGCGGGCATAAAATCGGCCTATGCGCCTGAAGACCTTGAGGGCAAATTAACGGTAATGGTGGCGAACCTTGCCCCGAGAAAAATGCGCTTTGGCATGTCTGAAGGCATGGTGCTGGCGGCTGGCCCCGGAGGGTCAGATCTGTTTGTACTAAACCCAGACGATGGCGCTCAGCCCGGTATGCGCGTTAAGTAGCTATGGAGCGCGAGGCTAAAATTGCCGCAATCGACGATTGGCTGCCGCAAACCCAGTGCCAGCAATGCACTTATCCGCGCTGTAAAGACTACGCCGAGGCTATTGCCGATGGCAAAGCCAATATTAATCAATGCCCGCCGGGCGGCGATGTCACGGTACGTGGCCTGGCTAGCTTGCTCGGCAAGATTGGCAAACCCGTCGACCCTAAATACGGCGTCACCAAGCCTAAGCACGTTGCGATCATCGATGAGAGCATTTGCATAGGCTGCGTCATGTGCATTCGCGCTTGCCCTACCGACGCCATTGTCGGTGCTGCAAAGTTAATGCACACCGTGATTGAACAAGACTGCACTGGCTGCGAATTGTGCGTCGAGCCTTGCCCAGTCGATTGCATCGATATGGTTATCCAAGAACAAGAGCCCGATCTACGCTGGCGTTGGCAAGACTATTCTCCCGAAGCCACCGAGCGCGCACGCAGCCAAACCGAAGCAAAATTGGCACGCGAGGCCAAACGGCTTTCTGCAAAAAGCTCAATGGATAAACTCAAAGCGCTGAGCAAAGACGGCCCTGATAAAATTAAACTGGACATCGCCGCCTCAATCGCGCGGGTTAAAGAGCGCAGCCAAGGCGGCGCGCCCTAAGCAGGCTATGAACAAAGATAAGCGCCTTGAAATATTTACGCGGTTTCGGAATGAAAACCCCAAGCCGACCACTGAACTGAACTTCAGTTCCGATTTCGAATTATTGATCGCTGTAATCTTGTCGGCACAAGCCACTGATGTTGGCGTCAACAAAGCAACCGCCAAGCTCTACCCGGTTGCCAACACTCCTGAAGCCATTTATGCCTTGGGAATCGATGGCTTGAGCGACTACATTAAGACGATTGGCCTTTACAATAGCAAAGCTAAAAATGTGATCGCGACTTGCAAAATGTTGATCGAGCAACACGACAGCAAGGTACCGGAAGACCGAGACGCCTTAGAAGCCCTGCCCGGCGTCGGGCGAAAAACAGCTAATGTGGTTTTAAACACCGCATTTGGTCATCCCACCATGGCAGTCGATACGCATATTTTTCGGGTATCGAATCGCACTAAAATCGCGCCTGGCAAAACCGTATTAGCGGTAGAAAAAGCCTTGTTGAAATTCGTGCCAAATGATTTTTTAGTTGATGCCCATCACTGGCTAATCCTACACGGCCGCTATACTTGTATTGCGCGTAAACCCCGCTGTGGTTCCTGCATAATTCTGGACCTATGCGAATACAAAGACAAAGTAATTGATGAATAAGGCCGCATCCGGCCTCCATTACGGAGCCAGCCCTTCAGTTGAACACGCACGCTTGGCGGTGCAATCAGCCATGAGCAAACTTGGTGATCAAACAGTGGCATCAGTATTGCTGTTCTTGAGCGCAGGCTACGCATACGAACCGCAAGCGGCCATTCGCGAAGCGGCCAAATGTGCCGGCACCTTGCAAGTGTTTGGTTGTTGCGCTAAAGGGCTTATTACCGACCAAGAATGGCTGATTGATGCCGAAGGCGCCGCAGCGATGGTCTTTACCGAATCCGCTGGTTTACAAGCGCTCAATATTCTCGAACAACAGGGCAAAGCCGTAAACCAAGTGCTTACCCTAACCTCTCCGAATGCAGCTGATATTGCACTAAGCAGCACCAATAAGACGCAACTCGGGGCGGTAGTCACAGATGAATACGGTCATGGCCCTTTCTCGCTTTGGCAAAGCGGTCAAATTGTTGAACGTGAATATTCGCATTTGGGTTTTGCGCCTGAGCAAGAACTCAATTTTATTAGATCAGATGCCATTGCGGCGATTTCGGCGCCTTTGCAATTAAACAAAGCCAATCATTTTACCCTCGAGCAAATCGAACTCGAACCCGCGCTCAGCAACCTAGGTCGCTATCAACAAGAGGTGGGGGAGCTTCTTTGCGCGGTCAGTTCAAGTAATGATCCAGGCTTTATTCAACAAGGCGATTATGAGCTCTACCATGTCATAGGCGGCAATGCCGATATGGGTACCGTGAGCCTATCGGGTTCAGTTCGAGCAGGCCGTTATCTGGTATGGGCGCGCCGCGAGCCGAGTACCGCTCAAGAGAATTTACAATTTGAGTTAGATCAATTCCAAGCCCAACACAAGAAAGCTCCCGAATTTGCCATTATGTTTAGCAACATAAGCCGTGGTGCTGAGTTCTTTGGCGGTAAAGATAAAGACCTCGAGTTGTTTCAATCCAGCTTTCCCGATACGCCGCTATTAGGCTTTTATAGTAATGCTGAAATCGCGCCCAGTACGCAACTCAAACAAAGTGTTTGCCATCACCATTCTGCCTTATTTGTATTAGGTGTATGATTACTTGCTGGAGTCGGGTCTAAACAGCAAACACTCGGGCTTTTACTTATGAATCAAATCCAAGAAATTAGCATCCAAAATGGCCAGTTCGTTCCCAACGACGTTGCCCCTCAGACAGCGAATGCCGTGCCTGAGTGTGGGCCGCATTTTCATGAGGTATTGAATTCGCACGCTTTGGAGTTAAAGCATGCGCGCCCGAATGAACTGCAAATAAATTTGGGCAAATTGTGTAATCTTGCCTGTCATCATTGCCATGTGGATGCGGGGCCGAAACGCACCGAAATTATGACGTGGCCCGTAATGCAAAAGATCCTTGCCTGGGCTGAACACGCAGGAATAGAAAAAGCCGATCTTACCGGTGGCGCGCCTGAATTGAATCCCCATTTTCGAGAGTTTTGCGATGCTTTAATTAAGCTTGGCATTGAAATCACCTCGCGTTGTAACATCACCGTGTTGTACGAGCCTGGCCAAGAAGATTTGGCTCAGTGGTATGCTGACCGAAAGATTCGCTTGGTATGCTCGCTGCCCTGTTACACCGAGGATAATGTCGATGCGCAACGAGGCAAAGGCGTCTTTGATAAAAGTATCTCCGGTTTACAGTGGCTTAATGAATTAGGTTACGGTAAAGACTCAGAGTTGAGCTTAGATTTAGTCTATAACCCCGGCGGTGCTTTTTTACCGCCACCTCAAGAAAGCCTTGAGCAAGATTATCGAGATATGCTCGGCGAAAACTTTGGAATCGTTTTCTCGAGCTTATTGGCGATCACCAATATTCCCGTTAATCGTTTTGCTCACGCGCTCAAACGCGATGGCGAGATTGAGGGCTATCAACACCTCTTGGTGAGTAACTTCAATGCATCGACCGTCGATAACCTAATGTGTCGCCACTTGATCAATTTGGATTGGGAAGGCCGCGTGTTCGATTGCGATTTCAACCAAATGCTCGAAATACCATTGAGTGGCGGTGAAGAACGGTATTTGTGGGACATTGGCATAGACGACATTGAAGGCCAAGCAATCGCCACAAACCGACACTGCTTCGGCTGTACCGCTGGCGCGGGCAGCAGCTGCGGTGGCGTGCTTGCCGACTGACTTAAGCCGTGATGGCATCAGCGTCTTGATGCCAGTTCACAATGGCGGAGACTATCTCGCCCCCGCCGTACAGAGCATCTTGGCTCAACAAGACGTTGAGTTAGAATTGCTATTAATTGATGATCACAGCAGTGACAGCGCTATCGAGTCCTTAGCGCAAGACCCTCGTATTCGTGCCATCAAAAGTAATCAAAGAGGCTTAGTGCCAGCCCTTAATACGGGGATAAAGCACGCTCAAGGCGAATGGTTGGCAAGAATGGATGCCGACGACATTGCCGAACCGCAGCGCTTAAAAACACAACTCGATTTCATGCACGCCAATCGCGATATTGGCATTTGTGGTACTCAAGTGGCGATCTTTAAAGACCAAGGCAAAGCCGACGAAGGCTATCAACGTTACCAACAGTGGATAAATAGCCTAACAAGCCACCAGCAAATTCAAGAGCAGTTCTTTGTTGAAAGCGCGATACCACACCCTACCGCATTTATGCGCCTATCGAGCCTAAAACAGCTGGGCGGCTATCAAGACAATCTCTGGCCTGAAGACTACGATCTATGGTGTCGCGCGTATTTAGCGGGCTTCAAATTCGCTAAACCCAAAGGTCAGCTACTGCATTGGCGAGACTATCAAAAGCGTACTTCTCGCCAAGACTCCCGTTATAAAAAAAACGCCTTTCTAAGATGCAAAGCGTTTTATCTTACTAAGTGGCTTGCAAAGCAAGGCCACCAAAATTGTACGATTTGGGGAACTGGCCCAACCGGTTTGAAGCTTCACGATTTTTTGCAGGAGTCAGGTATTCAGATTGATGGCTTTGTCGACATAAACCCGAAGCTTCGTGGCCAATGCAAACGAGGCAAACCCGTGATTGTGGTAAGTAAAGATTTGCAGCCAGATGAACTCAAATCAATCATCTCCATCAACTTGATTGCAGTGAGCGCGCGCGGGGCACGTGAGAAAATAGAGGTGGCGTTAAACGCCATTCATTATCAACGCAACCGCGATTATGTTCTTGTGGCCTAAGAGGTCAGTTCTGGCAATCGGCCGTCTAAATACAGTTTAAACGCCGCTAAGCCCTCATCCATATTATTGCGCCCGAACCCGATCCGAAATCTATCGGCTGGCGTTGCCATCAATTCAGAATGGTAAATCGACGCGGGCAACAATAAGACGCCCGCGGTTTCTACCAAGTTTTTACAAAACGACTCAACACCACCGCGGCCTGTAAAACGCGGAAAAGCAATACAGCCCCCATCGGGCCGTTGCCATTCAAATAACTCAGAATACTCTGTAAAAAAGGAATCGAGCTTGGCTGCATTGGCTTGCATTAAGCGGCGATTTTTCTCAATCAATTGCTCGCCAACACTCAAGGCTACTTCTGCCAAGTATTCGCTTGGCGCCGAATTACAAATCGACAAATAGTGTTTGTATTTTTCAAACTTTGCCAGCATCTCGGTGCTTTGAGAGGCGATCCAGCCGATTCGTAAACCCGGCAAACCGTAGGCCTTAGACATCACATTTAGAGAAAATGCTTTTTCATAAACATCGGCCGCCGCATCGATACGCTTTGAGTCATCCAACTCAAGTAATCGATAAACCTCGTCGCTAAAGAGATACAGATCATTCTCTCGACATATTTCGATCAGTGCCCGGTAATCAGCGTGCTCTATGATGGCGCCAGTGGGATTGTTTGGGAAACAAATTGATATTAATTTTGTATTCGGCTTGATCGCTCGTTTCACTTCGTCTAAGTCGAGTCGCCATTGGTTTTCTGGGTCTAGTGGAACACCACTGACCTCGCAAATATCCAGCGGGATTGTCTCAGCAGCTTGATAATTTGGCACCACAACGATAGCGTGATCAGGCTTATCTAATAGCACCCGCATCGCTACGTAAACCCCTTCTTCGGCCCCAGCGAAACAAATAATATTGCGCGCATTCAAGCTCTCATAAGTCTTAGCAATCGCATCGCGTAACGACGGAGCGCCCCAAGTCTCGGTATAACAGAGTGGCAAACCCAAAAAGTCATCGGCACTTTTACCGGCTAACTCTAGAAGCTCATCAATATTGACAGTCTGCGCATCCGAGGCAGTCATATGATGCTTGGCTTGAAATTCCCACTTTGAAAAGTAGGTTTCTAATGCGAAATCTCTCATTGGCTCTGTATTAGTTACTTAAGGTTTGTAAGCTGCAAATACTATCGCGATTGCTCACCTAAATAGATGCGCGCCTAAGACACTAAGGATACTCAAATTATGCCGCAAACGCTTATCAATAATTCAGCCACCAATACGAACATTTCAAAGACAACCATGTACGATAATAGATGTATATTGTTAACTCTCAGAATCATGGTGTTTTTCATATGCAAACAATCCAATCAAAATTGTCAGTCGCCGAGTCGGCTCAAAAGCTGATAGAGAAAATCAACGAACTCGGTTTAGTTCTCGTCGCCCATGTAAATCATTCAAAAGCTGCTACCAACGCGGGCTTGTCTTTACGGGCTAGTGAGTTGGTGATTTTTGGAAATCCGAAAGTTGGCACTTTATTAATGCAAAACAACCCAACAGCTGGGCTTGATTTACCACTTAAGATTTTAATTTGGGAAGATGGCACCAGCCAAACACAGATCAGCTATGACGAAATGGAAGCGATAAAAACGAAACGCAATATTTCAGACAGCGATGAGGTGTTGCAGAAAATGAATGGCGCACTATCTATGTTAGCCAACCATGCCGCCGGCAATTGAACTAGAAAAACGCGTTAACTAAAAAGCCACATAAAGCCGCGCAGGCAACGATTAGCCATGGCGGCATTTTAAACCATTGCAGCGCTATCAAGGCAATGGCCGCCAAGCCAAGGTCGAGTGACGAGTTGATGGTACTTTGCCATATTGGTTGATAAAACGCCGCCACCAATATACCCACGACTACCGCGTTCACACCAATCAATGCCGCCTGAACGGTATTAATCTGCCGCAGCCTGTCCCAAAACGGCAACACGCCAAACACCAGTAAAAAGGACGGTAGAAATATCGCCAACAAACACAAAAGGCCGCCAAACCAAGGGTTAATTGAGGCTGGACTAGCCGCCCCCAAAAACGCCGCAAAGGTGAACAATGGCCCCGGCACCGCTTGCGCCACGCCATAACCCGCAAGAAAATGATCGGCCGCGACAAACTCAGGTACTAACTCCGCTTGCAATAAAGGCAGCACGACATGACCACCGCCAAAAACCAAAGACCCAACTCGGTAAAAAACATCAACTAAATCGGCAGAACTTGATTGCCACAAAGTGACTAGAAATGGCAGGCCCAGCAATAAGGCCATAAAAGTACTCAATAAAATAATCGAGCCTAAATATGAATAGCTTCGTTTGGCTCTCAGATCGCCTTGAGGATCAGCAGCAGTCCCATAAGACGTAAACGTCGCCTTAAAAAAACCAATACCAACGACGGCTCCAAGCGCGATCAAGCCCAATTGAATTCCAACACTCGGGAAGACAAGCAGCGCGGCTGCCGACAAGAGCATCAAACTAAATTTGCCCACCGTATTGCACAGGCTTTTGCCCATTGCCCAAATGGCTTGCGCCACTACGGCGAGGGCGACAAGTTTTAAGCCTTGTATAACCGGAGCCGAAAACCAATCGCTGTTTGCGTTAAGGCCGATAGCAAACAGAATCATGAGAAAGGCTGAAGGAGCCGTAAAACCGAGCCATGCCGCCAGCGAGCCTCGAAAACCCGCTTGATAATAGCCAACAGCCATACCCACTTGACTGCTCGCGGGGCCGGGTAAAAATTGGCAGAGAGCGACTAGATCAGCGTAGGCTTGATCCGATATCCATTGCCGTCGCTCAACAAACTCATGCCGAAAAAAACCTAAGTGCGCAACGGGCCCGCCAAAAGAGGTCAGCCCGAGTTTTAGAAAGACTTTGAAAACTTGCCACATAGATCGTAGATTGGCTATTTGATCGAATCAGTGAAGGTGCGCACTAGTATCTCAATTTTACGTTTGAGGTGCTATTTTACGCTGGTCAGAGATTGACCTTTGTTATCCTAGAGTTATGAGCAAAATAGAAAAAACAGAATCTGTCCTGATATTGGTCTTCAGCATTTTATTGCTTTGCTCAGTAAACGCTCTGCCAGCTAGCATGTCACCATCGCGGTTGGTGCTGTACTCAGCTGGCTTACTTTTAGCTCAGGGATTAATCAGAGACCTTTGGATAGTATTTAGTACCCGCCACGCTACAAGACAAGATACTAGAGCCGAACAATGTTTTTGTGTTGAATCGACAATTGGTTTTACGGGTATTTTGGCAGGGGCTCTATTGTTCTTACTTGGCTACGATACCCCGATTCCAATCACGCAAATCATATTGGCGATGAGTTTTATAGGTGTGTTGGTTATAGGTTTTGTGATCAAAGACTTTGTTATAGCTTGGAGGCCTTGGCGTATCTACAGAGAGAAAAATCACCTAAATATTATTTTGAGATGGCGCTAGCCGATTCGCAACTAGGCTTACTTTCAAGCCTTTAGTCGAGCTTTAATTTTTCCTCTAGCTGGGCGATAACCAATTCCATTTGATCAACTTTGGCTCGTGTTTTAGAGAGCACCGCTTTTTGAATTTCAAGTTCCTCGCGAGTGACAACATCGAGGTCGCTGATTACTTCTTGAATGGCCGCTCGAACGTTGTCGCGCATATCTTGCGTTAAGGAATCGGGCAAAGCCGCTCTCGCGGTGTCCATGATCCGATTGATGATATCGGCTGGGTTGTTTTGGAATTCGCTCATCGAGTATTGAATTATTCTTGGTCGCTTGAGTTTAGAGGCCTAGTGTATGTCAAGTTCGCCAAAAAAGCCGTCGACTCTTTCGATCAAACCATCGCTGTTGAGCGTGACTACGTCGAAGCCTTTGGTTAATAAAACACCCTTGACGTCGATTCGCCAATAATATCGATAACGATTATTGTGGCTGTCGATATTGCTGACCAAGCCCAAATGGCTGCCAGGATACTTGGCTTTGAACCCTTTAATGTTGTCAGCCAAAGCTTGTTTTCCAACATGGTTGTGCTGCGGATCAACCCACAAACAATCATCAGAGATGCACAGTTCAAGATATTTCCATACCGTTGGCTCGTCGACTGCGTTCCACATGTTCATGTAATTTACGAGCGCTTGAGGAGCGTCTTTCATTATTGCGGCACCAAGGAAAAGAATCGACCTAGTTTGCACCTTTTCAGCTTTGGCTGTCCAGCTTTGGGCGTAGCTTTGGGCGTAAAAAAAGGCCCGCCTATAAAAGACGAGCCTTTTCAAATACAAAGCTTAGGAGAAGCTAGTCATTATCAACGGCTTTCATTGATAAACGGACACGACCTTGCTTATCTACTTCTAGCACTTTAACCGTGACTTCATCACCTTCTGAAAGATGATCTGATACGTTTTCGACGCGCTCACTGGAAATTTGCGAGATGTGTACCAAACCGTCTTTGCCCGGCAAGACGTTTACAAACGCGCCGAATTCCATAATCTTAACGACTTTACCGGTGTAGATACGATCTACCTCGATGTCGGCCGTAATTTCTTCGATGCGGCGACGCGCTTCGGCGCCAGCAGCGCCGTCAACCGAGGCAACATTGATCGTACCGTCGTCTTCGATATCGATGGTCGCTCCCGTTTCTTCGCACAAAGCACGAATCACAGCGCCGCCTTTACCGATTACATCGCGGATTTTATCCGGATGAATCTTGAAGGTAATAATGCGTGGCGCGTGCTCAGACATCTCTTCACGAGGCTTATCGATAACCTTGCCCATCTCGCCCAAAATGTGTACGCGGGCGTCTTTGGCTTGCGCCAAGGCTTGGGTCATAATCTCTTCGGTAATACCGTCGATTTTGATATCCATTTGTAGCGCAGTGATGCCGTCAGGTGTACCGGCTACTTTGAAGTCCATGTCGCCAAGGTGATCTTCGTCACCTAGGATGTCAGTCAAGACAGCGAAGTTGTCGCCTTCTTTGATCAAACCCATGGCAATGCCAGCCACCGGCGCTTTGATTGGCACGCCGGCGTCCATCATTGCAAGCGACGAACCGCATACTGAGGCCATTGAACTTGAGCCATTGGATTCAGTGATTTCTGATACAACTCGAATCACGTAAGGGAACTCTTCAGCCGTCGGCAGAACCGCTTGCACACCGCGGCGCGCTAAACGACCGTGGCCGATTTCGCGACGTTTTGGCGAACCTACTCGGCCTGTCTCGCCAACCGAATACGGAGGAAAGTTGTAGTGCAACATAAAGCGATCAGTAATGTCGCCCTCAAGTGCGTCAATGCGCTGCGCGTCACGCTCGGTGCCCAAAGTTGCGACTACCGCTGCTTGGGTTTCGCCACGAGTAAACAAAGCAGAACCGTGAGTACGTGCCCAAATACCAGTGCGAACATCGATCGGGCGAACCGTGGTGGTATCGCGGCCGTCGATACGAGGCTGGCCAGCAATAATACGGCCACGAACGATGTCTTTCTCAAGGTCTTTGAACGCTGCGTTTACGGCGTCAATATCGGCGTTGCTTGAATCGTCGTTTACCAAGGCTGATAACACATTGCCATGCGCTTCAGAGATTTTAGCGACGCGCTCTACCTTGCTGGCAGTTGAAAATGCATCTTCTAAACCCGCTTTGGCAATTTCAGCTACTTTGCCAACCACTGAGGCGTCTTTTTCAGGAGCCGCCCAATCTTTCATTGGCTTGGCTACTTCAGCTGCCAGCTCTTTGATCGCTGCAATCGCTTTTTGGGATTCTTTGTGGCCGTACATGACCGCGCCTAACATCACATCTTCAGAGAGAACATTGGCTTCTGATTCAACCATTAATACGGCGTCTTCGGTACCCGCAACCACTAAGTCTAAATCTGACTCTTCAAGTTGCGCCATGGTTGGGTTTAGCACGTACTCACCGTTGCTGTAACCCACTCGAGCGGCGCCAACCGGGCCATTAAATGGAATACCCGATGTCGCCAATGCCGCAGAAGCGCCGACTAATGAAACAATCTCGGTATCAATATTCGGGTCGATCGACACAATGGTTATTACCACTTGCACATCGTAGCCGAAGCCTTTGGGAAACAAAGGTCGCAGTGGACGGTCGATCAAACGACACGTCAAAATGGCCTTTTCTGAGGGGCGGCCTTCGCGACGGAAGAATCCACCTGGAATTTTGCCAGCCGCATACGTGCGTTCTTCAACGTCAATCGTAAGAGGCATGAAGTCACGTGGTTCGCCGGAAATTTTATTCACGACAGTCACCATGACTTGAGTATCGCCACATGAGGCGATAATGGCCGAGTCGGCCTGACGAGCGATCTCGCCAGTTTCTAATTTGAATTCGTTTTCACCGAATTGAAAGGTTTTCGTTACCTTTGACATACTTAATTACCTATAAAAAATATCATGTGTCTCACACGCCCCATTGCGCATGAGTAACCTACAAATTTGGGATTTTTCGCATGCAAGACGACTGGATTTAAACCAGCTCCTTTCTGCTGCAACGATCTTGATTCACATCTTGGTGAAACAAAGACCCGTCCCTAAAATTGCGAAGGCCCTATCTAAACTGATAAGGCCTCCACGGATTTGCTCTACTTACGCAAGCCTAGTCGCTTGATAAGTGATCGATATCGTTCTACGTCTTTGTTCTTTAAATAGTCGAGCAATTTTCGACGGCTGTTAACCAACCGCAATAAACCTTGGCGCGAGTGGTGGTCGTGGATGTGCTCTTTAAAGTGCGGAGAAAGATCTTTGATTCGCGCTGTTTGCAGTGCAATTTGCACCTCAGGAGAACCGGTGTCGCCATCGCTTACTTGATACTCTTTTACGATAGCTGCTTTGTCTTGCGCAGTTAATGCCATTTTAAACTCCTCTTCATTGTCTATTCATTGTCTATGTTTGGCGTCAAATCCCTGAAGGGTGGAATAAAAACGCACAAAAAGGCTTAAGCCTAAGTGATGGCGCGTATTCTAACGATTTAATTAGGAAAAGCATCCCTTATTTGCGCTTTTTTTCAAATAATTCTTACCGAGCTTCCTTTTATTTTCAACGATTTAAATGAGCCTCGTTTGCCTTTGTTTATTGAAATTCACACTGATTAGATATATTGTTATTACAATATATCAATAGGTGTAAAAACCTTATAAAATGACATAGAAGATTATTAACAAAGACTATTAACAACAGTACCAACAATAAAGATCAATAATTGTTGATGGAGCGATTATGAAAACAAACCACGCCTTTAAAGGAAGTTCAGTCGCAATAGCGATTGCACTAATGAGCAGTAGCTTGAGTGTTTCTGCCCAAGAGGTCTCAGAGACCGGATCCTTAGAATTAGAAGAGATTATCGTAACCAGCCAAAGAAGAGTCGCAAGCATTCAAGACGTTCCTGCCGCTATTACGGCGCTAAGTTCAGCTGATTTGGAAGAAAAACAAGTCGGCGATATTCTCGATTTACAGTACGCGGTACCAAACATCAGCTTAGCCACTGGCACCGGAACAGCGAATTCGGCTCGTATCTTTTTACGTGGCATCGGGGAAGATGAGTCACGTGCTACCGCCGAACCCGCTATCGGCATTTACGTTGACGGCATTTACATCGGGCGCTCCGTAGGTGCCTTGTTTGACCTAGTCGATCTGGAGCGGGTTGAAGTTCTGCGTGGCCCTCAGGGAACCCTATACGGTCGCAACTCAAACGGCGGTGCCATTCGCTTGATTTCAAAAGCACCAAGTACGGAAGAAAATACCTATTTCGTCGGCGGAACAGCGGGCAGTGATGGACGGTTCGATATTAAAGCGTCAGCTAATATTGCTCTTGGCGAGAACACCGCCCTGCGCGCATCAGTGATTAACAAGACGCGAGACGGCTTTCACACGCTCAACCCCAATGGCGACTTTGCCAATCTAGCGGGCACCAATGTTGGTGAAATAGATACTACGGCGTTCCGAATTTCTCTAGCACACCAATTTAATGATAATTGGGCAGCTACTTTAATTGTCGACAGCACGCAAGACGATTCCGACCCAGTGCCAGACAGCGCGGCACCTGGAAACGATGCCGATAATGATTTGTTCACCATTGAACCTCTTGGAGACACAGTGTGCTCGTCGTTCGTGCCAGCGATCTTTCTACCAATTGGTTGCTTTTCTGATTATCGCAGTGAAATCGAATCTAATGGGGCGAGCTTACAAGTGACTGGCCAGCTTGGCGATTACACAGTGACATCGTTGTCTGGTATCAGAACGCTTGAAGACGATCTTTCTACTCGTATCGGCTTTCCTTTTGCGCAGCAAACTGATCAAGACCAGTTTAGCCAAGAGTACACGATTAGCTCGAATTACGAAGGCCCATTTAACTTTGTCGCGGGCGCTTACTACTTCACCGAAGATATCCAGCTTGATTCAACATTTGTGTTCCCTTTCAGCATTAGCGTTGAGACCGAAGCGCTAGCGGCTTTCTTTGAGAGCAACTACGAACTGAGCGACACCCTCACATTGACCACGGGAATTCGTTTTACAGACGAGACCAAAGACATTGATGCCGCAGGTTTCGTGCCGGGAGGCCCGCTTACGCGCGTCGAGTCAGTTGATTTTAGCAACACGACATTCAAGATCGGTTTGAACAACCAGTTCAACGAAAATCTAATGGGTTATGCGACCTTCTCAACCGGCTTCAAAAGCGGTGGTTGGTCGCCAGATTGCTTCTCGCCAGCAGCGTGCTTTTTACCCGTTGACGAAGAAACCCTTGATTCTTTTGAAATTGGCTTTCGAGGTGATTTCTTCAACGATCGTCTACGCTTGAACGGGACTTATTTTTTCAACGTCTACGAAGGCTTACAGATCGGCGCAACAGTTCCAGATTTAGGCTTCACTCGTTTTAACACTAACGAAGCTGAAATTAATGGCTTTGAGTTTGAAACTATTTTTAGAGCCACTCAAAACCTAACGCTTTCAGCGACGTTCGGAACAATTAGCGCCGAATACACAGAGCTCACCTTGCAACAAGCGGGCGGCCTGACTAACAGCGGTGCGACTCCGGCCTGTGGTGGCGTTGTCTCAATAGACTGTGCATTAGGGCTAGACCTGAAAAATGCGCCTGACTTTAAAGGCACATTTGGCATCAGCTACCAGCAACCACTTGCGGGCGGCACCCTAACGGCTGGTCTCGATGTTTCTATCGAAGATGAGTCTTTCAGCTTAGTGGCGAATGATCCACCGCATGCGATTACCGACCCAGGCACATTGGTCGATGCTCGTTTAATCTATGAGTCTGATAACAATTGGCGTATCGCTATTTGGGGCAAAAACTTAGGTGATGAACAATTCGCCAGAGCGGCTACAGGCGGTTCTTTCACTCAGTACGCTGCTGACCCGCTTACTTGGGGTGTCGATTTTGGCATTAATTTTTAAGTAGTTTTTTCTTCTCAAAATTTCAGGGTTGTCAATTCGCGTTGCCAACCCTTTTTTTGGGCGTTGGCGACCCCTTTTTTGGGCGTTGACGACCCCTTTTTTGGGCGTTGGCGACCCCTTTTTGAGCTTTTAACTTTAACTTATTTGCCGCCAACATTTATCTTCCTAGAAATAAAACACATCAAATCTCCAAGGAAAATAAACTAACTCAAGACAAATATTTTCTCGGTCTTGAGACGCTGCTTTTCCAAAATACATCCAATAGCAAACAACTCACCAGTTTCATTGACCATGCGTAGGCGTTCCTTTCTCTGATCTGGTGTGTCTAGATGAACGGTTTGACCCAGCAACAATCTCTTTGCCTGCTGATCTGATATATGCAATACCGGCATGTCGTCAATCAATACATCCACCGGCAGTAATACGTTCTCGAGTTCCGACTCTAACAAGTCGTCCATTGATCTACTTTGCTCGACCGTTATTTGTTTAATTGCGGTGCGTTGCAATGCAATCAAATGCCCACCACAGTTTAGATTTTGCCCAAGGTCATGCGCCAGTGAGCGAACATAGAAGCCACTTGAGCAGTGCACATCGATATCAATATCAGTCTCGTTTATGCGCCGTGAGCTAATGTCGTACACCGTCATTTTTCGGGCCGGGCGTTCAATTTCTTTACCTTGTCTAGCAAGCTTATAAAGTGGCTGCCCATCTTTTTTTAAGGCACTAAACATCGGCGGAACTTGCTGAATCTCACCTCTGAATTCGCAGACGGCTTTTTGTATTTCGGCATCACTAAGATCGACGCGGTGAGTTTCTTGCACTTCACCATCGGCGTCATAGGTGTTGGTGGTTTGGCCTAAGCGAACTCGAGCTGTATAGCGCTTGGAAGAACCCAACAAGTATTCACAAACCTTGGTTGCTTGGCCAAAGCAAATTGGCAAAAGGCCGGTTGCCATTGGATCAAGGCTGCCGGTATGCCCGGCTTTTTTCGCGTTAAAATGCCAGCGTAACTTTTGCATCACCGCATTTGAGGTTAGACCTTGTGGTTTATTGACCAGCAAGACACCGTGGATATGCTTTTTTTTATTGGTCATTGAAGAAGTGGTGAAAACCTAAATCAGAATAAATTGAGTTGTTCATCCTTTTGACTGGTCGATGAACATGGTACAGGCATTTTACTTTACTATTTGACCGCCAGGAATCGTCATACCGAACACGTTGTCGATTCCTTAAAATAAAGTCTTTGTTGCCAATAAGAATATGTGAATGGTGGTGATCAATTTCTGTGGTCAGTTGCTCTTGGTTGACAAAGCCTTCGCTTAAGCTCGTGATCGTAGCTTGTAAATCAAAACACAGTTGCTCATACAGAGCGACTCTAAAGGACAAGCCCGACTCCTGCCCCAATTTAAAAAGCCGACGGTTGACGCCAAGCCAATAATTGTAATGATGAATCACGTCAACAATTGATGTTTTCATTGGCTGCTTTCTAAGCATGGAAGTAACAAATGAACGAGCGTCTTTAATGGCTAATACTAATCGGATATCACTTTTTTTGAGCCCCAACTTGGACCGTGACGCCAACCAATTTTGCAATCCATGAATAGACTTAGAAGAGTCAATAAGAGTTGTGCCTTCTCCCTTTAACCTCTTAGCTTGTTTAACTAGCTCTAGGTATTTTGCGGACAGTGGCGCATCTGCAAGCGCGCCCAAACCAGAATAATCACTCAATTGACTCCATAGCTCACAAGAATCTTGAGGTTTACCGCATGAACACAAATAGGCGTTACTGTGGTCGCCCCAACGTTGATGATAATGTTGCATGTGCGAAGCGGAAAAATAATTCGCCACCTCACCTAGACCAACCACTCCTTGTGCGCCACTTAATAAGTGATCAATCAGCGTTGTCCCACTGTGCTCTAATCCTAGAACATAAATTAGCTTCATCTTATCCAATCAAGAAAGACGAAATAATGTGCTCAACCTTTGTTTAACGCCTGATCAATCAAGGCCGACATTCTAGCGCCTTCTGAAATTGAATTATCGTAAACAAATACCAAGTTCGGGCAATGCCGCAAATCGACTTCTCCCGCCAACCTCTTACGAATAAAGCCGGTAGCGCGATCCAACGCCGACATTGTACCGTTGATATCAATGTCGGCCTCGATCATGCTGGTGACAAAGACTTTGGCTTGGCGTAAATCTTTGGTCACTTCAACGTCGGTTACGGTGAGCTTGCTCACACGCGGGTCTTTAACTTGCGTGCGCAAAATCGACGACAATTGCCGCGATATGGTTTGCGCAACCCGCGCGCTTCGTGCGAACTCTCTTGGCATAACTTATAGAGTTACTTTAACTTCAACGCGTTCAAAAATTTCAAGCTGATCGCCCACTTTGATGTCGTTGTAGTTAACTACGCCAATACCGCACTCGGTACCATTTTTGACTTCGTTAACGTCGTCTTTAAAGCGTCGCAGCGAATCAATTTTACCTTCAAAGATTACGACACTGTCTCGCAGCACTCGCACTTCTGCATTACGGCGAACAAGGCCTTCGGTGACATAACAACCGGCGATCGTGCCGATTTTTGGTGCTTTAAATACCTCGCGCACCTCAACGTAGCCAATGAAGTCTTCACGGATCTCAGGATCTAACAGACCTTCCATCGCGGCTTTCACGTCGTCTATTACTTCATAAATGATGCTGTAATAACGAATCTGTACATCTTCTTGCTCGGCTAATTTTCGAGCTTGCGCATCGGCTCTTACATTAAAGCCGATCACCACCGCCGAAGACGCCATGGCTAAGTTGATATCCGATTCGTTGATTGCACCAACCATGCTGTGCACCACGCTGACTTTAACGTCGTCTGTTGACAGCTTATGTAAAGACTCACTTAATGCTTCGATAGAGCCTTGAACATCGCCTTTGATTAAAACGTTGACGGTTTTAGTCTCGCCATCAGCCATTTGCGAAAACATGTTCTCAAGCTTAGCCGCTTGTTGTCTCGCAAGGCGTGTTTCACGATCTTTTTGTTGACGGAACTCGGCGGCCTCACGGGCTTTACGCTCATCGTCAACCACCAGCACTTCGTCGCCAGCTGCGGGCACACCGCTCATGCCTTGAATTTCAACCGGTGTCGACGGGCCAGCGACTTTAATCGACTTACCAGAATCATCAAGCATCGCGCGAATACGACCAGTTTCTCTACCGATTAAAACGATATCGCCATACTGTAATTCACCGTGTTGAACCAAGATCGTGCAGACCGCTCCACGGCCTTTATCAAGGCGCGCTTCAACCACACGACCAGAGGCTTTGCCATTCGGGCGAGCCTTGAGCTCTAATAGTTCAGACTGAATCGCAACCGATTCAAGTAACTCTGCAACCCCTAGGCCAGTATGAGCCGAGACAGGAATCATAATGACATCACCACCCCAATCTTCTGGGATGACTTCTTCGGTTGCTAATTCTTGCTTCACTCGATCTGGGTCAGCGGCTTCTTTATCCATCTTATTGATGGCAACCACAATGGGTACCGATGCCGCTTTAGCGTGCTTAATCGCTTCAATAGTTTGCGGCTTGACCCCATCGTCGGCCGCCACCACTAAGATGATTAAATCGGTTGCCTGGGCACCGCGCGCGCGCATTGCACTAAACGCCTCGTGACCCGGCGTATCCAAGAACGTTACTGGCCCAGCCGCGGTTTCAACTTGGTATGCCCCAATGTGTTGAGTAATACCACCGGCTTCGCCATCGGTTACTTTGGTTTTTCGAATATGATCAAGTAATGACGTTTTACCATGATCAACGTGGCCCATTACCGTAACCACTGGGCAACGTGGTTCCCACGAAGACTGATCTTCTTCAACTTCTTGCGTTTGCTGAATAAAGGCCTCTGGATCATCGGCTTTCGCAGCCACCGCATTATGGCCGAGTTCTTCAACCACCAACATCGCGGTGTCTTGATCAAGTGTATGGTTAATCGTCACCATAGTGCCCATCTTGAATAACTCTTTAACCACTTCTGCGGCCTTGATCGACATTTGCCCGGCAAGATCGGTCACGCTAATAGTTTCACCAATCTGCACGTCTTTAACCACTGGCGCAACTGGGCGCTCAAACGCGTGTTGGTCAGATACACTGGATTTAATATTGCTTGGGCGGCGTTTCTCTTTACGCTTTCTACGCCCACTGGATACATGCAGCTCGGCACGACCCGCAAACGGTTTCTTTTTATTCTTGCCACGACCGGCTTTATTGTCGGCTGCCGGGGCTGGCGTCGCTGGCTTGGGCTCTGCTTGACGCACGATTGGCGATACACGTTTACGCTCGCCGGCTTTGCGAATAATCGACGGCATCGCGACTTCGCGGCGCCGCCGGGCTGGCTCAGCAGGAGCCGATTCAGTTGCCGGCTCAGCACTTTCTTGGCCAGCGTCTTCTTGCTTGGTATCGCCCGTAGATTCGTCACTGCTCACTGCTTCGGGTTCTGAGCTGACCGCTTCTTGCTCGGCCGCTGGCGGTTCATCGCTTACTTCTTCAGCCTCCGATACCTCGTCGCTGGCTTCGACCGCTTGCGCTTGCTCTGCTTCTTGCGCGGCTTGCGCTTCGGCTTCAAGGCGCGCGGCTTCTTGGGCTTCTTCTTGCAAACGCTGTTCTTCTTCAGCCTGCTGAGCAGCTTCTTGATCCAAGCGCTCTTGCTCTGCTCGCTGAGCAGCTTCTTGCTCTAGACGCTCTTTCTCGGCTTCTTGGCGCTCGGCCTCTTGTTGCTCTAGTACTTCACGCTTCACAAAGGTACGGCGCTTCTTGGTTTGCACCTGTACCGTGCGAGCAATACCCGTTTTCGAAGTCTGTTGAATTTCAGATGTGGTTTTCTTTTTGAGCGTTATCTTGCCTCGGCTTGACGGAGCTGCCGGCGCAGGCTTTCCGCCACGCAAAAACTCCAACAATTGGCGCTTTTCTTCGTCGCGCAGCGAATCGTCGACGGTTTTACCGGCCACGCCTGCGTCATTGAGCTGCTTGACCAGACGCTCTGGTTCAATCCCAATCTGTTCGGCAAATGCTTTAATAGTGATCGTTGACATAATGTGTCTCTTTCGCTTTTGGGTGTGTGGTTAAATCGCGATGTGTAATCCGAGATTACTCACCCGTTTGCTCAGCCTCTTCTTCGTCTGGGTCAATACCCATTTCTTCAAACCAAGGTCTGCGCGCAATCATAATAAGTTCTTGCGCACGCTCTTCGCTGATCGAAAGGCCTTCAATTTCCAACAACTCGTCGGTTGCCGCTTCAGCCAAGTCTTCCATGGTTTTGATTTCATTGATTGCCAAAAATTTGGCCGTGGTTTCATCCATGGTATCCATGCCAAGAAGATCATCCGCCGGGTCGGCGTTCTTTAACAATTCTTCTTTTTGGATCGCCATGGTCACTAACGCATCGTCAGCACGCTTTCTAAGCTCGTCGATTAGATCTTCATCGAATTCTTCGATTTCCATCATTTCATCGCGTGGCACATAGGCAATTTCATCGAGGCTGGTAAAACCTTCTTGAATCAAAATAGTAGATACGTCTGCGTCAATATCTAACTTCTTCATGAACATTTCGCGCACATCAGACGATTCTTCTTCAAGCTTCTGATTCGCCTGCTCGTAGGTCATGATGTTGATTTCCCAACCGGTCAGTTCACCTGCGAGGCGAACGTTTTGACCACCTCGGCCAATCGACAAAGACAATTGAGTTTCATCAACAATCACATCCATAGAGCCTTTGTCTTCATCAACCATGATTGACTCGACTTCCGCCGGCGCCAGTGCATTAATCACAAACTGTGCGGGGTCTTCAGACCATTTGATAATGTCGACGCGCTCGCCGTTAATCTCATTCGAGACGCTTTGCACGCGTGAACCACGAATACCAACACAAGCGCCCACTGGGTCGACTTTCGGATCATTCGACTTAACCGCAATTTTAGCGCGCAAGCCAGGGTCACGAGCCGCGGCGATGATCTCAATAATATTTTCGCTGGCCTCAGGCACTTCAGTACGGAACAGCGACAAAACCAAATTAGGATCGATTCGGTTTAACACCAACTGCGGCCCACGATTGTTTTGTTTTACTTCAGAGAGAATCGCGCGAATTCGGTCACCTGGTCGTAAGGCTTCTCGCTGAATGGTGGCGCGCCGCGGTAACACCGCTTCTGTGCCGCCAATATCAATAATGGTGTCACCACGCTCTTGACGCTTGACCACGCCCGAGATCATCTGGCCAATACGCGGCTCGTATTCTTCGCGAACCTTGTTACGTTCTGCTTCGCGAACCTTCTGCATGATTACTTGCTTTGCAGCCTGAGCCGCAATACGGCCAAATGGCACGGCTTCTAACTCTTCTCTGACAAACTCGCCAATTTCGAGTGCTTCGTCGTGCTCTTTAGCGGCGCTAATGCACATTTGCTTGCTTGGAAATTCAAGCTCAGCGTCATCTTCGATCACTTCCCATACGCGATACGGGATGTAAGAACCGTCGTTTCGGTCAATCACGCAATGTACTTCAATGTCTTCACGGTGACGCTTGCGCGTTGCCGTCGCCAGCGCTGCTTCGATCGCTTCAAATATGATGTCTTTCTCTACTGCTTTTTCAGTAGACAGCACTTCGGCCATCATCAAAATTTCGCTTGCCATTACTTACGCCTCAAAAGATCTGCTAATACAATCAATCAAAATCATAAACCGGCACAAGACGTGCTCGATCCATATCGTTATAAAAAAGTTCACTTTGCTCGCCGTCAACTTCGACCACAGCAAATTCATCATTCGCGGCGATCAACTCGCCACTAAAGCGCCGTCGGCCATTGACCAACACCGCCATTTTAATTTTTACATCTTGCCCAATCACGTCTTGAAAATGCGCCGGCTTGGCCAACGGCCTGTCCATTCCAGGAGACGACACTTCCAGCGTGTAGCGCGACGAAATTGGGTCTTCGACATCCATAATAGCGCTGAATTGACGGCTGGCCTTCGCGCAATCGTCTACTGTTACGCCATTCGGCTGATCAATATAAATCCGCACTATTGAGGAATCACCGCCGGCCATTTCAACCGCCACGATTTCATAGCCAAGCGCTTGCGCACCCGGCAACAACAAGGATTCAATTTTTGGCACCGTTAAGGCCATAAACCATCAATCTCAGTCAAAAAACCACAAAAAAAGGCGAGCCTAGCTCACCTCTTCTCGATTGCCATATAAGGAATCGAGCGTGCCCAATGAAATCATGAAGCGTTATGCAAAACGCTTAAGTGGATTCCAACACTCTGCAAAGACTAATTATTCACAATGAATCTCAACATTAAAGGCACAAAAACAAAACCCCGCATCAGCGGGGCCTTCAGTGAGCATGGCAATCTAAAATCGCCATCGCAAATTGGGTCACAGTGGTTTGATTACGATAACCGAAAAACAAACAACACCGCTGTACTGGCTAAACTTTGCATCGAGCAGCGAACACAAAATTCCAAACAACCAGTCACTTGGTAGCGGGGGCAGGATTTGAACCTACGACCTTCGGGTTATGAGCCCGACGAGCTACCAGGCTGCTCCACCCCGCATCAAGTGGAGGCGTATTCTAATCAAAGTACCTGACCATTACAACCGCCTTGATCAGTAAAATTTAATGGTATTTAGTTACCGAATTTTTAAAAAAAACCATCTTTACTTATTGTCAGCCCCACGACCGTCAGTTAACATTGCGCGCTCTTAAAAGACAGAGATCGCTCGCTCGTCTAGATAAGAATACAGTTTTAGGAGAGGTGGCAGAGCGGCTGAATGCACCGGTCTTGAAAACCGGCAAGGGTTAATAGCCCTTCGTGGGTTCAAATCCCACCCTCTCCGCCATAAACAAACCCCAGTTGACAAAGTCGGCTGGGGTTTTTTTATGGCGGAGCGAGTTGGCGATTTAACCCACTCGGGTTCACAAAAGTGCAAGGAGCACTTTTGAACTGCCGAAAGGCAGCCCGAAGGGCGAAGCGCATGGAAGCGTAGAGTACAAAAATGCCTGGAGCATTTTTGCATCGCCAAAGGCGACCCCAAAGGTCAAAAAACTGTTCCAACATTTTTGACATTCACACCCTCCATGGTGCTCGGCGAGGCGCAGGGATGCGCCGAGTGAACTCCACCTCTCTAAAAGACTAGCTACCCCAGAAGGCTACGCTAAGCGCTATCCACAAAGAACCCTCTGGTTCTGTCTCATCAACTACCTATTAGTGCTACAAAAATTAATCGCTCGCTCCCAACCTTGGCTCGGCATTTGCGAGCGAAAACAATTGATGCGCTTATCGATGTTCGTCAATGTTACGCCTTGGCATAAACTCTGGATGTTCGCGGCGTTCCAAGTGCTGTCTCCGTTGGTAGACCAAGCAACTTTTCCTTGAACTTTATCGAAACAGGCAGTTTCACCTTGCACCGTCGTTTCTTCTTTTCTATTCAGAGGTGCCCCGCCGCCGCAGAAGTCAGCATGTGGGCCAAAGATCGTGCCCTTAGATTCAAAACAGGCTCGTTGATCAAATCGGCGGTCAAGCGTGATGGTTTCTTTACCGGTGCTGTCCCACTTCACGGTTCCAACGGTTAGCACACCGTTTACTTTAACCGTAATGTCGGACATTGATTCATAGCTGGCAAGGTATATGACCTCTTCTTTACCAGCGATGATTTCGCGCGTTTTTAAGGTTTCCGTTTTCATCCCCGGCGTTCTGGCATTGCGATCCAGATAAGTAAACGTGACTTCTAGGCTGGCATTGTAAGCCCCTCTATTTTTAAAGGTGATTTCTCTGAAACCGTTTGCATTCGCATCAAAATTGAACGAGAGCAAAAGGCAAGTAAGGCTTAAAAAGGAGATTGTTTTCATTGTTATTTTATTTTGGTCAAGATCGCTTTGCTACAAGAGCACTGTGCTAACAGTCAAAGCAACGGCTTGTTATTCGGTCTTTGAGAAGATAAATGGTTTTACGGTCGCAGTAAAGAAGCTTAAAGAGTTAAAAATTTAGTGTTCTAGAAACATCCCAGATAAACTCAGCACGCCGAACCACACTACCCCCTCCATTTGTCGTATTGACAATTAAAGTCGCGAGGTAAACACTATCAGCCGACAACAAGCCAACACCGTTTGCGCAACGTGTCGCCAGCAGTGGGGCTGCAAAAATTATAATTATAAAATCGGGTAGACAATATGATAAAAATCGCCAGTGACCTTCTCACCAGCAAGATCAAGAACCTTGGCTCGTTATTTGGTCTGCTGTTATTGCTGATGAGTCATTCCTTAGCTTACGCGAACCAAACCAGCGACATTGCTGGTAGCTCTTTAGGGAACGATTTTTTCTACACCACGCCCGAGGGTAGCCAAATCAGCGAGGTTCGAGTTCGTTGGGGCTACTATATTAATGCATTTCAGTTTACGACCAAGCTTGGTGGCCGAGAGGTATTGGGCCCAGTGATTGGAGATGATGCAGGCGGTGAAGTCACTGTCTACAAGTTGGCTCCAGACGAATACATTACCCGTGTGAGCGGCACAGTCAATGAAGCCGAATACGTTAAAACGCTGGTCATTCACACCAATAAACGTCAGTTAAAACAAGCCGGTTGGGACCTAGGCCCAACAAGTTATGATTTCTCTGTACCAACGGGGAATGAATTTGCCGGATTTGCTGGTCGAACGACGGAATGGATTCGCGCGATTGGCCTTGTGAGTCGCGCGCCAAATTCAAGCTCAACCACAGCTTTGTTGCCAAGCAATTCGACCGGGCTTGAACAAACCGTTGTAAATCAATTAGGTCAACCGATTTTAGTCGCGCAGTTGAGCGCCGACCCGAATGAAGCACCGCAAGGGCTCATTGAAATTGCGCCCGGTCAAACTGAAACCTTCGATGTTCCCGATCGCGCGAGCCTTGGTTTCTTTAACAACCAATCGCAACAATGGGTTGGTATGAGTTATGCCGTGCCCGCCGGTGATCGGCCGACGGTAGTCATACCGCACTTAGAACCCGGGTTTGCGCAAGTTGCGATCAAAAACACAATGCCAGAAGTCGTCAATGTGTTTAGTCGAGCCAGCGATATAAATGCAGAGCTGGAAGCCGTGGCGCAGATTGAACCCGATCAATCAACGTTAGCGTATGTCGCGCAGACTCATGAACTGTGGTTTCAAGGAGCAAACCGACAAGATTGGATTGCGATGAATTATGTGGTGCCTGAGCATCTTCAAGCGGCCGTGAATGTGCCTTATATTCAGCCCGGTTTTCAACTTATTCAAATCAACAACAACCACACAGGAACCGTCTCGGTATTTTCGTGGGCGGGAACAGAACAAGATCAACCGATCCCCATTGGGTCGGCCGATGCTGGTGCATCTCTTCGCACCTACAGTGAACTGGGCCGAGAATTGTGGTTTCAAGACTCGGCGCAGAACTGGATTGGCATGAGCTACCCAATGACTGCGTCAAGTTCCGCAGTGACTGTTCCTTATATCGCTCCAGGCTACAACTCGCTTAGTTTAAGCAACACCTTAAACGAGCCCATATTAGTTTACGCCTCTGAGGTCGACTCTCAAGAACAACCTGAGTTTGTCGCACAAATTGAAGCCAATGCAAATCAAGTTGTCTACCAAAAACAAGGCCGCCAGCTCTGGTTTAAAACGGCAGCGGTGGAATCGTGGCTCGGAGAAGCTTATTTGATTAATCAATCAAACCCACTGGCGTTAGATATCCCGCCTAAAGTTGGCGACCGCAATGCAGATGGCACCATCAGCGATGCTGAGGTTGAAACCATTGCTAACGAAGTCATCAAAAAAATGATTGAGGACAAAGCCAATGTGGTGGACAAACCCCAAGCCTGCTGGAAAGGCTCTTACGGTCGAGGGATTGGCACAATTCCTTCCAGCGTTGGCGGCGCGGAGAATTGCAGAGGCAAAGAGCACACAGAATTTGTTGATGGCCTGTGTTACCGCCCCTGCAAAGAAGATTACACAGGTTTTGCCACCATGTGTATTCCGGGCTGCCCAGCTGGCTATCGAGACGATGGCTTGTATTGCTACAAACCGAAACCCATCGAACGCTCAGCATTTCCGTGGAAGTTTGGTGACAGTTTGAATATGAATGATGCGCTCGCTCGTTGTAAAAAAAGCGCTGAGGGCAAAGCAAGTGGTTGCGGTATATACAATAGCAACACCATGGTCTACACCAATTGCCCGAGCGGTTACAAAACCGCCCCTCTAATTACCAATTTATGCACACCCAAATGCCCAGCCGGCACTACTGATATTGGTATCTCCTGCCAAAAGCACACTTATGATCGAGGCGTTGGCGAAATACCGGTTCTGTGCAGTGACCCCGCTCGCCCAGATGACGACGCAGGGCTTTGCTACGCCGCCTGCGAGGCCAAGCACACAGGCGTCGGCCCAGTCTGTTGGGAAGACTGCCCAGAAGGCTATGTCAATTGCGGAGCGAGCTGCGCTGTGAGCGATTTAGCTTGTGGTATGACGATAGGCTCGCAAGTTCTCGAGCCATTGATGCTGGCTGGCAATGTCGCCATTATTGGTGCGTCTCTGGGTACGGCAACTGGTGCGGTCGCGGCCGGAAATGTCGCAAAAGCGGCCGCCACCACGGCCGCAAAAACAGCGGCGAAAGTCGGGGCGAAACAAGCGGCTAAAGCGGCCATGAAAGCGAAGATTAAAGCCTTGATTAAGTCAGGAACCTTTCAAGCCGTCAAAGAAGCGGGCAAAAAAGCAGGCAAAGACCTAGCAACCGATCTCGCGATTGGCGCAGTATTGTCGACAGGCGTCTGGGCTGGCACGGCCATCGCTGGCTCCGTCAATGAGCGTAAGCGCATAGAAGAACGCGTAAGACAAAAGCTGGCCGAGGATGTGAGCGATGAACAGATTGATACCATCATCAACCAACTCTACGAAGGCGCCGAAGCCGACGACTTCCCTTACGACGCGCTGGACCCGACGGGCATCGCCTCACTAGTGGTTGCGTACAATTTGCCGTCGTGTAAAGACGTTGAGTAATAATTTTTAGGGCACAAATAAGATGAAAACAAGAATTATAAAACTCAGTCTCACTATTTGCTTACTAGGGTTGATCAGCAGCGCGGCCGTAGCGCAAAATTTTGGCGAGCCATTGGGCTTATTCTTCGTTAAGAGCGAACAAACCGGCCTGTATCTATCATACGAAAATGGGCGTTTGGTAGAGTCAAGCCAACTCACCGCAGATTCTATCTGGGAGATTCAGTTTGCGACACTCGAAGACCAAGTGCGCTATGTTCGATTTAGGCCCAGCAACGCTGAGCAACAATATCTCCATGTTGAGCAAGGCCCGGCCGAGATTGGCGCAACAGAACCTGGATGGTGGTCGGCAATGTGGGTTTTAGAGAGCACTGGCGCCGGCACTGTTAACGCTAACTCCAATCGCGGCCCCAACAATGTTAGTCAGTCAGCATCAGACAATGGCCAGACAGTTATCATCCGTAATCGCTGGCGGCCAATGGTTCTGAATGCAAACGCAAACACAGTACAAACCGTATCGCCAACGCAAAGTGCGCAAACGACAGCTTGGCGCATCGAACCCTTGGGCCAAGACGCAAGGGCCGCGTCTAACCTCGCGAACCAAATCGCATTCGGTCGACAAAAAGATACAATTTCAATCATCAACAATACAGATACCGTATCAATAAACCAGCCTTTACAAGCCGAGCCTCCGCAAACTGAATTGCTACCGACTGGTACAGCAACCGCTGCGCAAGAGAACTCTGCGCTGCTTACCTTGGCCGAAGCGCCGGTAGTCGTCTTTTACGTGCAAAATTATTCAGACGACTCTTTGGGTTTATATATCGATATTGATGGCGAGGTTGAGCAAGTACTAACACTGCCCCCTCGTTATGAAGTCGCTCAAGAGAGCCCAGTTGGCGCTTTATGGCGTTTAGCAAATGAAAGTAACTGGGTAGCAGAATACCAAGTCAATAACAATTCAGACCAACAGTGGCAATACCCAGAGAAAAATTAGGTGCAAAACTACTTTTCTCTCGAAACAATCGTTCAGCAGTAAAGCAGTCAAAATTAGAGCAACGAGTAAACAATATGAAAACAAAAAGCCTAAGCCATTTACGTGACCAATTATCGAAGCTATTTTTGGTGCTAACGCTCGCCGCATTCACCATGCAAGCGAATGCTGGTAGTTCTCTGATTAAGCAAATAGACGACATTGCCGGCGAAGCTGCCGAGCAAGCAGGCAAACAACTTGACGGTGCGCCAGCGCTGCCGAGCGCCCCACCGAAAGTCGCCAAACCTAATAATGCTACACCAGCACCTCAAGTGGTGCCGCCAAAGCCAACACGCCCAGTAGGAAAGCCATTCATAACGAATACGCAACCGGGCCAAGCAATTCCACCAAAGCCGACTAGGCCTATTGGCCCCAAACCTACGGCGGTTGACGCCTCAACCGCGACGACCACCGTCACAACCAATAAGCCCAAAAGAGCCTTACCCACTCCACCAGTTAAACCAAAAGCCGAACTCACTCCGGTTGCAAAAACCACCCCCTTAGACAACTCTGGGTCAAATCGACCACTGCCGTCAGCGCCAGTCGAGGGTAAAGCGACGCAGGCTACAACCAAACAAAACGTAATTTACGAGCAATTTCCTGCGCCCACAACAAACCCTAATAACAATACTGCGACAACGCTAACCCCAGTTGCTAAAACAACACCGCTTGACACAGCGACAACAACTGCAGCGGCACCTCCGATAAAGCCCGGTAGGTTCGGTAAGTTACCAGTAGCACCACAAGCAAAACCAAATCGAATCGGCGTGGTTCCCGGCCCACCGGTTGCTGGCAAACCTAAACCCATTGGTGCGGTGAGCAGCACAGCCTCAACCGCCGTACTCAAAGCCAAGGGCTTACACCAGCTTGGGCCAAGCCGAATTCCGGGTAATGGAAAGCTCGCAATCAACGACGTCAAAATGAACGCGACCTCAGACAAGGTTTATAGTCGGGCACTATACAACAACGTTGATCTAACAGAGCATCAAGTACAGCTCGCTAAAGCTCATAGCGCATTTGATGCCGATTCTGCTGGCCAAATATTGCTTGAAGGCGCGCCACTAGGCGATGGTATTGTCTTAGGCAAACAAGTGGGCGGT
>CALAKU010000074.1 GCA_937922925.1 uncultured Arenicella sp. | reverse complement strand
TTTGTTAGTGTTGGTTTACCAACTCGGGTTATCGGTTTGATGCGACCAATGCAACCGCATTTGGTAAAGATATTGGTTTGGGGAGGATTGCGAGGCGGTATTTCAGTCGCGCTGGCGCTCAGTTTGCCCGAGGGTGATTCGCGCGATCTCATCTTGTTTATAACTTATGTTATCGTGGTTTTCTCTATCGTGATTCAGGGGTTGACCATTGGGCCATTGATAAAAAAGCTCACCTAATTTGAAAGGCTTGGCGTTTTGCTCGCATTTAATTAAGTTGAGGAGCCGATGACGCTCGGCATTCGGCATTTGAAAATGAATTTTCAAGTAAAAGCGATTTTGAGCCAGAAGCAATAAAACGGTTTAGTCTACAAAACCTAGATCACCGCGAAATTCAGGCCGGCCCTGATATAAAGTCTAACTAGGGTTGTATGCCTAAACGACGTTTTAGCTTGGCCGCTCGTAACTTTAAGCGCTCGGCTTTAATGCCATCTCCCAAACTTTCTTGAATCTCGGCCTGTTGCGTTAATACTGCCGCGATACCCGGTGCGAAGCTGTTTTCTCGGTAGAGAATTCTAGCGCTTTCTAAATTTTCGTTGGCCTGTTCGAAGTCGCCTTGGTCGGCCGTAATTTGCGCTTGCAGGCGAAGTAATCGGGCTCGATGGAGTGGGCTTTTTAGCTTACTGGTGAGTGCCAGCGCGTCGCTCGTGTCGTTTTCTGATTGATAAGCAATGATGGCGCGATTAACGCCTTGTGCTTGTTTGATTTCGCTATTAGTGGTGTCGATATTATCGAGGTAGCTTTGTGCGCTTTGCCATTCAGATTGTTGAATTGCAAGGTTTGCCTCGAGTAACGATAAATGATTGGCGAGCTCGGCGTTAGCACTGGTTGCTATGTTGCCGGTGGTTTGTTGAAAAGAAGTGGAGTTCACAAGGATGGTTAAATCGCTAAGAAGCCGTTCGCTTACTTTGAGGTCGTTCAACACTAAAGCTACTTGCGCGGCGGCAATCAATTGCCGTGCCATGCCTTGTTGATGATCTATATCGGAGTAGAGTTGATATACCCGTTGGTGGAGCCGCTCAGCTGCCCTAAAGTTGCCGAGCTGGTAAGAGAGCAAAGCTTCTAGTTCAAGCTCCTTGAGTTCAGTTAAATAAGGTGTGCTCTTAACCGAGCTTGGTTTGGCTGTACACGCACTAACGCCAATCGCCAATAAGAAAAGCAGGGCCCATTTAATTCGCGGGCAGTATGGGGTGAGTTGCTTCATGATCTGGGTCTGGGTCAACGATGGTGGAGATTGGCCAAGTTTCACTGATGTCATCAACCACATTGTTGCTGTCATTAACTAGGCGGTTGGTGTCTTCTATTAAACTAGGAATGTCGTCACTCGCCTCACTGAGTTGGCTAATTAATAAATCGAGCTTGGTAATTAGTTCCGGCAGTGTGGCAAGATTTTGATTCACTTGAGCAAGGGCTTTTTGGCCCTCACCAAATAAGTTTTGCGAGGCTTTGAGGTTGGCTTGCACTCGCTGATTTGTTTCGTTGCTCATGAGCAGAGCGCCCAAGCTACCTTCGCCATTGGCGATGTTCTCTGACGTATTGCGTAGGTTCGCCAAGCTTGCTTGAACATCGCTGAGCATGTTTGGGACAGACTCTTCAGGGATAGCGGCCAAAATCGACGCCAATTTGATAACGCTGCTCTCTGTTTGTTCAAGAACAGGTTGTAAGCGCGTGACCAAATCATCCATGCTCATGCTTTCTTCCGAAGGTATTCGGCTGTTTTGCGCGAGCACTTCAAAGCGTGTTGATCCCGGCGTAATATTAATAATCGAATCGCCAACGACCGCCAATTTACTAATCGATGCTCGTGAGTCTGTGCGGATTAGATTACGAAATTTCTCGTAGATTTTTAGCTCAATAACAAATGTGTTTTCGGCTGTTAGTGTTACTTCGTCAACCCAGCCAACATCCAAGCCAGATACTCTCACTCGAGTATCCTGATTGATGCCTATTGGGTTCTGTAACTCAGTGCTAAACCGGTGTGTTTGGGCAAACACATTGCTAAGTTGATCCGACAACACTAATTGCAATAAAAACAGGGCTCCGGCAATCAGCACAAACACGCCAACAATGCGTTCGCGATGGCGATAGCTCACTCGATGGATGGCGTGGTTTTCGTTATGCGTTTGCATTATTGAATATCGTGGTTCATTTTAAAGGACAGCACTTGCGGGTGATCGCTTTGCATCAGCTCTTTAAAATCTGAAAAAAGAAATAGCTGGTCTTCGCCCATAAACAGCGTTTGGGTGTTTGTGTCGCGTGCGGCGGCCAGTCTGGCACAGGTTCGTAAATCCTTGCTCGCCAAGATCATCGACAGGTTCCGTTCAGCAATTAAACGTAGATATAGATCGATAAAGCTATTGCGTGTCGCGGCGTCGAAATGCGCAAATGCCTGGTCAATAAATAGAGCTACCGGGTTCATAACCAGCGGTCTGGCCAAGGTGGTCAGTCGGCGCTGTGGTTCATCCAGTTGGCCGGGTAAGTGATCGAGTTTTTCACTAAGTCCAAGATCGCTTAGCAATTGCGCAGCAAATTGATCGGCTTTGCTTGGCTCACACAACCGATGGTAAATCAGCGGCAAGCTCACGTTTTGCAACACGGTCAAGTGCGATACAAGACTGCGACTCGGCATCACATAGCCAATATGTTGCCGATATTTTTGCCAAGTTTTTGCAGGCAACTGATAGACGTTTTGATCTAGTAAAATCGCACTTCCAGAGGAGGGCGCGCGCAAGCCTGCAAGCGTCTGCATCAGTGCTGTTTTGCCTCGGCCAGTAGGGCCAACAATTAGGCTTAACTCGCCCGCGTGATTTGCCAGCGACAAAGCTTGAGTGTAGCGCTCACTAAAATAAATCGAATCGGCTTTGATGATGGCCTCATTTGAAGTTTGTTGGATTACGGCGACGCTCTGATTCATTATTAGACGACTACCATAAAAAGCCCGTTCAAAAGAAAGACGTGCGTGGTTGCCCGAACTATGACTGACTGTGTTTGTTGAGGTAGTTGAGTCACTTGGTCTTCAATTTGCAACGCGTGATAACAGGCCGTCGCGCAGATCAGCCAACCAAAGCACAGATTTTTAAGCACGAACAAGCCTAGAGTGCTTAGCGGCAGCGCATGGAAGAAACTATTTAAGTTGGATAAATGGGCGTTGTCGACGAACAATCCAGCAAAGATCGCGCCGCCGTAGAGCGCGATCAAAGCAAAGTAGATTGCTAGCATAAGTTGGCAAATCATCCCAGCAATCAAGCGCGGCGCAACAATATAGTCGTCGATATCGACTCCCAAATGAATTAGCCCTTCAATTTCACCTCGTAATTTCATATTGCCGATGTCGACCACAATGGCCGAACCAGATCGAGAAATAAGAATCATGGCGGTCATCAATGGTGCAATTTCAAACACCATTAGGTGACTAATCAAGGCTGGAATATTGAGCTCGCGGCTCAGTTCACTGCTTAAAGTCATGATCTGAACAGTAAGACCTCCGGCGGTTAGTGCCGCAAGTAATATGATCAGAGGCAATGCATTGACGCCGGTAAAAATGATTTGAGTGATTATTGCTCGCCGGACTGCATAGTTTGCATAGCCGCTAATATGCCACCAATCTACAATCGCAGTTTGAGCGAAGGTAAACAGGTTTAGCCAATAATTTATCGAGGCAACTATTCCTTGGCCCAGTTTGCCTGTCATTGAACCCCTAGCAACCATTGATTAACCCACACTTTTTAGCGACTTTAGCACATTACGGTCGCTAGGTTGAACCGGCCGTTTGGCCGGGTCTAATGTGATCAGGCTTCGAATGACCAGGTCTCGAATGAGCGGATTTCGAATGACCGGGCCAGGCTCCTAATGGTTTGAAGCCTTATTAGCTTAATCAACTTCGATTAGCAGGATTTCACTCTGTTCCAACGCGTTAATTTCAAGTGATGCTTGCCCACTGGTTTGCGCAGCGTCGCCTTGTGAAAGCTCGGTGCCGTCTATCTCGACGCGGCCTTGTGAAATTAACGCGTAAGCGTTGCGTTTAAGTGCGTGTTCTAGTTTGCTGCCTGCGCTTGCATTGGCGACATAGATTTCTGCATCGGCGTGGATAAATAAAGGCGCGTCACCAGAGCCATCAACCAAGAGTTCAAAGCCTCCGTTGTTTGAAAGAGGCATTTGAGTCATGTCCCATCGAGGCTCCACTTTCAAGCGATTTGGCTCGATCCAAATTTGATACAGCCTCGTTGTTTGAGACTCAAGGTTATGCTCACTGTGATAAATGCCGGTTCCAGCGCTCATGACTTGCACATTGCCAGCCTCAGTTCTTCCTTCATTGCCTTGGTTGTCTTTGTGGGTAATCGCCCCCTCTCGAACATAGGTAATGATTTCCATGTCTTTATGCGGATGTAGTTCAAAGCCCCTGCCTGCGGCGATCGTATCGTCGTTGATTACACGCAGGTTTCCAAAGCCCATGCGCTGGGGATCATAATAGCTTCCAAAGCTGAAGTGATGTCGAGCATCAAGCCAGCCAAACTCGGCGTGACCTAGCTCATTGTATTTTCTGATTTCGATCATGATGGTTCTCCGTAGTCTAAGGCCTGTTTTTGACAATTAGCTTTGTAAAGATGCGGGGATGACTTTGTCCAAGAGTGCAATAGAGCCAATGGCATAACGCCCTGCGCCTTGCGCGGCAACAACGATTGCTAATACGACCAACAACACTGGAAATTCCCAGCCGCCACCTTGATTACTGAATACCCAGCCATTGCCAAGATGGGCCCATGCAGCACCGAGTAAAATAGGCAGGCTTAAGAGTGCGCTAAGGCGCGTGTAAAGCCCAATAATCAATGATAGCCCTAGAGCGATTTCGCCAAAGGTAACTAAGTAGGCGCTAAACCCCGGTAAGCCAAGACTCTCGAAATAGCCAACGGTGCCAGCCAGTGTGAATACCAAAATCTTAAGTAGGCCATGAGCCAATAGAATAACGCCTAAACTGAGGCGCAAGAGGGTAGTGCTGAAAGAGTTAGACATAATGTTCTCCTAGTGATTTTTATTAACTGGTTTTAGCCGCTCGGTCGTTTAGTCGAAGGCTTGAGTTGATGTTGTTTATCATAATAATTAATTTAAAAATGATAATATGCCTTCTAGTTAAATCATTATTTCTTTTTAGTTATGAATCTGTCGCGAATTGCGGTGTTTGTTGAGGTAGTCAAACAAGGTGGTTTTGCCGCCGCCGCACGCGAATTGGACTTATCCGCACCGGCGGTGAGTAAACATGTCCAAGCGTTAGAAAGTGAGCTTGGTGTAAGGCTTTTAAATCGAACAACTCGTCGAATGGTGCTCACAGAGGAGGGCGGTGTTTATTACGAGGGCGCGCGCAAAGCCTTGGACGACCTTAATGAAACCGAGCAGGCTGTGATGGAACTAAAGTCGACGCCGTCTGGTCGCGTAAAAATTAATGCGCCGATGTCCTTTGGTCGTGAATATTTAACGGCGCCGTTAGCGCGTTTTGCCCACACCTACCCACAAGTTGAATTAGATGTGGATTTTAGTGATCGATGGGTTGATGTAATAGGCGAAGCCTATGACTTGGTCGTGCGTGTTGCATCGCTCGAAGACTCTAATTTAATCGCTCGAAAACTGGCACCGTGTCCGATTGTTTTGTGCGCTGCTCCAAGTTTACTTAGTCGCTACAAAACGGTGACCAAGCCAGAGCAAGTCAGTGACTTGCCGGCCGTTACTTATAATCGTCATCAATCAGAAGAGACTTGGGTTTATCGGGCAGGCCAAGACAAAGGCCGTATCAAACTCAATAAACGTCTCGCCTGTAATACCGCCGAAATGCAGTTGGCAGCGTGTTTAGAAGGCGTTGGTGTTGCGCTACTGCCAATTTTTAGCGCTCATGCGCATTTGGCAAACGGGGCATTGCAGCAATGTTTGCCTGACTACGTCACTGAACCTGAGCGAGGCATCTACTTAATGTACCCGCCGAATCGCCAAGCGTCGCTGAGAATGAAATTACTGGTTAATCATCTGCTAGACGAGGCGGGCGGTTTTAAGTGGTGTCAGTAAGCAACGTGAGCTCTAGCGCACCGCAAAAGAAAGTGCTTGCCCGACATGCTCGGATAAGCAAAAGACGCTATGCCAACATGCGTTTTCCCAATCGTTTTGGGGTAGCAAAATAACATCGCCGCTCTCTAATACTCGGCTATGGCCTTGCTCATGCAAGAAATGAATGAAGGTCGGGGTTTCGTTAATCAAATGAATGAGTTCGTCGTGTGCAAAGCTTTCTAGCGCCGTTGCTAGCTTATCTTGAGATTCACAAAGTTGCGCTACCGACTTAGTGACTCTATGTGTTTGACTGTACGCAATAATAGCGCTTATGAGTTCATGGCGCGGTAGAGCCAGCCACAGTGTTGCCCCACTGAGCTGAGCATAAACCACGCCCGCATGCCCTCGTTCTAAATCGTGGTGGAAATAAGCACCGCCTTGCGGCGCGTTAAAATAAATAATGCGCTCAACAAACTGAGGTGCTGGTTTGTTCATTAAGGTTTGCAGCGTAGCCTTGATTTTGGCGTGGTTGCCAATAATGCTCGATTCTGGAAATACGAGGTCGCACAATTGGCTTGCATGATGTTGCCGCAGCGGGTCCAGCGCCACATCTTGTTCCAGATCGACACCAAAAGAGAACCTGAACCGAAGCGATGCATCTTCGTCAAAGAATGAAAGCCAACTGCATTTCAACCACAAATCTTCAGCAATGGTTTGCTCATTAGCATCGACTGCATCGAAGAACACGGTTTCAATTTCTTGATCATCCCCTTCATTGAAGCCGCTGCCCAGATTGTCAAAGCTGAGGTTATCCAAGCTTTGGAGCAAGCGCTCAGAGTAAGGTGGCTGAGCTAAAGTTTCGTCTAATCGCTCTTCGTTCCAAACTGACTCCACCAGTGCCTCGGTTTGAGCGATTTGGTGCTGATGCGCATCGACTTCTGAACGAACTAGCTTGGGGAGGAAGATCGGTTTTCCGGTTTGCCAACGTTCCAAAGAGTCGCTTTGTTGATCCTTGGGTTCAATGGTGCCTAGATCGAAACCCCGGCGCGTGAGTGAAAAATAATTTGGCATCTAAAAAACGGCCGCTCTAAAACACATCTCAGAGCGGCGTACTGATAGACTGCATTGACGACGCTACATGTTCGAGTAGCTTGGGCCACCACCGCCTTCTGGCGCTATCCATACAATGTTTTGTGTGGGGTCTTTGATGTCGCAGGTCTTGCAGTGAATGCAATTTTGCCCATTGATTTGCAGGGCCGGTTTGCCCTCGTCTTCGCCCACGATTTCATAAACACCAGCAGGGCAGTAACGTTGCTCAGGCGCATCATAGTCTTTTAAATTGATCTCAATAGGAACCGAGGAATCCTTAAGAGTTAGATGGCAAAAAATATCTTCTTCGTGATAGGTGTTTGATAAAAACACCGAAGATGGTTTATCAAAACTCAATTTTCCATCTGGTTTAGGGTAACTTGGTTTGTCGCATTCTGAGGCTTTTTTGAGCTGAGCGTGATCGGGTGTATTGTCACGAATGGTCGGCAAAATGCCGCCCAAAATTTGATCAATAAAGCTGTAAGTTCCACCGAACCAAGCGCCAAATTTGTGCAGTGCTGGCGCGAACGAACGAGTTTTCTTAAGCTCTTTACCCGCCCAAGAGCTGCGAAACGCCTCATCGAATTGGCTCAGCGTTTGGCCGCCTTCGCCGCCATTACTCAAATGTTCGAACAACACTTCAGCAGCCACCATGCCAGATTTCATGGCGGTGTGTGTGCCCTTGATCTTAGCTGAATTCATGGTGCCGGCATCGCAGCCGACGATTAAGCCTCCGGGAAAGCTCATCTTGCCCAAGGAGTTCCAACCGCCTTTGGCCAATGCGCGTGCGCCGTAGCCAAGCCGTTTGCCACCGTCTAGGTATTTGGTGAATTCAGGATGATGCTTCATGCGCTGAAACTCATCAAATGGGCTGATGTTTGGGTTTGAGTAATTCAAGTCGATGATTAAACCCATGGTCACCATATTGTCGTTTAGGTGGTAAAGGAAGCTTCCACCGGTCATGCCCTTAGAGAGCGGCCAGCCCGAACCATGAACCACCAAACCAGGCTCGTGTTTGCTCGGGTCGATTTCCCAAAGCTCTTTAAAACCGATGCCATAATGCTGAACATCGGCGTCTTTGTTGAGGTCGAATTTTGCTTGTAATTCTTTGCCTAGTTGGCCGCGACAACCCTCAGCGAACACCGTGTACTTGGCGTGCAATTCCATGCCGGGTTCAAAGCTCGCTTTGTGATTACCTTCAACGTCTACACCATTGTTTGGTGTGGCGACACCTTTTACAGAACCGTCTTCGTTATAAACTAATTCTGCGCCAGCAAAACCTGGGTAGATTTCGATGCCCATGGCCTCGGCTTGCTCGCCCAACCATCGAACAACGTTTGACAAGCTAACCACATAATTGCCTTTGTTGTGCATCGCAGGCGGAATCATAAAGCCAGGAAACTTGAAGCTGCCTTTATCGCTAAACATGTGCATTTCGTCGCGTTTGACTGGCGTTTTGAGTGGCGCGCCCAGTTCTTCCCAATTGGGTAGTAGCTCGTTTAACGCGCGCGGCTCAATAACCGCACCGGACAAAATATGTGCGCCCACTTCCGCGCTTTTCTCGAGTAAACAAATTGACAACTCCGTGCCTTTCTCCTGCGCCAGTTGTTGTAATTTAATTGCTGTGGCCATACCGGACGGGCCGCCGCCAACGATGACAACATCGTATTCCATACTTTCACGTTGAATGGCTTCACTCATTTTATTCACCTTTTTCGTCTTAGCTTTTTGCTATTGGTTGAGTCGAGGCTTGAGTTTCGTAGCCGACTCGGATTATTAACGGGTTATTTGTGCGCTCGCTGATTTAATCAGGCATGCGACGTTCAATTCTTTCTCGTGCTCGCTTTATGTGTTGGCGCATGGTTACCTCGGCCAAAACCGCATCGCGTTGTTCGATGGCGTAGGTAATTTGTCGATGCTCGATCAAGGCGTTTGAGGTGCTGGTATGGGCAAACTCGTTTTGATAGCGAAACATTTTGATCAAATTATAAATCTCAAACAATAAAGCGCGCTCAATTACTTTGTTTTTACCGCCGCGAATTACCTGTTCGTGAAACGCATAATCGCCCTCAGCGGGCATGGCTGCGGCCTCGTGCTCACGCATGTGCCTCGTTTGCACGTCTAGAAGGCGATGGAGTTCTTCAATTTCTTGTGAGCTCATTTGCTCGGCGGCTAAGGCGGCAATTTTACTTTCTAGTGCCTCGCGGGCCTCATAAATTTGCAAGATTAGCTCCTTAGTTAAGGTCACCACTCTTACGCCTTGTTGAGGCACGTGTTGTATTAAATTCATGCCTTCAAGTCGCCGAATGGCTTCCCGTAAGGGGCCGCGGCTAACATTCAGTTGTTTTGCCAAACGAGTTTCACTGAGTTTGCTGCCTTGCTTGAATTCGCCGGTAATAATGGCGTCACGCAAGGTGCTAGTTAACTCACTGCTTAAAGTTTCGCTGGGCCGAGCATTCATGCTGAGACGGTAATGCTAGATTGTTTTAATGTCAACATTTAGTCTATCTAAACCATGAATTGTGTTGATAACGACAATTAATTGTAAAAAATGTCGACATTTATTGCGATTGACCCTGAAAACTCATACACTGCGCACGCTGGCGACGAATGCCCGGTAACCGTTTTTCCGGTACGTCGTCATTCTTTCTTTTAACCTAGGAGTAAGTAATGAAAGTTCTAGTTCCTGTAAAACGCGTGGTCGACGCTTATGTCAGCATTCGCGTTAAAAGCGACGGGTCAGGTGTCGATACTGATAATGTCAAAATGAGTTTGAATCCATTCTGCGAAATCGCATTAGAAGAAGCGATTCGCCTTAAAGAAGCCGGTACCGCTTCTGAAGTGGTTTTGGTGAGCGTTGGTTCGGCTGATATCGATACGGTTATTCGCTCTGGTTTGGCCATGGGGGCTGACCGCGCGATTCGCATCGATACCGATAACGACGTAGAGCCACTCGCCATTGCTAAAATTTTAAAGTACGTTGTTGAAAAAGAAGAAGCGGGCTTAGTGATTACTGGCAAGCAATCGATTGACGGCGACAACAATCAAACTGGTCAGATGCTTTCTGCTCTATTGGGTTGGCCTCAAGCGACCTTCGCTTCAGAAGTGTCTCTTGAGGGCGATGGCGCCAAAGTAACTCGTGAAATCGATGGTGGTTTAGAAACAGTCTCTTTGCCTATGCCAGCGGTGGTAACCACCGACTTGCGTTTGAATGAGCCGCGTTATCCTACTTTGCCAAACATCATGAAAGCCAAAAAGAAGCCGCTAGACGTAATCGCTTTGGCCGACACCGGAGTTGACGCAACAAAACGTCAAACTATCACGAATGTAGCGCCACCAGAATCGCGTTCCGCAGGTGTGATGGTTGAGTCGGTTGCTGATTTGATCGACAAACTTAAAAACGAAGCCAAAGTAATTTAGGAGGCGCTAATATGACTTCTCTCGTTTTAGCTCAGCACGATAATGCTGAATTGAATGCCGCAACCTTGAATGCGGTAACCGCTGCCTCTCAAATGGGCGGTGACGTACATATCCTAGTTGCTGGCAGTGGTGCTGGCGATGTTGCCGCCGAAGCTGCCAAGGTTGCCGGTGTCGCAAAAGTGATTCATGCAGACGCCGATCACTATAAAGACTCAGTCGCTATTGAAGTGTCGAACTTGATCGTCAGCATGGCTGGTGACTATTCGCACATTGTTGCGGCGTCGACCACGACTGGCAAAGATATCATGCCTCGTGTTGCCGCTCTTTTGGATGTGTCTCAAATATCTGACATTATCAGCGTTGAAAGTGCGGATACCTTCAAACGACCAATTTACGCGGGTAACGCCATCGCTACCGTTCAAAGCGGTGATGCAACCAAAGTTGTCACCGTGCGTACCACCGGTTTTGATGCCGCCGAAATGAGCGGATCAGCTGAAGTGTCGAGTGTTGAAGGCGCTGCTGCCGATGGTTCCACTCAAGTCGTTGGCCGGGAACTCACTGTGTCAGAGCGCCCAGATTTAGGTTCTGCTGATATCGTGGTCTCAGGTGGTCGCGGTGTTGGGAGTGCTGAGAACTTCAAAATTATCGAAGGCCTTGCTGATAAATTAGGTGCCGCCGTTGGCGCCTCGCGCGCTGCAGTTGATGCGGGCTACATGCCTAACGACTATCAAGTTGGCCAAACCGGCAAGGTGGTCGCACCAAACTTATATGTCGCTGTCGGCATTTCTGGAGCTATTCAGCATTTGGCTGGTATGAAAGACAGTAAAGTCATCGTTGCGATCAACAAAGACGACGAAGCGCCGATCTTTCAAGTCGCCGACTATGGTTTGGTTGCTGATTTATTTGAAGCTGTTCCTGAAATGGTCGATGCGTTGTAATTAAAACGATACCTACACCATAAAAACAAAAAAACCCCATCATTAGATGGGGTTTTTTTATGCTCTCAAAACTCTATCTTAAAGAGAATGATTGCTTGTTTTATTCCTGGGTCTGGTTTGTTAGTTAACGTGGTTGTGTTTTGTCTATGTTCTCCAGCAGAGACCACTAGCATCTGTGCCGCCGCTGTCTACCGCGTTTTGTACGCCTAGCTGATTCAGGCTGAAGCTAGCGCATTGATCATCGCTGGCTTGAGCGGCCCCAGGAGTCGCTGTAACGGTATAGGTTGTTGCGGTGGCCACCACGCCGATAGTGTAAAAGCCCTCTTCTGACAGAGTGTCGCAAACCGTAACGCCGGCTGGGTTATATCTGCCTCTTGCGGTGAATTCACGTTCGAGGTTTGCGGCGCATTCTAATAGCGACGATGTGCCGTCAGTGCGCCGAGATTTGAGTACGCTATCTCGATAGGATGGAATAGCAACAGCGGCTAAAATGCCGATTATTGCCACTACAATGACAAGCTCGATTAGCGTAAAACCACGGTTTGACCGTTGTTTATTTAGTTTACTCATGATCATTTTTCACTCAACCTGATAAGCGGCTAAAATTGGATTTCCCGCCAAGACTTGCGTCCGGGCGTCGTTAGTTGTGGTGGGGGAGGGATCAAATCAAACTCAAACTCAGTGACTTCTTGATTGTCACCGGGTGCTTTAAACCGTCCGCGAGTGGAGCCATCTTCATTTGTGCCAACAACAAATATTTCGCCAGCCGCCAATAGACTTGAGGAGACTCTTGCATTAACACGGTCTAAAGAGTTATTGCCATCTTCACCAGTTCCCTGCAGTCTGTCTTGGCTTACAAAAAGACCCGTTCTAACATCTAAAATAGTTAAGAATCCTCCGCCGTTGATATTACATTGATCAAAATCGGCGTCGTCAACCGGAACGGGTTGAAAATCTGTAAAAAACCCAACCTCTTCAATTGTTGCTGGCCTCGCTGAAAGTCTTGAATTGTTTTCTGGCAAATCCAAGAACCAGCCTTTATAGACGCCTGTTTCAAATTGGTCGGCAACTTCGTCACGAGTGAGCCCGTTAATAATTTCTTCCTCCTGTTCTGTGGCACCAAGATCCATATTGTTTACGTTAAGTAAATCGCTCTCGCGAATTACAGGGTTGCCCGAATCAAAGGTCAGATTGGTTTCACCAAGGCTGCTGGTGATTTGCTCTACCACACCATAGAGCCGGTTAAGTGGGGTGTATTCAATTTGAAAGTCTGTGATATCCAGTGTGCGACCGGTTCCGAAAAACAAATTTTTAACATTTTCAGTAGCCTGGTTCGTTTGTGGCACCAATTCATGTTGTACAGGACGATTGGTGTCGATGAGCTCTGCAAAGTCAAAAATGTCTCCGGATGCAAGGTTAGGGTTAAACCGTCTGGCAGCCCTAATGACATTACCTGATGGTGCTTGTTGCGTTCCGCTAATCGTTCCAAAGTAAACTGCATCGTCTATATCATCTTGGTTCCAGTCAACACTGGTCAGGTCTCCGGCAAAGGAATTGGCATCAGAGGCCGACACCTCGTGCTTAAAAATGCCCCTGTTAGTTTGTTCAAGGTGCAAGGTAAACACCGAGGTCTGCTCACCGTCTATTCTTGTAGAGGTTTGTAAATCATTTGGACCAGAACCAAATACCAAAAAGTGGTTTCGTTGGTCTGAGCTAGATCCAGCAATTCTGGCTAACGTCGGTTGTGGTATCGAGAAGCCCATGTCGGGATGTGAAAATTCACCAATCATTCTTGGTCTTAATTCAGGGTTTGTGACATCAAACACAAAATAAGAAGATCTAAATACGTCTCCTGCATCATTTGTATCTCCGTCACCATTTTGGTCTGCTCGGTACTCAGCGCCGCCGAGCCTCATGCCGCCGACAATGATCGTTCCCCATCCGTTGATGTATCTGCAACCTTCAGGAACACTATCTCCGGGATTCAAAACACAGTTATCTCGTCGATTGTTAAATATTCGCACGTCAAAAGCTTGTAATGATCCGTCTACGAAAGAGATATGTCGATCCGCCAAATAAGAGGGGTCACGTAGAAACTTTAGGTAAGGCATCGCAGCTCTGGGGACATACGCCCATACTTCATCGCCTAGCTCATGGTTGGTTTGGCCATTTGGACTTCGCCTAACGACAGCAGTGCCGGCCTCTGTATCGACGTCCCAAAACCCTGCATTGATCGCATGTAACATACCATCGTTTGCGCCTACGTAAATCATCCGTCGTCGATCTGCATACGCTTCTCTGAACGCTTCATGCGATTCGTTGTATTCAGTAGTAGAACTCGAAAAAGGAGTCGGCGCATCAACCTGAACAGGTGTGGAGTGAATGATGTCTCCAAGGAGCCTTTTAGTGCCATCTATGGTTCTGTTGCGGGCATTAGGTTGCTCTTCACCTCGAATAAAGCGGATTAATTCTGCGGCACTTTCCCCTTCAGGAAGATCAAAACTGCTTTCAGACGCGGGTGTAAT
>CALAKU010000073.1 GCA_937922925.1 uncultured Arenicella sp. | reverse complement strand
AGCTTGAGGTGACCCATAATTTTTGTTGCGAGATTTGTATGAGCATCGATCGTGTTCCTTTTATTGCGTTAAACCGTTTTGAGCCGGGTTTTAAAGAGCGGTTTATGGAAGGTGTGCAGGAGCTAGTTGATAACACTCAATTTGTCGGTGGGCCTCAGGTGGCGGCTTTGGAACAGACTTTAGCGACCAAGTCTCAAGCCGCTTATGTTGTTGGATGTGCCAATGGTACCGACGCCATCCAAATCGCACTTCGGGCTGTCGGCGTTGCTCGCGGTGACGATGTCTTATTGCCTGATATGACATTTTGGGCAACCTTTGAAGCCGTGATTAATGCGGGTGCAAACCCCATTACTGTCGATGTGAATCGACAGACTTGCCATTGGGATATCGATACGTTTAAGCAAGCGGTTGATCAATTCAAGCCACGTGCCGCAGTCTTGGTTCATTTGTATGGCTGGGCTTGCCCTGATACCGCAGCGATTCGCGCTTATGCACAAGACAACGGCGTGTTGCTAATCGAAGACTGCGCCCAGTGTTTCGGCACGCTTTATGATCAAGAATCGGTGTTGGGTTCAGCACTCATAGCGACCACCAGTTTTTACCCGGCCAAAGTGTTGGGCGCATCTGGTGATGCGGGCGCGATTTTCACCAATGATGAGGCCTTAGCCAATACCGCACGAGTACTGTGCAATCACGGCCGAACCGACCACTATTCGCACGGCCTAGTCGGCTGGAATTCTCGAATCGGCTCTTACGAATCTTTGTTTTTAAATTTGTCTTTGGAGCATTTGCCAGCTCGGCTAGACAGCCGTATTCATGCCGTCAATTATTACAAAGATCACCTCGCCGACTTGCCGTTTGAAGTCGTCGTTGCGGATGATCGGGTTCAAGAAAACGGTTATTGCGCGGTTGGCATGATGCCCCCAGAATTACGCGATGATTTAATACACAATCTCAAAGAAGCGAGTATCGGCTTTGGTACTATTTACCCAGGAGCCATGAGCCATCAGTCGGGGGCGAGGCCACTACTAAAAGGCAAAATTGATCATGGCAACGCGGATTTTATTTCTAAGGCCGTTTTGAACCTCCCTTGTTTTGCGTATATCTCAGAAGCCGAGCTGGAGTACGTGGTGAGGGCAGTTAAGGCGCATTTTGCCTAAGCCTTTTGCCCAACCTTCCTACGCTAAAAAGTTGAGTGAATTGGCGAGCCATCACATGATCGTATCGAGGTCTTTAATGTCACGATTTTTTAAAGCCGTGCTTTTACGCTGTTTCATAGTGCCAGCCTTCGGGCTCCTTGTTATTGGGTCCTCAAACGCGAACGAGTCAGCCGGGCCATCGTATACGATAGAAGGCTGGAATGAAGTGTTGGTAAGTGTTCGAGATATCGAACGCTATACCGATTTTTTTGCTCAATTTGAAACCTGGGAAGCAATCGATGAAGGCAATGTTTCTGCTTCTCAGTTACTGGCATGGCAACTGCCAAGTTCGGCGCAGGCGCGCTATCGGGTGTATGCGAATCAGGGCACTGTGCGCGGCTATATTCGACTCGTCGAGATTTCAGGAGTCGAGCAAGTTCTCATGCGCCCGGATTCTCAGTCTTGGGATACGGGCGGTATATTCGACATTAATATGCGAGCTCGCGAGCTTGAAAGTATGGCCAAAGACTTGCGTGCGCAAGATTGGCAAGGTCGATCATCGGTCACGCAGTTCTCGTTTGGGCCGTTTGTGGTCAAAGAGTGGATATCGCAAAACAGTGATGGCTTTGCTGTTGCCTTTATCGAACGAATTGAGCCGGAGTTAGAGGGTTGGCCGCATTTTAAGAAACTCTCAAGAACATTTAATTCAACCCAAATAGTAAAAGACATCGATGCCGCAAGAGCCTTTTATGAAAAGGTCTTGGGCTTTCAACTGTATCTAGAGCACAAGGGCGCGAGCAAAGAGCCTGGCGAAAATGTGCTTGGCTTGCCGCATAATCTTGCGGATAAAGTCGAACGCACAGTATTTATTTTGCATCCCGATGGCACCAACGAGGGCTCGGTCGAGTTGCTTGAGTTTGATGGCGTCACCGGGCGAGACAATTCAGATCGAACGCGATTACCCAATATCGGAATCGCCGCCTTGTCGTTCCCGGTGAAAGGAATAGAGCACTTGGAAAATCATCTCAACGCCGCCGGTATTGAATTCGTGCATGGCGTAAAAGTAATCGGCGATAAACGATCAATGATTGCTAAATCGCCCGAAGGCGCATGGCTGGAATTCTTTGAGGCTTTGGAATAATTGTTTTCGATCTAAAGGCTCTAGGAAGTCTGTATCAATTGCCGAGCGGTAAATTCTCCAGATTCTAAGGCCCCCTCCATGCCTTGATTGGCCCGAGCACAATGTTCGCCTGCGAAGTGGATGCGCCCAGCTGCTTGAGTCATAGACCTAGCAAATGACGACACTTGATTTGGAGCAAAATGATGGTAAGCGCCGAGTGCGAACGGGTCGTTACCCCAGGAATAATAGGCCAGTGGGCGCAAGGCATTTTTTGTCGATGGACGGCTCGTATTTAATAGGTCGATAAGCGTTTTGGTGGCGTCTTCGTCGCTGAGTCGATCCAGTTGTTGCGCATTGCGGCCATTAACAAACAAGGTATAGAGCAAGTCGCCTTTCTCGCTGTAACTTAAAAAACCGCGTTCTAGCGAGGTGTCTGACCAAAGGTTAGGGCCAAAGCCATCTTCTTCCCAAAACGGTTTTTCTACGGCTAAAACCAGCTTGCTGATTTTAGTATAGGGAAGTTCATTAATGGCGTTACGCTGGGCGTCACTCAGAGGCGCAACTAGGGGAATGTTTCTGAGTACTGAAAACGGCAGTGCAATTACGCAATGTTGTCCAAGCCATTCGGCTTGATCGGTTCGCACTGTTACGCCGTTGGAGGTTTGTTCAATTGATTGAGCGCGTTGCCCTGTGTGCAATGCATTGACGGAGTTTGCCATCGATCGAGCCAAGCTCTGGTTGCCGCCACTTAGTCGTAGCGTTTTCTTGCTGGTGCCAAATCGAAAGTTGGCGATGGCTCGTTGATAATGCAGCGCGGCGACTGTCTCTACTGAGTTGAAGTTACCGGTGTGATTAATAAACTCGATGGCTGCGTCACCAGCTCCCTGTTCTTTTAGAAATTCGATCTCACTTTGATCACTGGTTAAATGTTGGCCCTCGATCCAATCGGTTTTGCTTTTAAGCGGATTCTTGCCTCGATGAAAATGCGATTGCAAACGCGAGGGCAGGGTTGCCTTCAAATGTTCGGGCAGAGGGTTTGCTTTAGCTGTCGCCCAATCATCTTGGCTGATCAATTGGCCGCCGATATGCACGCACAAGTCTCGCGATGCGCGTTTTGGCTCATAAAGATTTAGTTTGTATTGTTCGCAAAGCCCAACAAAGCGCTGATAACCATCGCCAATTTCAATGCCGCCAAGGTTGATGGTGGTGCCATTTTTATTGATCGATCGGGTACGGCCTCCCACTTGTTGGTTGGCCTCGAGCACGACAACGTCATAGCCCTGGTTTTGTAATGCCAAGGCACAGTTTAGGCCGGCAAGACCGGCACCGATCACAATCACTTGGGAAGAGTGGGCGGGGTTGATGTTGCGGCAAGCAGCATTTGTACTGAGAGCAGTGATGCTGCCGGCTTTTAAAAATTGTCGACGGGTGTATAGGGTGTTGTTTTGCTTAGTCATAATTCAAGAGGTTTATTCTCATAGATTTGTTCAATAAGCTCGCCGCTTGGGCCTCGATGTAAAGAGCCATACTTCGCGGTATAAGGCCCATGCTCAATCAGATACGCATCATGAGGTGTTGGTTTAGAGCTGATAAGCCCGACCAGTGCTATGCCTCTTCGTGGGGAGTAGTGATCCAAGTTTTCAAAGTCGTCAACTTCGATCAATGTATTGGCTTGAAGCTGAATGGTGGCAATTGAGATGTTCGCGCCAGCTTTGCGATCTAAACTTTGATTAACCACCGAAATAACCGTGTCGACTCTTTGTGGAACACGGCCTAGTAAGTCTGTATAGAAATTGAGGTTCGCATCTCGCGTATTTTGTTTGCTTAGCGAAGACGCGCAAACCGCGATAAAAAAGTCATCAACTAGCTTGTTTGCCTTAGGAAGCTCGAAGGCTAATTCATTGTGTTGTTCGTTCGTCGAAGTCGCGGCTTTTATTTCGGTTAAATAAAGTAATTCATCGTCAAAGCCGCAGGCTTGCATAGCGATAATGTCTTCGCTGAGAGCGAGAGGTGTAGGCTTGCCCAAAATGCGTACGGGTGATGAAGCGAGCCGCTTGTAAACGGTTTCGCAATTTGAGACATTGAGTTCAAGTGCCGCCCAACCGGCTTGGTGAAAGGGGGCTTTTTTTGGCAACCCAGTAGTTTGAATGAGGCAGAGCCATTCTTTGCGCGCTTGGTTTTCAAGCCAGGTGATGGCCTCGCCTTTTAGATGGGGGACTCCTAGTCGCTTAGCTTCTGGTGCGCTAAACTTGGCCGTTGAGCTAACGCAGTGATCTAAATAGTTCTCCCAAAAGTCAATCGTGCGAGCCGCGTCTTCAACAAAAAGGTAGGCGTAAGCTAGCTTGGAGTGAGCTTTCATAGAGAGCGGATTGACGTGGCTCGCGAACATTGCATGTTATAATCATATAACAATAGAACATATTCTGTCGTCTGACCAATATGCCAGCCTATATCGTTGTTGAAGCAAATATTTCTGATTTCGCCAAATTCAAAGCCTACACCGAAGTGGTGCCGCCATTGGTTAGCCAATTCGGCGGTGAGTATATTGTTATGGGTGGTGAGCACGATCCCCTAGAGGGTGAATGGGGTAAAACCAGAGTGGTGATGCACCGATGGCCCGACTTGGAAGCGGCGCGCGCCTTTTGGCATTCTGATGAGTATGTGGCCGCTAAAAAATTGCGCGAAGGCACCGGTGAGTTTCGAGTTATGCTTGTCGATGGTATCAATATAGAGTCTTTGAAATAGCGATGTCGATTAACCCATATTTGGCGCTGCCCTTGCAGCTCGAAACACCAGCAATTAACTTGGTGTCCACAGAAGAAGCCACTGCCCATAAAATGGCTGAGATCAAACGCTGCGATCAATTAATTCGCGGCAGCATTGGTTTCGCAAATTCGTATTACGCCTCAGATGTGCGCTTAGTAGTATTGCCGGAATATTTTTTGACAAGCTTTCCATTGGGCGAACCGATCCCAGCTTGGTTAGCTAAGGGCTGCATTGATATGGATGGGGCTGAGTACGATGCCCTCGGTGAGATCGCGCAAAAGTACAAAATTCATTTATCGGGTAATGTTTACGAGCGCGACCCGCACTTTCCTGAGCTGTATTTTCAAACCAGTTTTATTTGTGGCGACAATGGGGATGTGATTCTACGTTATCGTCGTTTGGTGAGCATGTACGCGCCAACGCCGCACGATGTGATGGAAAAGTATTTAGAGCACTATGGTGAAAACGCTTTATTCCCAGTGGTCGACACCGATTTGGGAAAACTCGCTTGCGTCGCATCAGAAGAAATTTTGTACCCCGAAATCAGCCGCGCCCTAGCGCTCAATGGTGCCGAGGTGATTTGTCATTCGTCTAGCGAAATGGGGAGCCCGATTGCCACGCCTAAAAATATTGCCAAGCAAGCCCGTGCCTTTGAGAACATGGCCTATGTGGTATCGGCAAACAGTGCGGCGATTACTGGTATTCCTTTCCCGCAAGCTTCAACCGACTTGCATTCGCAGGTCGTGGATTATAAAGGCCGGGTGATGGCCGAGGCGGGCCCGGGCGAATCCATGTGCGGCTGTGCTGAGATTAATGTTGAATCACTCAGGCATACGAGATCTAAGCCCGCTATGACGAATACGCTTGCGCGCCAACGCTTGGAGTTATTTGCTAAGGTTTATCAAGGTTCTGTGTATCCGGCCAATAATATGCTGGAAGATGGAGAGGTAGTGGTGCGAGACCGAAGCCATTTTACCGCTATGCAAGAGCAAGCGATAGCGACGCTCTCTGGTGACAGTTAAATCAAAAACGGACATCCCCAAAAAGGACACCAAAAAAAGCACAATCAAAAAAAGGACAATAAAGCCGAGCGACCGTTAAACCCCAATCATCAATAGCTAGGTGCTCACCTTAACCGCAAGTATCAGGGAAGGGTATTGCCGGGATCGGTATTATAAAGAGCCGTCTTAATCGATTTCTAAATCCATTTTGTATTGGAAGTGTTCCGGGTTGTAGTACACCTGAAGATAGTCACGCAGAGTTTCTTCACTGCCTTCACGGTGAAAAGAACGCCGTGTTAAAGTCAACAAGGCGGTGCCCTCAGGAATGTCTAATGCCAGGGCAACTTCACCTAGCGCCGACTCGGCGCTCAGAGTTTGGGTCACATGCGTAATCACTAAACCGTTGTCGCGAAAAAACTTGAGCCTTGGTTTGTCTTCAAAGAAATGCGAATCGTCTGGCAGGTCTACGCCGGTTGTCCAACTCTTATAAAAGCCGAAACGCCGGCCCTCGCGTTCTCGTATTCTTACTAAATGAAGTGCCAAACTGTTTTCTGGCAAGCCAAGCTCTTCGCGAATGTCCGCAGGCGGCGGCCTCATAGTCGACTCGAGTACGGTTGCGCTTGAGTTGCGAGCCATGCTTTCGATTTCTTGTAGCATGCCAATCAATGGCGCTTTAACGGGCTTCGGTGTGTACTTGTAGATGATGTGTGAGCCGCGCCCGCGCCGCCGTTCAACCAAACCTTCTTTGGCGAGTTCGTCCATCGACCTTTTCGCCGTTATGCGTGAAACATTGAAGGCGTTTGCCAGTTGTTCTTCGGTTGGTATGCGTTCGCCATACGGTAGCGTTCCATCAAGGATTAAGCCTTTGAGTAAGCTGAATAACTGAAAGTAAAGCGGCGTGGGCGCATCAGAGCGAAGCCCATCGCTCAGTTTTTTACTCAGTAAGGTATCTATGGCAGTTGTCATTAAGTAGGTTCCCCGAGAACACCCTTGTTGGCTGTGCAAGCTTAGCTAATGCTAGCGGATTATTATAATTGTATACAATCTGGGCCGAATAGTAGCCGTCATTAAGTGTTTGTACAGTCAATGACGGTTACTTGCCAGCCTAGTATCCAAAATAGTAGCGAAAATTGCGACCTAAAATATCTGTCGCTGGCTAGGCAATCGCTTTCTTTAAGACTGGAAGCGGCGTTAACCAAACGCCTAATGACCAGCCCAGTCGTTGGAGGTGCGTTGTTCGTCAATTAAGGTGCGTTTTAGTGTGCGCCCCTCTTTGAGCCACTGCCAAACTCGCGTTCGATATTGGCGGCAGTCGGAGACCTGAATCATCTCGTAGAGATACAAGTCTGGTTCACCGACACGTTCCCAATGCAACATCATCGTTCGATTGTTTTCATCCAAATCAACGGCGGCGGCCCAGCCTTTAATAAGCTCATTATCGAAAATCATTTTATTGCCTTCAGCAAACCCTTTGAAATCGCGAATGTCTGTGTCGCCATTGTCCCAAGTGTAATGGTTGGTTTGGTGGTAGATGTCTGGGGTATCTTTAGGCAGACGGCAGACCAATTTGGATCGATGTGCATCAATCTGATTACCGTCCACGTCAAAATGTCGATACCAGCCTTCCCACACGCCTTCGTGCTCAGCCAGCAATGGAAAATTGTCTCTAAGAGTCTCGTTACTCATAATCGCCTCTGTTGTTTCGTTAAGAAATAGTCTGGTCGGTCAAGAACTGATAGATTTGTGCGCCGTTGACGCTACAAACACTGTCTTGACTGCTGATGTAATCAAGCACGGCCTCAAGTTTGCCAATGCGATGGGGTTGGCCAAGCATCCACGGATGAATGTTTAGGCCGAGAATTCGCCCGCCTTGAGTCTCGGCTTCTTTGAGTAAGAAGTCACAGGCGTCACAGATTTGCTCGACGTAGGATTCTTCACTGTGTAAGTTACTCATCAATATGAATTGATCATCAAGTTCGTTCGATAACGGCATGGCCATTAAGTCGCCGTGCTTGGTTTTAAAGGAATAGGGCATATCGTCATTAACCCAATCACTAAAATATTTGATACCGTGTTCGGCGAGCAAATCGGGCGTGTTTTCGCTCTCGCTACGTGCCGGGCTAATCCAGCCGATGACGTCTTGACCGCTGAGGTCTCTGAGGCTGCCTAATGCTTGCGCGATTTGTTCGCGCTCTTGCTCAATGCTTTGGCCTCCGTAATGCAAGGCGTCCATGTGCAAGCCATGACAAGCAATCTCGTCACCGCGCTCTTTGATCGCATCCAATAAATAGGGATTGCGCTCGGCGAGTCGAGAGTTAAAGGCAAAGGTGGGTTTGATATTGTATTTGTCAAACGCTTTTAGAAAGCGATAAATACCAACGCGGTTGCCGTAATCACGCAGAGAAAAATGACGTAAATCTGGATAGGGCATAGTCATGCCCCCCGGTACTTTAAACGGTTCGCCCCGCTGGTTGAGCGGGAAAAATTGCATGCCCACATTGATCCAAAGCCCAAGCTTTACCTCATTCGGCCAGCTTACCTTGGGGCGCTCAGACAGCATGGACCACTCATAGCGATCATGATCCATTCCGTATTTGCGTTGGGGGTATTCTAAAAAGCGGCGGTCTAGGCTCATGCTGTGCTCCTAGATTTTGCCTTGATGTCGGCAAGGCTTTGGTCGTAGTAGTGCTCGATATAGTAATCGGCTATCTCTCGACCCGTGGTGACCCACACATCTGAATGCCCAGTAATGTATTCCAATGCTTGTTCAAAGGCTCGCAAGCGATGAGGGCAAGAAACTTGATAGTTGTGGGTTGGAATACACATCACCGTGCCGCTCTCATCGCCTTCTTGATACAAACGGTCAAAGTTATCTTTAATAATTTGGCCGTAGCGCCGAGGTTCTATTTTATTGACCACATAAGCGATGGTGTCATTCATCTCGAGTGAGTACGGAATCGATATAAATTTTGAGCCGTTTCGAACATGCACTGGGGTTGGCTGATCGTCGTGAAACAAATCGCAGGTATAAGTGCCGCCAGCTTCGGCAAACAAATCCATCGTATGTTCTGAGTGCGAGAGCGCTGGTGCCAAATAGCCCGCCGGTTTTTTACCAGTGTGCTTTTCAATGGTGTCGACCGAGTCTTGAATCATCTCGCGTTCTTGCTCTTCGGATAAACCATAGGTGTAGCGTGTGTTGTAGACGCCGTGACTAAAGAATTCCCAGTCCCGTTCAGCGCACAGTTCAATGATCTCCGGATGGTGATCGCACAAGGCCGTGCTTAAAGAAATTGAGCCGCGAATGCCGTATTTTTCGAGCAATTGCATTTGGCGCACATGGCCTACACGATTACCGTAATCCCGAATCGAATAGCCAGCTACCGCCGGCGTTGCTTGCGGCCACGGTTTTCGATGCGGGTTTTGCGGCGGCTCGAGTTCATAGAATTCAATATTCGGTGCGACCCAAAAAGCCATTTTTGCGCCGTTCGGCCATTCGATTTTTGGTCTATTATGATAGGGCCAATAATCGTAGAGTTGTGGGTCCTCTTTCATTTTGCGAGCCTGGAACTTATGAAGACTGTTGCCCTAGCCAATCAAAGACATCTTGCACGTCAAGCACATCGGCGTACTTTATGGCCAGGTCAGTGAGATTAGCGTAGTGGTAGCTTTCGTGTTTGTCGGCCACGCATTCCTCCGGCACGATGGTGCGATAGCCACGCGATAGCGAATCGACGGCGGTCGCGCGAATACAACCCGATGTCGAACCGCCAGTAATAACGACAGTATCAACTTGATGCCAAACGCACAGTGATTGCAACTGTGTTTCAAAAAACGCCGATGGCATTTTTTTGCAGTAGATCACGTCTTTTTCTCGATCTATGTTTAGGCGGTCATCGAATTCACTGCGCTGAGAATCGAACTTAATGTTTTGAAGTGAGTCAGGCGTATCAGTTCGAGTGCCCCAGACGCCGCAGTCTTCGCCGGACTCCATGTAAGCGACGTAAGTCCAAACTACTGGCCAGGATAAAGCACGAAACGCGCTGGCAAGTTGGTCTGTATACTCCATTTGCCGCGGATCGGTTTCATAGGCGGTCTTGAATAGGTCAGGCCGTGTATACGATTTTTGTGGGTCGACATTGACCAAAATCGCTTTTTTGCCAAAGCCAAATTTCGCGCGTGCTGGGTTAGCCTTGAGTTCTTGATAGATTTCGCGAGCGGTTTTATTACTGGTTTGCATAAGACTTAGAGTGAATGGTGGATTTTTACGGCAATTATTGGCAGGTCTGCTAGTGTGCTTGAACTCGCGTTAAGACCTTTTTGATGCTTCATTTGTTATAATAGTATAACATTAATACAATTGATGTCTGCAAGGGCGTAAAATCACACGCCTATTGTATCCTGACCAACCTAAACGGCCCCAAGAAAAAAAGCTATGAGCAGTCGAATAATTCGCGGCACCATCCGCTACACAAGCAAAAAGCCCGAGCGCCTAGATCAAGAGCGTGGTCGAGAAGTCTTTACTTTAACTCAACAAGCCGATGGCACTGATGTATTGCTTGCGCATTGCGAAATTGACGATGCCCCAAATGTAATTCGCGATGTTAGCTTAGCGATGCGGCACGCCGATTCTAGCCCGCTGGACTGCTCGGTGAGGTTAACGGTGGGCGATCAATTTGAAGGCAGCGGCTGGATGCGATTCGCAGACGGGTATGCCGAATGCGAAACCTACAACCATCGAGATGGCCGAATCAAGCAACGCATCGAAACCCCGTTTCATGTGCCGTGGCTGCAAGCCCATCCGATTATGGGCGATGCTTTGTTGATGCGCTGTTATGACTTAAGCCAAGGGCCGGGCGAACAGCTTGTTGAAAACATGTTTTTGACCTCGCCAGATCATCGTGGTGCTACCGGCCCGCAATTTTTTGTGACCAAATTGGTATTGGTTTATGTTGGCGAAGAAGAACTAAAAGTTGAAGCGGGTTCTTTCAAGGCAAGACATTTTCAAGTTACCGGCACGGCTGGCAATTTGCCCGAAGAACATCCGCCGTATGAGGTTTGGGTGACTGCCGACGACGACTATATCTTGCTGCGCGCTGGTGCGGGCGGCTACATGAAAACTCATTACGAGCTCAGCGAATTGCATCGCTAGGCAATACTTCCATACTATTTAGCAAAGACGAATCAAATGAATAAACCACTCGCGGGGGTTCGAATCCTCGATTTGACGCACATGCTTTCTGGGCCATACGGTGCCATGATCTTAGCTGATTTAGGTGCCGAGACGATTAAGGTCGAGCCTTTGCACGGGGAGGGTACACGTAAACTGCTCGCGACTGACCCCAAGAACTCGCTTGAGGGGATGGGGGCTTATTACATTACCTTAAACCGAAATAAAAAAAGCACAGCCATCGACTTGAAAAGTGAAGCCGGCCTGTCGGTGTTCTACGATTTGGTCAAAGAGGCCGATGTGGTGATCAGCAATTTTGGTGCCGGTGTACCAGAGCGTCTTGGCATTGATTACGATGCGCTCGCTAAAGTGAACCCGCGCATTATTACTTGTGTGGTTTCAGGTTTTGGAAGCGACGGGCCAAACTACAAACGCCCCGCGTTTGATCAAGTTGCTCAAGCCACCGGTGGTGGTATGTCAATCACTGGCATGAACAAAGAGAGCCAAACTCGGGCTGGCATTCCAATTGGCGACTTAGGCGGCGGCATGTTTGCGGTCATGGGCATTATGTCGGCGCTGCTTGAGCGAGAGCGATCAGGCAAGGGCCAAAACGTGGACATCTCCATGCTCGATTGCCAAATCTCTATGCTCAATTACATGGCCACCATGTTTTTCTTATCTGGTGACGATCCGTACCCAATCGGAAACTCACATTTTGTGCATGTGCCCTACGACACTTTTAAATGCGCCGATGGTTATATTGTGATCGCGGTCATTACTGATAATTTTTGGACCAATTTAAAAACCGTCGTCGACATTCCAGAGTTTGATGATGTCGAGCTCGACGGTCAGCCGGGCCGATGGGCTAAGCGCAACATGATCACAGAAAAACTCAATGACACGCTTGCTCAAAATACGGTCGATCATTGGATCAGCCAGCTTGAAGCCAAGCGCATCCCTTGCGCACCAGTGAACAGCTTTAGCCAAGCCTTATCTGACCAGCAAGTTTTACACAGAAATATGGTGGTCGACTTGCCCCATCCGAGTGGTGCGGTAACCAAGGGCCCGGGTAATCCAATTAAGCTCTCGCGCACTAATGAAGAATCATTCAGTGCCGCGCCGCTGTTAGGTGAGCACACCGATTCGGTATTCAAAGATCTGCTCAATTACGACGAAGCGCACTTACAAGCCTTGCGCGATCAAGGAGTGATTGGCTAGTGGCTGAACAAGTAATCATCAACGAGGTTGGCCCTCGCGATGGTCTGCAAAACCAGGCCAAGATACTCAGTGTCGCTGAACGTTTAGAGCTAATCGCAGCTCTACAAAAAGCGCAGCTAGAACACATCGAGCTGGGCGCGTTTGTGTCGCCCAAAGCCGTGCCAGCTATGGCTAACAGCGATGAGATTGTGCGCGCGCTCGCTGCGGGCCAAAAAAAGTATTCGGTATTAATCCCCAATCGCAAAGGTTACGACTTAGCTGTTGAGGCTGGCGCAGAATCGCTTGCCATGGTGGCCTACGCCAGTGAAGGCATGGCGCAAAAGAATGTGCGCATGTCGCGTGAACAAGCGAACGAAGCAACGATTGACATCGCGAATCAAGCCAAAGCCGACAACAAAAACATCATTGCCACGATTGCCGTGGCTTTTCAATGCCCCTTTGATGGCCCAAGCGACCCCAGTATTGTCGCAGAAACAACACAACGCTTTTTGGACGCAGGCGTGAACCTAGTTGTTATTGCCGACACCATTGGTGCGGCTGATCCAGCGCAAGTGAAAACGGTAATGCAGCACTTGGTTAACGATAACGATGCGGCGCACTTGGCCTGTCATTTTCACGATACGCGAGCCCTTGGCGTGGCCAATGTGTTTGCCGCATTAGAAGCAGGAGTTCGACGCTTTGACGCATCCATTGCCGGGCTTGGCGGATGCCCTTTTGCACCGGGCGCCACCGGCAATGTTGCCACCGAAGACGTGGTAATGATGCTCGAGCAAATGGGTTTTGACACCGGAGTTGATTTAGATGCCTTGATGCTCGCCTCCGATTTGGCGGAAACGCTGACGGGCAGCGCCCCCGGCGGGCGCAGTAAAGCGTGGCTAAAGCCTTACTTACAAAAGCAGGCATCAGTGGCTTAGTCGCCGAATGACCGACCTAATGAGCTGGCCAAAGCCTCACCTAAACACAGATATACGGCATTATGGATCTTGACAATAAGGCTTTGGGTTTGGGGCAATCGCCAGCACTGTTGTTGATCGATATGATCAATGGCTTTACCGACCCTGTGTGTGCCCTAGGTCACGAGTGCGATGCGGTAATTGCAGTAAATCAAACGTTGCTTGAGCGTTTTCGCACACACGGCTTGCCTGTGATTTATACCACCGTGGTTTACGACAACGATGCACAAGCTCGCGTGTTTCGTGAAAAGATCCCCGTTTTAAATCTGTTACAACGAGGTTCAAAGTGGGTCGAGATAGACCAACGTGTGCAAGCACATGATGGTGAGGCCGTTATCGAAAAACACTGGGCCAGTGCTTTTCGAGGCACCGACTTAGATGCCCATCTCACCAAGCTTGGTGTGGATTCGCTCGTTGTTACTGGCTTAACGACCAGTGGCTGTGTGCGCGCCTCGGCCGTAGATGGTTTGCAATACGATTATCGCGTGGTGGTGGTTGAAGACGCGGTGAGTGATCGTAATGCTGATGCGCATCGCGCCAACTTATTTGATCTACAAGCTAAATATACCGATGTCGCGAACAGCGCATCCATTCTATCCGCACTTGCTGTGCGATGAGGTTTCTATGATTCCAAATGCAAAAACCGAATCAACATTATTTGATGACTTAAGTGCCATTGTTGGGGCCGACCAGGTATTGAGCGATGATGAATCGCGCTCGTTATATGCCCAAGACGTCTTCACCAAGGCGATGCCTACAGGTGTGGTTATTCGCCCATCGACGACGCAAGAACTTGCGGACGTGGTGCGTACGTCTACTTCGGCGGGCTGGAACGTGATCGCCCGTGGCGGCGGTATGTCCTACACCAGCGGCTATGTGCCGATTAAAGCAGAAACCGTAACGCTAGATACCTCACGCATGAACCGGATATTGGAGATCAATACCGAAGACATGTATGTCAAAGTCGAAGCCGGCGTTACTTGGCAGGCTCTGTATGAGGCGCTCAAGCCCACCGGCTTTCGCACACCGTTTTGGGGCTCGCTGTCTGGCAAAATGGCGACGGTAGGCGGCGGTATGTCTCAGAACGCCATCTTTTGGGGAACCGGCCAGCATGGCACCGCCGCCGACTCGGTGATTGGATTAGAAGTGGTGCTCGCCGATGGCTCGGTGGTCGCGACCGGTTCCGGCGCACAACTAAATGCCAAACCGTTTTTCCGGCATTTTGGGCCAGACCTAACTGGCTTGTTTACCTGCGATGCAGGTGCCTTAGGATTCAAAGCGACGATTACCTTACGTTTGATAAAACAACTTAAGGGTCGACAGTTTGCCGCCTTTGATTTCAAAAAAGGCGAAGACGCCATTCAAGCCATGTCAGAGGTATCGCGCCGCGGCCTTGCGAATGAATGCTTTGGTTTTGACCCTTACTTGCAAGCTCAGCGGATGAAGCGCGAAAGCTTGGCGAGCGATGTGAAAGCCTTCGCTGGCGTCCTGAAAAATTCTGGCTCCGTCTTAGGTGCAATTAAAGACGGTGCCAAAGTGGCCATGGCCGGTCGGCGGTATATGGATGACGTAGATCATTCAGTGCAAATTATGATCGAAGATTTCACACAAGAAGGCGCAGACGCCAAGGCCAAAGAAATCAGCGAAATAGCTGCGTCATTTAACGGCCGTGAAATCGAAAACTCCATTCCAAAAATTGTCAGAGCGAACCCGTTTGGCCCAGTCAATAATATGCTCGGCCCTGAGGGCGAGCGTTGGGTACCGTCGCACGTATTGGTGTCGCATTCGAGCGCGGTCGAAAACTATCATGCAACGCTGGCCCTGTTCGACAAACACAAGGCCGAATTCGAGAAATACAAAATCGAAACGGGGTTTCTCTACGCCACTATTGCTAGTAATGCTTTTGTACTCGAACCCGTATTTTTCTGGCCAGACAGTTATACCGAGATTCATGAGCACAGTGTTGAAGCTGACCATTTGGCGCGTTTAACCAAATTCCCTGAAGACTTAGCGGCTCGCGAAGTGGTAAGCAAGGTGCGCAAAGAATACGCTGACTTGTTTCGTGATCGCGGCGGTGTACACATGCAATTAGGCAAAGCCTATCACTATGCTGACGGTATTCAGCCTGAGACTTTGGCCGTGATCAAAGGCATTAAAGCAGTGCTTGACCCGAACAACCAAGTGAATCCCGGTGCGCTGGGTTTTGGTGGAGACTAGTCAGTATGTCACGCGTTGCGCCTAAAACCATCGAAGATCTTGATGACGAAATGCAAGCAATCATGCAAGCCGGTGACAAAATCATGGGCTTTACCTCTAATGACGCCTTGGTAATGGCACATCGCCCGGCCATGTTGAAAGCCATGCTGGGTCTGGTGCAGGCAAGCTATGCCGATGGGGCAGTGCCTTTAGAATTGAAAAAGCTGATAGCTGTGATGACCTCAAGCGCGGCGGGCTGTGTGTATTGCCAAGCGCATACTCAGTACGGCGCTTTGAACCAAGGTGTGAGTGCCGAAAAGCTCAGTGAGATTTGGTCGTACCAAACCAGCCCTTTGTTTAGTGCTGCTGAGCGCGCTGCCTTGGAAGTTGCGCGCGCGGCCGCCATGTCGCCAAACGAAACTACCGACGCCAGCTTTACTGAACTTAAAGAACATTTTAGCGACGAAGAAATCGTTGAAATCGTTGGTGTAATCGCACTCTTTGGATTTCTTAATCGTTGGAATTCAACCATGGCAACCGATCTTGAGCAAACCCCTAAAGCGGCAATACAAGCACAAGGCCTAGGATAAAAAATGAAGAATCAACAAATCGTATTGGCATCAACCCCCGACTTTAATCCCAACCCGGAACATTTCACTCTGGTTGAAACCGACATGCCGGAGATCAGTACAGAGCAAGTTCTCTGCGAGACCCAGTATCTCTCACTTGACCCGTATATGCGCAGCCAAATAGCTGGCCGCCATATGTCAGGCTCGATTCATCCGGGCGATTTAATGCGCGGTGAAACGGTCAGCAAAGTCATTGAGAGTAATCATGCTGATTACCAAAAAGGCGATTTGGTTCGTACCTTTGGCAATTGGCAAACGCATTCAGTCCATGATGCGCCAGAGTTAAGTAAGGTCAACCAAGCCATAAAGCCCGCTTCCTACGCTCTCTCGCTTTTAGGGATGCCGGGCTTAACTGCGTATTCAGGCTTGGTTTGGATTGCCGAAGCCAAAGCAGGCGACACCGTGGTGATTCCTGCGGCAACTGGTGCCGTCGGCTCTACCGCGGGGCAATTGGCCAAAGCGCGAGGCTGCACCGTGGTGGGTATCGTTGGTTCAGATGAGAAAGGCCAATACGCGCTCGACAAACTTGGCTATGACGCTGTGATCAATCGTAAAACAGACGATTTGAACGCTAAGCTTAGTGAATACTGCCCCAATGGCATTGATGTGTATTTTGATTTGGTCGGCGGCGAAACCTTAAATTTGGTGTGTACGAAATTGGCACTAAATGCGCGCGTCATTTTGTGCGGTTTGATGGCCGATTACAATTCACCAGAACGCACTCCCGGGCCGTTGCCGGGGCCAATCATCGGCGCGCGCGCGATGCTAAAAGGTTTGGTAGTTTATGATTTTGAGCCGCGCCGCGATGAGTTTATTGCCGCCTGTTTGCCATTAATTGAAAGTGGAAAACTGGCCATGCAAGAAGACATGGCCGAGGGCATTGAGTCTGCTCCCGAGGCATTCTGCCGCTTAATGCGAGGTGAAAACCAAGGTAAGGCGATTGTGAAAATCGCCTAGCTGGATAACGAGGTAGTTACTTACTCGAGGTTAACCGGCTCTTTACAACGACTCTTTACAACGACTCTTTACAACGGCTTTGCAATCCCCAGCCAAGCCTCGGCGAGTAAGGCAATCCAGATGGTGACAACCCAAGGTTTGACGCGGCTCAAACTGCCAGCCATGGCAATGTCATCTTGCTCGCTTTGGGTACCCTGCATCAGCTTGGCGTACACCGTTACAAAGTCTTTTAGCTTGATCCGAATCATCAAGCCACAAAACACCAGAAAGCCAAAGCCCAATACTTTTAAGATCAGCCATGGGTAATCAACTAGGCGGCCAGTAAGCCAGGCATAAGTACAGGACGCAATAATCGACAACACTACAAAAATACGAAAATAAAAATCGAACTTAGTGAGCCAGGGAATATACGACGCGTTATGTTGGTAATGCAGCACCAACACCATGCTTAACCACAGCGGCCCCAGTAAAATAATAGCCCACCATTGCCATACTAGGTGTTCAACGCCGATGGTGGCGGATAAGGCACCACCTATTGTAAGCATTAAGCTCATGCAAATGCGCGGCACTAAATCGCAGCCCATCATGATTTTTGCGGCGGTGAGTCTCGCCTCGTTTGAGAGTGATGCATCGACTACAAAGCCACTGGAATAAAAGACACCAAGGTCGCCACCTAGCCAGTAAACGAAGAGCAATATATGCGCGAGGAGTAATAGCTCGTAGGCACTCATGGCAGTTACTTTATGCTTTGAATATTGCGCAAACTGACTTTGCTATTCGAATTTCCGATAGCGACCGAGTGCCAATAACGGCAAGGAGCCAATCACCAATAGAATGCCCGCGGTGGTCAAGGTGTTCGGCCAATTAGTTCCGTCTTGAGCCAACTCCGCCATGATCTTTGGCCCGAAACCCGTACCTAAGGCAAAGAAGGCATAGAGAAAACCATAGATAGCCGAATAAGCACGCATACCGAAGTACTTTGTTACTAAGTAAGCAAGAAAGTCGTATTCTACGCCCGCGCCGAAACCAATCATTAAAATGGCTATACGAGCGGTGCTGGCATCCAGGTCTGGAGACGCAAGCATCCATAAGGCAATTGCCGGTGACGCCAAGAAGATAAAAGCCACGCCCGGCGCCCAGAATTTGTCGATTAAAATTCCGCCAATTAAGCGACCTGCCAATACCGCTAATCCCGTTAAGCCGGCTAACGCGACCGCGTCGGAAATGTCAAATCCGTTGGCGCCAAGGATTTGCTCAAGGTTTGGAATCACCGAACCCAAGGCATACGAGATTGGAACCAAGCACACTGCGAGTAACCACAGCCGCCATTCTTTCATGCACTCTTTCAGCGTTAGGCCAGGAAGAACGCGGGTTTCTCCCAGCTTGTATCGAACGATGGGGTCGGTGCCTATATTGCCGAAAAAGTAGGCCAAAATCGGTGCGCCAGTGATTAAGATAAACGGGAAGATCATAGCGTATTCAAGTCGCCAACCTTTCTCGGCGATTTGTGGGAGTACAAACTCGAAGTTCATCCACGCTAATATGGCAAAGCCGACAATAGCCGGCAGCAATATTAGATGCTTAAATTTGGTTAGCGTGGCATCTCTGGCGGGCGTGTCAGTGACATCTCGCATTCCTAACAACGCCAAGGGAAAGGCAATGAGAATAGGCAAGAAACCGAGTGCGATATAAGCGGTACGCCAATCGTAAAGGGTGACTAGTTCTTGCGCAAAATACTTCGACAAGGTACCAAACATACCAGTGGCGATGAGTGCGATGCCTAGGGCTTTGCCGCGATGCTTTTCAAAGGCGTTGTTGACAGCCCGAGTAAAGGTGATTGGCAAGGTGCCAGCGCCGAATACTGAAATCAGCCCCCATAAGAACAGGTAAAGGGCTTTGTTGCCCGTGTGCAAAGACTGCGCCATCATCGCAAAGCCAAACAAGATGATGGAGATTAAGCAGATCCGGCGTGCACCGTACTTGTCGGCCAAAATGCCAATCAACGGCGCCATAAAAAAGGCTGTGAGTGTGTAGATGGGGAAGGCTAAGAAAACATCGCCAAGGCCCCAGCCAAACTCTTGCATGATTGGCCCGGCCATGACTCCTAGTGTGTAAAATGGCAAAGGTGACATACCAAGCCCAATACCCACCGCCGATGCCGACATCACAGGCCAGCCGCTTTTAAACTCATTTTGATTTGTTTGCATAATTTTTTAGAGTTGGCGCGGCGTGATGCCGCAAGTCATGCGCAAAAGATATAATGATAATACAATATATCATTATGGCCCGTGTGAGAACCCTTTCCGAATGACTTCACAAACTAGCGTCCGTCGCCGTTTTATCGATAGTGATCACGGCCAACTGCATCTGCGTGAGTGCGGCGATGACGATCACAATTTGCCAATATTATGCTTGCACATGGTACCTAAATCGAGCCGTAGCTTCGCTGCGCTATTGCCAGAGTTGGCAAAACAGAGGTACTGCGTGGCAATAGATTATCCAGGTTATGGTGAATCCGCGCCTGTGCCAAGAATGCCCGCGATTAATGATTATGCAAAAGCGGCCCTAGAATCCATGGACGTTTTAGGTTTGAGCCAAGTGGATGTCGTGGGGCATCATACTGGAGCAATGGTTGCGGCCTGTTTGGCGAGCCAAGCTCCAGATCGGGTTCGGAAAATCATTAGTCTCTCTGCGCCAATTTTTAACGCCGATGAGGTTGCCGAATTTCATGCACACTATGCCCCCGTACCGTTAGACGAAGAAGGTACGCGATTTAGGCAAATGTGGGAGCGTATTCTATTCCATCGTGGGCCAGGTATGACCTTGGAGATGGCAGCCAACTCCTTGGCAGAAAATTTGCGCGCCGGCGAACGTTATGAGCACGGGCATCAAGCGGCCTTTGAATACGCTCCTGAGTATAAAAAACTGTTAGCCGTGCTTGAACACGAGATATGGGTAATGAACTTTAATGACGATTTGTTTGAACACAGCCAACGAGCGAGTGAGTTGCTCAAGCGTGGGCGAGTAAGCAACTTCATGAACTATGCCCATGGCAGCTTAGATGTGTATCCCCAAGATATTGCTAACTTGATGTTGGCGTTTTTTGATACCGGAGCGATCCCGGATGAGTAATCCACTGGCCAATATTATGCCAGGCATCCTTAAGCACGAAGGTGTTTGGCTTGGCGAATACCAAGTCATTGATTTATACGGCAAGGTCATTGATCGACATGCAAGCCGAGTCGAATGCGAATTCCCGAGCGAAGGCGAGGTGGTGTACAGACAACACAATCAATTTACCTGGGAAGGTGGTCGTGAGGTTCGAGTCTCATTTGATGGCGTGCTTGAAGGTAATCGAATTTTCTGGGACACACCAACCTTTCGAGGCTATGGCTGGTCCGTCAATGAATCGGTATTTATTCTGGAACTCGATAGGAAAGACGTCGAAGACGCACGTTTCACCGAAATCATTGCGCTAGGCGAATCGGGTAGACAGCGCGCTCGTACTTGGCACTGGTTTAAAGACGGCAAATGCTATCAAAGGACACTTTGTAACGAGACTTTGCGTTAAGCTTCGCTACCCGAACCTTATTTGCTACTTGGTGATGCCACCAAGTCAAAGCAAACCATTTGAGCCCTCGATCTAATTGATTAATGAGTAATTCTCGAGATCTAACCCAAGGCGAAGTCTGGAGCAAATTGGTTATGCTCGCTGGGCCTATGATTGTGGGTATTGTTGCCTCAATTTCAGTGTCGCTAGCGGACGCCTATTTTATTGGCAAGTTAGGCACCATAGAGTTGGCCGCCATTTCGTTTTGCTTTCCAGTGATTATGGCCATCATGAGCCTCGCAATTGGCTTAGGTGCCGGCACCGGCTCGATTGTGTCGCGTGCAGTGGGCGCCAACCGCATGAACAAAGCCAAGCGGCTCGCGACCGACAGTGTGGTGCTGGCTTCGATATTAGTTGTGCTAATTTCGGTGTTGGGTTATCTCACGATCGAACCGCTTTTCATCTTGCTTGGTGCCAGCCACGATGCCTTGCCGCTGATCGTTCGATTTATGCGGATTTGGTATTTCTCTATGCCATTTCTGGTTATACCAATGGTGGCCAACGCCGTGATACGAGCGGTTGGCGACGCGTTCTGGCCAAGCTTAATGATGGTCTGTTCGTCGATCATTAATATCATTCTAACCCCCATTTTAATTTTCGGTTGGGGGCCAATCCCCGCCTACCACATTGAAGGCGCGGCTTGGGGAACCTTAATAGCCTACGTATTTTCATTGCTATTTGCCTCGTGGTTGCTGATTGTCAGAGAACGAATGATCGAATGGTCCTTGCCGGTGCTCGCTGAGATTCTAGAATCATGGAAGCAAATGTTTCAGGTAGCCATCCCCGCGGCGGTAGGTAACGCCGTTAACCCGGTTGGCATCGCAATCGTGACCGCAATGATCGCCAACTTCGGCGAAGCCACCGTGGCTGGATTTGGCGTTGCAACGCGCATCGAATCATTTGCCGTCATACCTATGCTGGCCTTGTCGGCGGTGATCGGCCCGGTAGTTGGACAAAACTGGGGCGCGCAAAAAATTGACAGAGTACTGCTGGCCTTGAAGCAGTGTTTCAAGGCCAGCCTAATTTGGTCTGTCTTTATTGCGCTTGTATTTTGGTTGTCGGCACCGCAATTGGCGGCATTGTTTTCTTCTGAGTCAGCGGTACAAGAACAAGCTATCAGCTACCTCTATGTGGTACCGATTTCAGTCTTTGGTTATGGCTGGTCAATTGTCGCCGCTGGTGCTTTTAATGCGATTGGAAAATCGGTAACCGGGCTGGCGAGCTATTTAATTCGAGTCGCATTACTCTACGTGCCACTATCGACTCTTGCAGCGTTGTACACCGATTCCCAAGGTGTGTTCATTGCCATCTCCATAGCCAACGGAGTTGCTGGTTTACTCCTAGCACTTGTGAGTTTTCGTTTGATGCGCTACTACTTTGCTAAGGAGTGTCAAAATAGTAGTGCGTAATTCGAGCTACTGGCTAATATCAACCGCCTCGATGTATCGATTGGGGAAATAGTCTAGAGCCAATTGTTTTATCTCTTTGGCTTCGTTCAATCGGTCGAGTTTTATCATGGTTTTCTTGCGTTTGGCTAAACGATTCTTTGTTTGTTATTTTTTAGATCGTTATCGGCATTCAATCTTTCCAAAGGCTCTCTACCTCGCTATAGGCTTTCGATTTCGCTAAAGGCTTTCGATTTCGCTAAAGGCTTTCGATTTCGCTAAAGGCTTCTAACGGTGTTGGTGCTGTGGATTGTTGGAGTATGGCGCGTTTGCGTACAAAGCGTTGAATGCCTGCCGCGCCCATGCGTGAACC
>CALAKU010000072.1 GCA_937922925.1 uncultured Arenicella sp. | reverse complement strand
TTTTTTGCAAACGCATCTTGTGTGTCTAAGCTCAGCACGGCAAGACTTATAAAAATCCCTAAGAGAATTGTCGTACACCTTACCAACGGCCTAATCTCCACTTTGGAATGTTGGGTTCTGATTCGAGATCATTGTCGGTGGTATCGATCTTGCCATCAGAGTCGTTTTCCTCAAGAAACAGAGTCGATCCAGAAGAGTGCTCCATCTCAATTAAATACACTTGACCATTCTCTCGGCGAGATTCGGTAATGGTTGCTTGGCCCAAGATTCCGTTACTCTGGCTGTCGGTATTGTCTGGTGCCTCATCTTCGGCTTGAGCGGTTGTTTGTTCGTCAGCCTGAGTCGCGTCAGGGCCTTGCTCTTCAATCGCGGGCTCGCCTTTGGTTTGCTCGCCGAAGCTCGGCGGCGGCGCGGTTTGGGCAAGCGCGAAACTAATCGACGCCGTCGTTAGTAAAACCAGTGAACCGAGCTGAATCAATAAACGCATTTTCTTGCCTCCGGCCCCCAGTGCGAGCCGTTTCTGCCGAGATTAGACATGCTATCATACTCTCGTCTTAACGCGGTGTTGCTTAAGGATTCTCAATCTCAGCGGCACTGTGGCCATATTTCCAAGCAAAATCGTCTATTTATATAAGGGCTTATGTCGCAAACTCACACTATCTTGATTGACGGCTCCTCGTTTCTATTTAGAGCATTCTACGTGCCTCAACTTAAACGGATGTCGACCGCCAGTGGCCAGCCTACAGGCGCGGTCTTTGGCACTATCAATATGATTAAAAGCCTACAAAGCGAGTATCCAGATGCTCAGCTTGTGGCCATTTTTGATGCCAAGGGCAAGAATTTTCGACACCAGATTTATACTGATTACAAAGCCAATCGCCCGCCCATGCCTGACGAATTGCGCAGCCAAATTGACTATGTTCATCAGGCGATAAAGGCCCTTGGGATTCCATTGGTGGTGGAGCCTGAGGTTGAGGCCGATGATGTTATCGGAACCTATGCCAAACAAGCTGCGGCCGCCGGGCGGCATGTACTGATTGCCAGTGGCGATAAAGACCTTGCGCAAGTGGTCAACGACAAAGTTCACCTAGTCGACACCATGAAAAAAGTGGTGTTGGATGAAGCCGGTGTACAAGAAAAATTCGGAGTCCGGCCCGACCAAATCATCGACTATCTTACCTTGATGGGCGATACCTCAGACAATATTCCCGGCGTACCAAAGGTGGGGCCAAAAACGGCCGTTAAGTGGCTTGATGAATATGGGTCGCTGGACAACATCGTATCCAACGCCGACCAAATCGGCGGTAAAGTAGGCGAGAATCTACGCGAATTTATTCCAAAGCTTGCGCTGTCTAAAGATTTGGTGACGCTTCGTTGTGACTTGGCGCTCGAGGAAAGTGTGTTGGAACTCAAGCAACAAGAGGCGAGCACTGAAACGTTGATTGAGCTGTATCAAACCTTGGAATTTAAAAAGTGGTTGGCCGAGTTAGGCGAAACCCTATCGGCACCAGCCACGTCGGCCGCCCCAGATTTTGAAGCCGGCAATTACGAAGTCATTTTGACCGCACCAGAATTCGACAGCTGGTGTCAGCGCTTAGCCAATAGCGAAGGGTTTTGCTTTGACACGGAAACCACCTCGGTCGATGCGCAACAAGCCGAATTGGTTGGCATCTCATTTGCGGTCGAATCTGGCCACGCTGCATATGTGCCGGTTGCCCATAGCTATGAGGGTGCTCCAGAGCAATTGAGTCGAGAGCAAGTGCTTGCAGCGCTAAAACCCATTTTAGAAAACCCGGCGATTGCAAAGATTGGCCAAAACCTGAAATACGATATCAGCGTGCTGGCAAATTACGATGTTCAGGTAAAGGGCGCGCAATTCGATACCATGTTGCAGTCGTATGTATTAGACAGCGTCGCCAGTCGGCATGATATGGATACCTTGGCCCAAGTTCATCTGGGGCACACACCGGTTTCGTTTTCAGACATTGCCGGCAAAGGTAAAGCACAGCTTCGCTTTGATCAAATCGATTTAGATAAAGCCGGCCATTACGCCGCAGAAGACGCTGATGTGACTTTGCGTTTGCATCACGCCTTGATGCCACAAGTGGTGCAGCAACCAAGTTTGCATCAGATTTATACCGAATTGGAAATGCCTTTAGTGCCTGTGTTGGCCTCAATCGAAGCGAATGGTGTGCTTATCGACGATTCCATGTTGCTGGTGCAGAGCCAGGAGCTGGCCGCTAAAATGCAATCCATCGAAGCCAAGGCGTTTGAATTGGCTGACGGTGAGTTCAATCTTGCGTCGCCTAAACAAATTCAAGAAATCTTATACGACAAAATGGGTTTGCCAGTTTTGCGCAAAACGCCTAAAGGCGCGCCGTCAACGGCAGAAGACGTCATGCAAGAGCTGGCGATAGAGCATGAGTTGCCAAGGCTCATACTTTCGCATCGCGGTTTGGGCAAGCTCAAGTCAACGTATACCGATAAGTTGCCGACCATGATTAACCCTCGAACAGGGCGCGTACACACTTCCTATCATCAAGCGGTGGCAGCGACCGGCCGATTGTCGTCCAGTGACCCTAACTTGCAAAACATTCCAATCCGCACTGAAGAAGGTCGCCGCATACGCCAAGCCTTTGTGGCCGCTCCGGGAAATGTGATTTTGGCGGCGGATTATTCACAGATTGAATTGCGTATCATGGCGCACTTATCTGGTGATGAGGCCTTGGTGCATGCGTTTACGAATGACTTGGATATTCATCGAGCCACGGCCGCCGAGATTTTTGACTTACCTTTAGAACAAGTGAGCGACGAGCAGCGGCGGCATTCAAAAGCCGTCAACTTTGGTTTGATCTACGGCATGTCGGCCTTTGGCCTAGCCAAGCAATTGCAAGTCGAACGCAAGCAAGCGCAATCGTATATTGATCAATACTTTGCGCAATACCCTGGCGTCAAAGCCTATATGGACGATACCCGTGAGAGCGCGCGTGAGCAGGGTTTTGTTGAAACGGTGTTTGGACGCAGGCTCTATTTGCCAGACATTAATGCCAAAAACCACAATATGCGCCAATACGCTGAACGCACCGCCATCAACGCGCCGATGCAGGGCACCGCTGCGGACATCATCAAAAAGGCGATGATTGCGGTAAATCAGTGTTCTGCCTACGTAAATTCACCGGCGAAGATGATTATGCAGGTGCACGACGAATTGGTGTTTGAGGTGCCCGAAGATCAGGCACAGCAGTTCGGTCAACAGGTTTGCGAGCTTATGCAAGAGGTGGCGCAATTGAGCGTTCCCTTGATTGTAGACAGTGGAATTGGAGAAAACTGGGCATTAGCGCATTAACATCTTTTTATGGAGGGGTTTGTGGACTGACACTGCCCTAGGTTTCGAGTAAAATAGGGCGTTTGTAGGTTGTGGTTGCGCAGTCGGTTGGATAAGAAATGATAAAGCAATTCATCACATCAAAAGGTTTGCTCGCACTCGCGGGCATCGTTTTGTTGTGGCTGCTGATAACCTGGGTTAGTCAAGGCGACGAAAACGACGCGGATTCTCAGGGTGAAAGCCGTTTACAACAGAAAAAGGATGACGGCATGGTGTCGTCTATCCAACCCATCGCTGGCGACGATGTGAGCCAAAGCGATGCTGTGCCGCCGTCGATACTAACGGTGGCCGGCCCTGCTGCGCCCATGCTTGATGATGCTCAAAACAAACGCCTGCATGCGTTATTCAAGCAAGCCGTCGCCAATCAGCAAGCTGGCGATACGCAAAGCGCTATTGATCAATACCAAGCATTGATCTCGCAATACCCCGGCATTCCTGAAAGCTATATTAACCTAGCAAATCTATTGGGCGCGCAAGGTGATCTAGAACAAGCACTTAGCGTGTTAACCCAAGGCGTGCAAGCCAATCGTAAGGCGGCTCTTTTAGTTCAGGGTTTAAAAAATGTGCACGGTGCGCTGGCGGCTCAAGCTTATCGTCGAGCTCTGGACGTATCGGCCCCTGAACAGGCAAGCTCGCCCGTCGCGCTGCCCGTTATTTTTGAATTGCAAACACAGTTAGATGCACAAGATCAAATCAAGCGGTTGGAAGCCAGCTTGTCGGAACAAAGCCAGAGTATGGAAGGCAGCAATCAATTGGCATCTGAATATCTGCAACGGCTTACGTCCTTGGAACAGCAGTTGGCGGCGCAAAAACAAAATACCGACAATACGGTTTCAAATCAGGCCGATCAGATTTCCGGCCTACAGCAGCAACTAACTCAGGCAAATGAACTTCTTGTGCAAAGCCAACAGGCTGAGCGCGAGGCGTTGGCTCGCGTGGTAAGAGCCGAGCAAGATGCCAAAAGTCAGGTTGAGAACGCAGAACAAGAGCTCGCCGTTATTCGATCGCAACTCAGTGATCAAGAGACCAGTTTAACGACTCAGATAACACAACAAGAAGCGCGTCTTAAGGCCGAGATCGATCGGCAGCAGTTAGCCTTGAGCAATGCTGAACAAGAAAAGCAAACGTTGTTGGCAACTTTGCAGAGCGAGCAACGCAAAGTTCAGGCATTAACCCAAGAAAATAGTCAGCTTGCTGCGAATGCCGGGGCAAATGTCGCTGCGGCTTTACCTGTGGATACCGCAGCCAGTACGGCAGCAAATACAGAGGCAACTACCTCGACATCAGCATCGGAGCTAAGCCAGCCGTCTGGCCAAGATTCGACCGCTGATCGCTCCGAGGAGCAAGAACAGCAAGCGATCCGCCGAGTGCAAAGTTGGGCACAGGCTTGGTCTGACCAAAATGTATCTGCGTATGTGAGTCACTATGCAAATGATTACTCGTCGAGCCCGGCTATTACACGGGATCAATGGCTACAGCAGCGCCTTGTTCGGCTGACCAATAAGCAATTTATCAACGTGCAAGTCAGCCTGTTTAAAGTCGAAGATTTGGGCCGTCGGTTTGCGGTCACATTTCGACAACATTACAAGTCTGATGTTATCGACGACGTTATTTTTAAGCGCTTGGTATTTGAGAAGGTGGGCTCAGATTGGTCGGCCGGTAAAATTGTCACCGAGCGAGTTGTTTCTCCGAGCTAGTTAAGAATGTTTATGTTTCGTGTCGCCCTTTTCTGTTATCTGCCAATAGTTTTATTGATGGCAACGCCAGCCTCACATGCTGGCCCAACACCAGAGTTACACGCCTATAGCGCCAACAGTGAATACGAGCCAGAAGTTCTCGCCATTCTTGAAGACATCAAGGTGGGGCAATTGGAAACTGCATTGGCAAAAGCCGAAGCCCATATCTCTAAGTTTCCGCGCAGCCAAATAGGTCATCTGCTTAAAGCCGATATTTTGCAAAGCCTGGCCATAGGCATATCTGATATTGGGGATCAATCTCCCTTGCCGCAGGTGAACCTAATTGGGTTTAAGCACCAGCTGCGCAATCGCTGGAATCACAAGGCGGAACAAGATCAAGACGTTCACAATAAAATCCCGGCCAGTTTAATCGCACTGGGCGACAACCCTTACGTGTTGGTCGCCGACATGCCGGCTGGCCGACTTTACGTTTATAAAAATACGAGCGGCACGCCAAAGTTGGTGCGCGACTATTACCTAACCGTAGGCTCACAAGGCTACGGCAAGCAAATTGAGGGCGACAACAAAACCCCGGTCGGTGTCTACGAAATCAATGACTATATTGAGGGTAAAAAGCTGCCTGATTTGTATGGAAAAGGTGCTTTCCCGGTTAACTATCCCAATCTGTTTGATCGCTATCGAAAGCGCACAGGCTATGGAATATGGTTGCATGGCACACCGTCAGATACGTATGCACGTTCGCCTTGGGCGAGCGAAGGGTGTTTTGTCTTGAGCAACGACGATTTGCTGGACATTGCCAAATACCTCAACCCAGAAGCGCGCACACCAGTCGTGTTGAGTGACGGCGTTGAATGGCTAAGCCCCGAGCAACACCAACAACGTCAGAGCGAATTTTTGCAAGTATTGGATCAGTGGCGCAAAGATTGGGAGAGTCTCGACATCGACGCGTTGTCGGCCCACTACAGCAAAGACGATTTTAACTTTGGGAAAAGCCAGTTCAGTGATTGGTATAAGAAAAAGTCAGCGACGGCTAAGGCCAAAACCTTTGTTCAACTGCAACTAAAAGTAGACAGCTTGTTTGCGTATCCGGGCGAACGAGACATGTTTGTCGTGAAGTTCCGCCAACAATATTTAAGCAACAATTTCGCTAACGAAACTCAAAAGAAGCAATACTGGCGTCGTGACGAACTGGGCCGTTGGCGGATTTTGTACGAAGGTTGATTTGTATTAAGGATCGCGTTTACAAGGACTGATTGCTGCCGTACCTATTTGCTACGAGCGTTGCAAGCCACAAGGGTTGAAAGCTAAAACCAGGTCAAATAAATACGCCGCTCAAAATAGCTATGCCGCCATCATGCTAAAGCGCATTATCTGGTTGGCCTGCATTGTAAGCCAGTTCAGGGCCCACATTTCGTTTTAACCAGCTAACAATGTCTTCCCAAATTTTAGTCGATTCGTCACTGCTCATCATGACCCAAGAGTGAGGCAACTCCAGCGTAATCACCGGAATATTTCGGTCAATGCCCGCATAGTTACCCAATGATCCAGGGTAAGTGCCTAGTAAATTGAGATGCAGTTTGCCTAGGCTTTTGGGCGCAGTATTCAAGATTTGCGAATCAAAATCGACAATGCCATAGGGCGCGTGAACCGCAATGATCGCATCAGGCTTAAAGGTCTCGATTTCATCAATCAACCATTGAACCTCGGGTTCGCTGGCGGGCTTGTCGCCGGGGAATTTCCGCTGGTTTTTGTTGCTTTTCGTTTCCCAATACTTAAGCGCCAAATCATCCCAATCTTGGGTTGGTAAGTTGCGATTTAAGTCCACGCCATTCGCATTGGTGCGGCTGGCTTCCTTCTTGAGAACGCCGTCAGGATTCATCATCGGCACCATATGCCAGTGATACAAGCCAGAGTGGAAGCGATTTAGTTTGTCGATCCAGCGAAACATGACACTGACTGACGTAAGCTCATCTCCGTGAGTGCCGCCAACCACAAGAATTCGCCCTTTGGGTTTACGTTCATCAATCGGAGGGAATTCTCTCACTAGTATTGGAAAGCCCTCAGTCGATGAACAACCGCTGTAATTTAGTTTTGCGGCGCTGCAATTATCGTAGCTTACGCTCGACAGACGGTTTGAAATCTTGTCGCAAGCTTGCTCTAAACTGATTTGTGATTCAGATTGGCTATCCAAACAATAAAGCTCAGGTGCTTCTTCAGTTGGGGTTGCGGTGAGTTGCTCGATGTCGTTTTGAGCTTCAGAGAAGCCATAGTCTTCTAGCAAAGCTCTGCCAGTTTCATCCTCGGGCGATTGGTCGTCGAGTTCCAAAGTGTCCGCGTCCAACGACGAATCTTGGCTTGCCGGAGCCGCAGGGTTCTCATTGATTTCTTGCGCGGCCTCCGTTTGGTCGGACTGATCGCTATCTGATGAGCACGCGCCTAGGCCCAGCAACAAAATGGCCATCCATAGGGTTTGTCTTGCAATCGACCTAGAGCTTGGCGACGACTTTGAAAGACCTGATACCGGTAAAGTGGGCAAGATAATCACATTAAAGTGGTTAGAAGGTGCATCGTTAGATTATATGTCATCACTGGGTTTAAAAGTATTAAAGCGCACACACAATCAGATGCATCGTTTTTCAAAGCACAGGCTCAAAAAAATAGAGGTTAAACAAGGCTGCATGCATTGAGAATCGACCATGCGCTCTACTGAATAAAGGTAATGGACAGCAAGCCGGAAGCGAACAACGAAAAAAGGAATACAAGGGAGCAAAAATAAAAAGGGCATCTTCTTTTGAGGAAGATGCCCAAGACAGGCCAAAATACCGTAAGTGAGGTATTCCAAGGGGATGTCGTTTGGGGGGACTGCCTGTCTTGGGCAATTCTTTCACCGTCTTGGTGTGAAGCCTAGCCGTAATCTGCCTTTATACTGCTGTGCTCTATTCGATCTTGTATTGCCGAATAGGCCAAAGGAACTGTTAACTCGGACAACTCACACGCCCATATTCAATAGTTTACCCTTAAAACTGGGATTTAATTAATAGAAATTCTCTATTAATACCCTTTTTTGGTTAAGCACTATTATTATAAAGACCAGCGTTTATATCAAACATATCCACGTGGCCCAACCATAGTGTAAATTGTGGTTCAATTCAACACCTAATTCACACAAATGAATTTCTGTCTAAGTCAGCCATTCTGCTATTTGGCGGCGAATTAGCGATACAGCCTCGACGTTATGCACCGAAAACGGCTCAACCGCGAACTGCCCCGGTAAACGCTCAATTTCTGTTTCTACTTGGGCGCAAACTTGCTTGATTTTGCCGCGTTTAAACTTGTCCGACTTGGTTAATAATATTTGCGTAGGCAAGTTAGATTCGCTTGCCCAATCGAGCATTTGCTTGTCGAGATCCGTTAAAGGATGGCGAATATCCATTAATAAAACCAATATCAATAGGTTGGATCGTTTAGACAAATAATGATGGATATTTTTTTGCCATTTCTCCTTTACCGATAGCGGAACCTGAGCAAAACCATAACCCGGAAGATCAACCAAACGAGCCTTTGGTTCCCCTGCAGCGCCCAAGTTAAAGAAATTGATTTCTTGTGTGCGCCCAGGCACTTTTGACGTACGGGCGAGCTTGCGCCGCCGGCACAACGCATTCAAAGCGCTCGATTTGCCTACGTTCGAGCGGCCAGCAAACGCAATTTCAGGCAGTTGATCATCAGGGAATTGATGTGCCGCCGCAGCACCGAGTAGGAAGTCAACGTGCTGGAACAATTGGTCTGCACTTCTGTTTGCATTCTTATCCGCACCTTGATCGTCACTTTGGTCGGTCTTTGGCTTCGTATTGGGGCTGTTTTTCGGTGCGTCATTCATGCGCGCAGTTTACCAAATTTGCGGGCCGAAAATTTGGGTTTAATCGCGGCAACAATGAGTGGATATTTACCCGCTAATTGGCCTAAAAGCACTCTCCAACCTTGAGAGCCAGTCACTGGCATGATATAAATCGCCCACTGTATAGAGCGCCTTTTGCGTTCTTTCCAAGAGACCATTAAATCATGTCCAATAAGTCTAAAAAAAGCGTATTAGTCGCCGTTATCACGGTGCTAGGCGCGCTGGTTAATTCGGTATCATTCGCTGCAGGCGATGCAGAAGCTGGAAAAGCGAAATCGGCCGTTTGTGCGGCCTGTCATGGCGTAGAAGGTATTAGTGCACTGCCCGCGAATCCAAATTTGGCGGGTCAGGTGCCGGGGTATATTGCCTCGCAATTGGCTGCCTACAAATCTGGCGAACGAGCCAACGCGATTATGGCGGGTCAAGCCGCTGGCCTATCAGAAGAAGATATGGCCGACTTAGACGCCTACTTTTCGTCGATGACTCCCAATGTTGAAGTAAAGCTAACAGACGAAGAAGTTGCCTTAGCCGAAGCCGGTGCCAGACTTTATCGAGGCGGCTTTGCCGAGCGCGGAATCGCAGCATGCATGAGTTGTCACGGCCCAAGTGGTCACGGTATCCCGAAAAACTACCCTCGGGTCTCCGCACAACATCGAGAATATTTAGAACAGCAATTGTTGCTTTACAAGAAAGGCGAGCGTCGTGGCTACAACGACATTATGTACAGCATTGCATTTGGTTTGTCTGAACAACAAATTAAAGAGTTAGCGGCTTATATGGCCGGCTTAAATTAAGTTAAACGGTCAACTCATTTTTCAGAGCGGCGTATAGCGCCGCTTTTTTTATGCCTCATTGGTTTTATGCCTAACTGGCATGTGCCATAGCTGTGGCGGTTAAGAGCTGTGTCACTTAAGAAGGCTTGGTTCTCAACAGCAGGCTAACAAAAGTTCATTAGCTGTCCCTAGAGGCATCCGTTACACTTGCAACATGGACGAATCTTGGTTGCACACTCTTGACCCAACATCGGCTGTGATTGTGCCAACCCGCACGCTCGCCAACCACCTCAATCAACAGTACTCGGCTTGGCAGATAGACCAAGGACGCAGTGTTTGGCAAAGCCCGACGATTCTTGTTTGGACGGATTTTGTGCGTTTGTTGTGGACACACAATTTACCGGCTAAAAGTCGATTGTCATTGCTTACGCCATTGCAATCGAAAACGCTTTGGCGTCAAGTGATTGAAGCCTCCGCGCGCGACGAGCCCGATCTCATGCTTTTAAACGTACCCCAAACCGTTCGCGCGGTGCGTCGAAGTTGGGAAACCGTGCACGATTGGCTAATTAACCCAGCGCAAATTCGCAACGACCTCGCCGCTGACAGCGAGCAGCTACTGCACTGGTTTGGTTTATACGAGCAACAATTAGAAAAGCGATTTTTGATCGATCAGTCTCAGCTCGCTTCAATGCTCATTAATACCGAGATCAAGTGCCCGTTCGACAACGTGATTTGGTATGCCTACGATTTGGTAACCAAATCTCAACAGGTGTTAAACCAACATTTGAAACGCGTAAACGTCAATGTGTTGAGCCATCAGCCGCGCCAGCAGTGCGTGGAACAATCATGGGTATCTTTTGTTGACGACAAACACGAAATTACCGCTACTTTGCGGGCGGCTCGTCAATACTTAGAGCAATCGCCAGACGCCAGTATCGCCATTGTGATACCCGATTTAGAGCATCGTTACCGGCAAGTTCAAGACAGCGCGCGGGAAGTCTTTTACCCTGCGTTGTCTCCCCTACAAGCTCAAGATGGAGCGGCCTATCGTTTTAGTTTGGGCAAGCCAATGGGCGAATTGCCCGCGATACAAGCGGCCTTAAGTTTGATTGAATGGCTTAACAAGCCTTTAGGTTTGCCGCAAATCAAATTGTTGTTGCGCAGCCGTTACATCCGACGTGATTGCGCCGTCGGTGAGATGGTTGAGACTTTGGAGCAAGTTCGTTTACATCGGCTTAGTTTGCACCAAATTAGTGAACTAAATGTATCGAGTACAACTCTAAGCGCTGAGCTAGACGAATTTCTAGGTTCTGCCTTGGGCCTTCAACAAGAGTTAAGCAAGGCTCTAGAAGCAGCCCACGCATTACGCGGGTTTAAAACGCTTGAGCTGTCTGAATGGCTTGATTTTATACAAGGCTGGCTGAGCCTCTGGGGGTGGTCAACCTCGGTTGATGGCAAATCGTTTTCCAGCGAAGAATTTCAACTCAATGATCGCTGGCAAGGTTTGATTGAGGAGCTGGCTAGCTTGAGCTTAGTGCAAAACCGAATTGGCTTTAGTCGATTGATCGAAACGATAAAACAAACCGCGCGCGATACTATTTTCCTACCTAAAACTCATTCGGCGCCCATCGTTATTTCCAGCGTGTTAGAGGGCAGTGGTCGCCTAGTTGATCAACTGTATTTGACCGGCATGCATCAAGACTATCCGGGTACGCATACAAGCGACGCCTTTATCGCCAAGCGTTTACTTTTCGAGGCCGGCCATCCGCTAGCCGACGCGGTGAGCGAATTTGAACACTATACGCAACTGATCCAGCATTTAGTCGACGGTGCCAAAAGCACGGTGGTCTCTTATGCCGCTCATTCCAGCGACGACCCTGAGTCAAGCCGTTCTCCTAGCGCCTTGTTTGCCGACGCAAGCTGGAATCCACAAGAAGCGGTTTTAGACTTAGCCGACACCGATGTGCTGATTACCTATCAAGATGAGATCGCCCCACGAGTGGATAAACCTTCGGCAATCAAAGGCGGTGCCCGAGTGTTTGAGACGCAATCTAATTGCCCATTTAAAGCGTTTGCCGAACATCGCCTAAAGCTGCGTGCCGACGACGAAACCGAATTTGGTTTGGACGCGCTTGATCGTGGTAACGTTGTGCATCGTTTGCTTGAAACACTCTGGCGAGAGCTAAAAAGCCAATCTTATTTGTTGTCGCTCAGTGATGAGCAACTTGATGAAATAATTGATAAGCATATAGAAGGCTTGCTTGCGGCAAACGCTCTTAACTTAAACGAAGAAAAACGAGTGCTGCTTGACCACGAAAGAAGCCGCCTAAAGTCACTTTTGCTTGAGTGGCTAGAGCAAGACAAAAATCGCCCCGCCCCGTTTACTGTTGTACATAGAGAACTGGATGGGCAAAACGAGCTGGGCGGTATTGCTTTTCGCTATGTTATCGATCGAGTCGACCAGTTAGAAGACGGTCGTCGTTTGGTTATCGATTATAAAACCGGCGTAGTCAGCCGCACTCAATGGTTGGATGATCGTTTAAAAAGCCCACAATTACCGCTGTATGCCTTGAGCATCGACCGGCAAGATCAACCGATTGCTGGTATCGCTTTTGCGCAAACCAAACGATGGGAAAGTCAATACTCCGAACTGGCTGATGTGGGTATTTTTCGCAAAGCAGACAAGCGCACTCAAACCTTGGCCGAAACATGGCAGCAACGGCGCGAAGCGTGGCCACAAATTTTTGAATCCTTAGCCGACGATTTTCTCAGCGGCGTGGCCAGAGTCGACCCCATCGACAATCAAGTCTGTCAGTATTGCGATTACAGCCGCCTGTGTCGCATCCGCAGTATCGGCGAGGTTAACCTTGAGCCGTGATGCCGCGGCTCGCTTACGAGCGCTAGACCCTGAGCAATCCTTTATTGTTCAAGCCCCGGCGGGTTCGGGCAAAACCGGTTTATTGGTATATCGGTTTCTGACCCTGCTCGCTCGAGTTTCCTCACCACAGTCGGTATTGGCAATCACTTTTACGCGCAAGGCGACTTCCGAAATGCGTGAGCGGGTAATGGGCTTGCTAGAGCGGGCGCAAGCCAATGAGAGCAGCGATAACGAATTCGAGCAGCAAGGGCTCAGTTTGGCGAGAGCCGTGTTGCTCAACGATGAACGACACGGCTGGGCTTTATTAAAAACCCCGCATCAATTATCGATTATGACCATTGATGCGTTTTGCGCGAGACTCAGCGCCAGTATGCCGTGGTTGAGCCGACTTGGTGATCGACCAAGGCCGAGTGACGACGCCAGTGCGCACTATTCGGCAGCGGTTGAAAATGTCTTGCGCGAGTTGCTCAATCCGAGCAGCACCATTGCCGAAGAGTTAAATTCAGTTTTGGCAGAGCTCGACTACAACTACAACAGCGCTCGCAACCTATTCGCGCAAATGTTGGCCAAGCGAGATCAATGGTTACGATACTTTTTAGAAACCGATCTCTCAAACTCGAAAGAGCAATTGGAACGAGCATGGCAAGAGCTGTACTTGGAACCGATTGCCACGATTTGCGCCCGCTTGTCAGATGCCGGGCTCAAAGAGCTAAACGCCTTGGCACGCTTTGGGGCCCACCAAACCTTGTCTTCGAGCGATACCAGCCAAGCCAAAGATCTGTTTAACACTGCACTTGATGAGTCAAGTTCGACGCAGCACTGGCAGGCCATCACCAACCTTTGTTTAACCAAGTCTGGAACATGGCGTAAGCGCGTCGACAAAAACATGGGCTTTGCCGCTGGCTTGGACGAAACAAAGCGGCTAAAAGAATTGCTTAGCTCGCTTGCCGAAAACGATTCACTGCTTGACGCCTTTAAGAAGATAAGCGAGCTGCCCATTCCAAAATATACCGACAACGATTGGCGGCATCTGCTTGCTCTAGAAACCGTATTAAAGCGTTTAGCTGCGGAGTTGCAGTTGCGTTTTAGAGCTACCAGCGAGTGCGATCACAGCGAGGTTACGCAACGAGCCAATTTCGCCTTGAGTGAACTTGGCGGAGCATCGGATGCGAGCCTGATGATGGAAGCCGAAATTCAACATGTGTTGGTTGACGAGTTTCAAGATACGTCGTACAGCCAAATCGAGTTGTTGCAAAAGTTGACCCAGAGCTGGCAAGGCGAGCAGACTCTGTTTTTAGTCGGCGACCCGATGCAATCCATCTATCGATTTCGCGAAGCGCAAGTCAGCCTGTTTTTGCAGGTTGCACGAAATCGCGACACCAAAATATTGCCTCAAGTCGACATTAGTTACATCGCTCTTGAGCAAAATTTTCGTTCTAGCGAGCCGTTGGTAGAGTGGTTTAACACCACGTTTAGCCATGCCTTTGCAAAGCAAGATAATGTCTTGCGAGGTGCCATTTGCTATGCGCCGGCCAGCGCCAACAAACCGGGTTTAGACGATCCAGTAGAGGCCCATTTAAGCGAAGACAAACCCAGCGAAGCTGGCCTAGTTTGTGATCTAGTCAAGCAGACTTTGCCGGAGCTACCAGAAGGCGCGAAACTGGCTATTTTGGTTCGCAGTCGCAGCCAACTGTCAGAGATTGTTCCGGCGTTGCGCGCTCAAAAAATTGATTTCACTGGTGTGAACTTGCAAGTACTCAGCGAGCTGCCTGCGGTACTAGACTTGGCTAATTTGTGTTTAGCAATTTGTCGAACCGACGATCGCATTGCTTGGCTGGCTTTGTTGCGTGGCCCTTGGTTAGGCCTAAATCTGGAGGAGTTGCTGGCCTTGTCGGAAACGCGAGCGCCCACTCTTTGGCAGGCGCTTAATGATTCTGGATACACGCTGATAAGAAAAAATCTGCATGCAAGGCTGAGCAGTTTTATCGGGGTAATGGAGCAAGCGCTAGCGGAGTTTCAAGTGAGCGACCTTGCCTCACTCTGCCGCTGGGCGTGGCAAAGACTTGGCGGGCCAGCCTGTCTTTTGGGCGCGAGTATGGCTGACATCGACACTGCGTTGGATTTAATCGCAGAGCTTGAACAAGGCGCCGATTTGCCCTCATCGCTAATGTTGGAAGCCGCCTTGCAAACACGGTTTGCCAACACCGCCGAGCAAGCGCAATCGGCCCGCGTGATTGTATCGACGATGCACAAAGCTAAGGGCCTTCAATATCACACTGTCATTTTGCCGTGTTTGGCTAACACGCCAAGAGCCGATGATAAAAACGTCTTGATGTGGGCAGAGGCTCAAGCAGAGAACGGCGATCCGCAACTGTTTTTAGCGCCGCTTCTATTGGGTCAGCAATCTCTGATAAAACAAAATGCCTTGCATGGTCGGCATTCACACTTTGATTTTTTGCGCGGGCTTGAGCGAGAGCGGGCAGAACATGAATCGGCGCGGCTTCTTTATGTCGCGGCTACGCGCGCCGAACAACGCCTTATTCTGACGGCTAATTTGGCGCGTGATGCCAAAAATGATGAACATCCTAAAAACCCGGATCGACGTACCTTATTGGCACGTATTTGGGATGCTTCTCAAGCCGACTTTCAGTATCGCGGCAGTCATGCTGCCAAGCCGCCGTCACTAAATGATGAATCAAACGTGTTGAATACCTTGCTGCGCCTAGATGATCACTATCTTCCACAAAGCGACGCGGCGATAGATTGGAAAGGCGAACAAATCGCCACGCAAAGTGAATCACCTGAAAACCAAGTGCTTGAGTTTGAATGGGCCACAGAAATGGCAACGGCTGTGGGTGTGGTCTTGCATCAATTTTTACAGCACCACGGTGATGAAGTTCTAAATCTAAAAATCGGCCCTGAAATACTAAGCCGTTGGCGCGATGAATTAAAAGCACTCCGAGTACCATTCGAGCGCCTAGGTGAAGCTCAAGGCCGGCTTCAAAAAGCGATCAGAAATATCCAGAACGACGACAAGGCGCATTTCTTATTTTCCCCCTATCAAGATGCGCAAAATGAACTCGCCATTGCCGCGCATGAAAACGGCCAGGTCAAATATTATCGATTAGATCGAACCTTCACAGACAATGAGGGGCGGCGATGGATCGTCGACTACAAAAGCACCGTCACGCGCCAAGCTGATGTTGAAGCGTTTGCGCGCGAGCAAGTCGAGTTGCGGCACCGGTCACAGCTAGAACACTATGGCCAATTGTTTACTCAACTGAATCATCATCAAGGGGTCACACAGCCAATACGGCTGGCTGTATACTTCCCGCTCTTGCAACAATTGGTGAGCTGGCCGCTGACCAAAGATTAACCACAGTTAACTACATAAGTTGGATACAATGAAAAAGGTAAAACTCGGTAGCAGCTCATTAATGGTAAGCGAAGTGTGCTTGGGCTCCATGACGTGGGGTATTCAAAATACCCAAAGCGATGCCAACGAGCAAATCGATTACGCCATTGAGCAAGACATTAATTTTATCGACACCGCCGAGATGTACCCCGTGCCGCCCAACAAAGAAACACAAGGCGACACCGAAACCATTATTGGGAATTGGTTGGCCCAAAGCTCCGTCAAACGCGAAGACCTTGTGATCGCAACTAAGATCGCTGGTGGAGGTGTGCCTTGGGTTCGCGACGCGCAGCCGATTACTGGCGACGCCATCATCAAAGCGGTCGACAATTCTTTGCAGCGTTTGCAAACAGACTACATTGATCTATATCAATTGCATTGGCCCAATCGAGTCACACCGCATTTCGCCAAACATTGGCCTGCCAAGATCGACCCCAACGATGTCAATGTCGAACAAGAACGAGCCACGGTGTTGGAAACCTTGCAAGCGCTGGATGAGTGCGTCAAAGCAGGCAAAATTAAATACTGTGGTTTATCAGACGACACGCCTTGGGGTGTCAGCGAATACATTAAAGTGGCCGAACAACATAATCTGCCACGCATGGTCTCCATTCAAAACGAATTTAGCCTCTTGCATCTAAAAGATTGGCCATACCTAATCGAAACCTGCGTCTTTGAAGACGTTGCCTATTTGCCATGGTCGCCGCTAGCGGGCGGCGCACTCTCAGGCAAATACGCCAACGGCGCCAAACCAGAAGGCTGCCGCTGGACCATGGTGCAACGCAACGGCATCTTCAGAGACACCGCCTATTCGCATGAAGCCATCGCCGCCTATCAAAAGGTCGCCGACCAACACGGCTTAAGCCTAACCCAATTATCTTTAGCGTGGGTCTATCAATTAGTGGGCGTTGCATCGACGATTATTGGCGCGACCTCAATGGAACAACTAAAAGAAGACATTGGTGCGTACAAAGTAGCCTTGAGTGAAGATGTGCTTGGCGACATTGATGCGGTGATAAAGGAGTTTCCTCAGCCGTTTTGAGTTGACC
>CALAKU010000071.1 GCA_937922925.1 uncultured Arenicella sp. | reverse complement strand
GTTAATGGGAACCGAAAAGAGGTTAATGGGAACCGAAAAGGAATTAAAGAGTTGTCGCATGTGACTGTTCGATTTTTTCTCGATTAGCTTTGTTTTTACCACTAAGGGCAAAGACTGCGCCCCCAAGTGCACCAGCGAGCGTTTGTAAGCTCAAGCCTGCAAGCGTACGTGCGCCGGCAACTGGAGAGAGCTGCAATTGCCAACGCATAATCAAGAGCGTACTTAAAAAGGCGCTTCCACCGGCGATGATGAACCAAAATATCCGCTTGCCGCCAAGATGTTTCTGGCAATAGTAGGCGACCGTAAACCCAATCGTAAAACAGATAATGAGTACTGGTACCAAGGTTTCTAGTATGCCGAGATCACCGAGTGTCATCGATATGCGATTACCAAGATCAACCTGCGCACCTACCTCTATTAAGTTAGCAATCACCACTTGGCTAGAAAAAAGAGAAGCCAAGATGGCGGTAAGGCATACCGCCATCAAAAACCTCAAAGGAAAGTGCAGATAAGCCAAGTGATTGCCTAGGCGGCAGGCTTACGAAACTTCAAGGTCATTCGGTTGGATTCGCCAATGGCGTCGACAGCAGCTTTTTTCTCTTCGTCGTCGCGCGTGCCGTTGTACGACGGTGGCAAACGCCAGACAAAATCGCCCTCTTTGGCTTGGTCTTTGTCATTCGAATTGACGTCGCTCTCGGCCACAAATTCGAATCCGGCTGCTTCAGCAGCGGCAATCATCTTACTTTTCTTCAGATAACCATTGCTGCCATCGGCCCATTCGTCTGGGCGATCTTCGCGGCCTTCATGTTGGACGATGCCTAGAATTCCGCCCGGCTTGAGAACAGCCAAACTTTCTTTTAATGCGTTGTCTAAGTAAGCGCCTTTTTCATTGAAACGATTAAGATTGTGCATAGCGCGAATGTAAAGCACGGCGTCGGCTGTGCCATTCATATCGTCTGGCAAGGCATTGAATTGAAACGCCGCCAAGCTTGCGCCATTCTCGCCACGCCACTCTTCTGCCTGCGCTGGCCAATCGGTGGTCCAAGTCTTTTTTGCTTCAATGCGCTCAGGCGTCATGAAGCCAAAGTTACTCCACATATCCAGCGCGTAGTCGGCGCCAATCACTTTGCCTTCGCTGCCAAGAAAGGGCAGTAAAATCTTCGTGTACCAACCGCCGCCAGGCAATACTTCAACCACCGTCATGCCCGGTGAGATTTCCATAAATTCGAGCGTGGCTTTGGGGTTTCGGTATTTAAAACGAGCTTGAGCTGCTTCGTCTTGTAAGGCTAATGCCGCATCAAGTGCGCTTTCGTCGGCTTTAGTGACACCAAGAGTAGATGTGGCGATCACGGCCATGCTAAATGCCGCAGTTAGGGCAGAGCGAGAAAGAGATTTTTTAAAAGTCGTGGGAAACGTCATGGGCGTCCTCGATAGGGTCGTTAAAGAGTCAATGTAATAGTAGATGACAAGTCTACCAGTAAGCAAATAGACAAGAGATCAATTAATCTTCGCTGGTTTACGAAGCCTGCTCAGCTAGCGCTTTATTGCGAGCATCGGCTGCTTGCCAGTCTTTTGGCAATATTTTCGCGACAACGAGGAAGCTAATAATTGAAGGAATGAAGACCATGCATGTGACCAACATAGCATAACGCATGGCGTCGAGTTCAGCGTACGACATTGACTTAAATACGTCGATTAGCCAACCCGTAAACGTTGGGCCACCGCCCAGAGCAATCATATTCAAAATAAAAAAGAATAGGGCGGTGGACATAGCGCGCATGTTGATCGGCGCTAAGGTTTGAGCTATTGCAAAACTCGGGCCAAGATAAATTCCCAAGAAGAATAAAAAGAAGGTTGAACAAACTAAATGTGATTCGACACTTGGCACGAAAAAGGCATAGGCACCAATGGGCAGAGCCATTGCGATGGCGGCTGCCGGCACGAACCCGTATGCGCGGATGGATTTTTTACCAAACTTGTCCGCGATGCGCGCTCCAAAAAAGGAACCTGCGGCATAGGTGGTACCATTAATCACGCCAAGAATAATGACCAAGGTTTTAAAATTAAAGTTGGGGTCAAGCAACAAGGTGAATTTGGTTTGGAACGCCGCAAATGAGTACGACACAAATGAACCAAAGGCAATGCCAAAACACATGGCCCACCATGCTGGAATTTTTAATAAAACTGCCAGCGACTCTTTAAATGGAGGTTGTTCGATTTTAGAGGCGTCCTCAAAATCCATGGCGCCGCGAACTGGCTCTTTTAAGACCAGCTTAACAATCACTGCGAGTATTACTCCTGCAACGCCCAAATAAATAAAAATACTGCGCCACTCAACCTCGTTCGGGTCGGAGCCAAGCAATGACGCGGTAACAAAATAGGCTGCCATAATCCCAAATGGAATGCCCATGGAATAAACGCCCAATGCCCCAGCCCGTTCTTCTTTGGCGTAAAGATCAGAAATAATCGAGTGCGAAGGAGGGCTGCCTCCAGCCTCGCCTACCCCAACTCCCATACGCGCTAAACCAATCTGCCAAAAGTTATTGGCCAAGCCGGTCACCGCCGTGAAGAATGACCAAGTCGCTAAGGCGATTGCTAAAATGTTCACGCGGCTATAACGGTCGGCCAGCCATGCAATAGGGATGGCAACAAGGGTATAAAATGTAGCAAAAGCTAAGCCGATTAATAAGCCAAGTTGCGTATTACTGAGTTCAAGATCAGCCTGAATAAAAGGCGCTAATATGCCGACGATTTGCCTGTCGATAAAATTAAACCCGTAGACCAATGTCAGCATCAATAAGACAAAGGTTCGATAGTTTTTTGACGGCGAATCGTGATTCGGCATAAGCTCCTCGCTTGGTGGTCGGGCCGTCATTAAGCGGCCGCGTTTTATCTTACAAATCGGGCTCTAAATTGGCCCGGCTTGTTGTTTCTTTGACCGCTGATCGTTAGGCAAATTAGGGTGCTAAGCTTGCTTCGCGTATGGCTTTGAATTCATTGCCGTCTGACCATTGAGGCCAATTGTCGCTGTCGCTGATTTTGACGCCAATTCGAAAGTGCGCGTTTAAGTCTTGCATGATCCCGCCGTTATCCCATTGCGCGTGAACTTCGTCGCTGGCTTTATGGTAGCGCTCGCTGACGTATTTTGCCGCTTGCTCAGCACCGTAACCCTCCGGTTGATCGCGAACCTTGTCTCCAGCCTCGGCGTACAACATGGGCACGCCTTTTTTGGCCAAGTTGAAGTGATCTGAGCGGTAGAAGAAACCTTTCTCTGGCGTAGACTCGGGCACCACTTCTCGACCTTGCTCGGCCGCGACGTCGCGCAAATAGTCATCCATTTGCGAATTGCCATAACCCACCACCACAATGTCGTCGGTGGCGCCTATGGTCGACATGCCATCCAGGTTGATGCCCGCCACTGTCTTGGCCATCGCGAAGGCTGGGTTCTCGGCGTAAGCTTGAGAGCCTAACAGCCCTGATTCCTCAGCTGTTACTGCTAAAAATAAAATCGAGCGTTTAGGGGCTTGCGGTAAGGCTGTATAAGCCTGTGCGAGTTCGATTAAAGCCGAAGTGCCTGTGGCATTATCTTGGGCGCCGTTAAAAATAGCGTCTTCTCCTTCGCCAACTTCTTTCACGCCTAGATGATCCCAATGAGCGGTGTAAATGAAGTTCTCGTCGGCGCTTTCACGGCCCTTGATTACTGCGCCAACGTTAAACGAATCCGATGTGCGCGAGCTTAAGCTCATTTGCGTGCTGGCATGAGTGCTCATTGCAATCGGGCTAAAGTCGCCTAGCCCAGCTCGTTCAACCAAGGCGGAATAGTCCATGCCGTTTTTAGCGAAAAGGTTTTGTGCGGCTGGCTCAGAGATCCAAGCTTCCATTTTTAGGCTGGCTTTATCGTCGTTGCCGCCGGCAAGAGAGTATTGCGCGCCCGACCATGAGCCGCTCACGACTTCCCATGGATAGCCCGCTGCGCCGGTCTCGTGAATGATGATCGCGCCTGCGGCCCCTTGGCGCGCAGCCTCTTCATATTTATACGTCCAGCGACCGTAATAGGTCATGGTCAAGCCCTTGAATAACTCGCCCTCAGGCTTTCGATAGCCGGGGTCATTGACCAATATAACGGCTGTTTTGCCCGTCATGTCTATGCCTTGATAGTCGTTCCAGCCGTATTCAGGTGCAACCACGCCGTAGCCGACAAAGACCAATTCAGACTCGTTTAGGCTAACTTCAGCTTGGTTGTGAGAAGTAAATACGACTGAGTTGTCTTTGTAGGCCAGTGTGTCCACTGCGCCATCGGCATACCTTAAGGTTAACGCAGGATTATTGGTAATGTTTAACTCCAACAAGCTTACGGCTTGCCGATAGCTATCTCCGAAGGCCGGTTCTAAGCCTAGTGACTTAAACGCATCTTCAAGGTATTCCACGGTTTTTCGGCCGCCCTCGGTCGCGGGCGCTCGACCCTCAAATTCATCGCTCGCTAAGGTGCGAACATGTTGCATGAATTCCGTTTCATCAATTTGCTGAGCCGCGGCTTCAATCGCCGAGGCGTCAAAGCTTGATGCGCTTCCCGCTATCGTATAGCTGTTATCGGCTTCGTTTTGACAGGCCTGCAAAAGCAGCAGCAGGCCAAGGGTAAGGGTTTTGTTCAGAGTCATATTGTTTTTTTACTTTACCGTGTTATTTCATCGTGGTTTTTTTTGTGGCTTTCTTTTTACTCTTTGTTTTGCGGGCTGTTTTTTTGCTCGAGCCTGTTTTCTTGCTGGTAGCTGTTTTCCCGCTCAGGGCTGTTTTCCCGCTCAGGGCTGCCTCAAACAATTCTTTTTTGCTGACGCGAAGGCAGTCAACGAAAAAATCGATGTCGGGCATGGTTCTCCGGCAAGACGTAATACTAAAGCTGATTTGGTTGTTGTAACTGGTCACTGCAATAAACAAACCCATACGGTCGGCCAAGGGCCCAAGCCCCATGCTGTGAACTAAGCGAGCACCATTCATAAAGACGGGCACTTGTGGGCCGGGTACATTTGAGATGCACACATTGGTCATGCGGCCGCTCATCTCTGAACGCATCATCAAACGGGCTGCCAACAACTGTGTGCTGGCCGGGATGTGTTTGGTTACGTCGGTCATCAAGCGAGCCGAAACACCTCGTTTGGCCGCTTTTTGTTGCCTGGTTTCGGCATGGATGGCATTTAGGCGTTGCACTGGGTCGGCAATATTGGTGTACAGGGTCGGCGACATCGTCGAAATGTTATTGCCCGGTTGTTCAGAGGCATTCGTGTTGCCTTTGTTTTTGCGTGTATTTACCGGAGCGAATGCCTTTAAGCTCTGCGCTGGTAGTTCTTTGTGATGGCCAAGATAGTTACGCAAGGCACCAGAGCAAATCGCCAAGACGATGTCGTTGACGGTGCTGCCTTTGCATAATCCACGAATCGGTTTGAAGTCATCTAAGTCAAAGGTAACTGAATCAAAAACACGATGCGGCGAGGTTTCCAGATTAAACCGAGTCGATGGCACTGACTGCTTCGCTTCGCGCTGGCGATCGGAAACTTCACGCTTGAGCGTTTGCACAATATTGGGCGCATAACGCATAAAGGTGTTGGCTACCTTGATTGGCGAACGAACTGTGTTCATCATGCCGCGCACGCCCATTTGCATTGGCGAGGGTTTTTCAAAGCGCTCAGAATTGACCCGTTGTTTGTTCGGCATTACCGGCGTGCCGTTCAAATCTAAATCCATTAAGCCACCAAAAAAATTAATGATCGCCATGCCGTCTGCGGCGGCGTGATGAATCTTAGTGGCGAGTGCGTATGACCCTTTTGGAATGCCTTCGATATTATCCAAGCCCTCAATAACATACATCTCCCAAGGCGGGCGTTGCATGTCTAGTGGGCGCGAATGAAATCTCGCTAAATGAATGCACAATTGTCGCCAATCGGCTGGATGCGGTAAGCGCCCATGACGGATATGATATTCAATATCAAAATGCTCATCTTCAATCCAATATGGATAATCAAGCTCTAATGGCACATGGTAAATTCGGCGCTTATAAATAGGCGAGGTATGCAGCCGCTGGCGAACGTGCTCAATGATCTGTTTAAAGCGAACGACACCACCTGGAGCTGTCGAGGGGTCGAATATGGATACCGACGTCACTTGCGAGAAGCTTTTGTTGGTCTCCATGTAAAGAAATTGAGCGTCTTGGGCCGATAACTGTTGCATTGCGTCTGATGCGGGTCTCTAAAAAGATAATCTCTCCCAATAGTACTGCAAAAGCATGCTCTTGGCACACTCCGCTTAGTGAATGGCGGGCTTATCGTTGATCTTGTTTGTACTTCAACCCGCAATGGCATTAGCGCGCGCCTCCATGAGGAGGTGCCCATTGGTTGCACCTATAAATGGTGCCATCCAAGGCTATCTTGTAATACCCGCAAGTTAGGGTAGTATTAAACCTTTATTACTCAAGCGCCTTGCCTTCTATTGCCTGATTATGGGTTTATACAGCAAAGTCATCGCTGAGGTTGAAGCCTCTCCTGAAGGACCTCAAATCGCCGCCTTTTTCGACTTTGATGGTACCTTGATTCATGGCTATTCAGCCACTACCTACCTGCGCGAGCAAGTTAAACGAGGCGATATTAACCTAAGCCAACTGCGCAGCCTTGCAAACACCATGTTGCAATTTGGTTTAGGTAATATGGGGTTCTCGGCCATGTTGACCATGGCCTCACAATACTTAAAGGGGATCGACGAAGCCGATTACCTTGAGTTCGCAGAAGCGCTTTATAAAAAACATATCGCCAAGCTCATTTATCCCGAGTCGCGGGCCTTAGTTGAAGCGCATTTAAAGAAAGGTCATACGGTAGCTTTGATTTCTGCGGCAACGCCTTACCAATTGATACCCGCTGCGCGCGAGCTTGGTATTGAGCATGTGCGTTGTTCGAATCTCGAAGTCATTGATGGCAAATTCACCGGCGCGGTTTTAAAACCGACTTGCTATGGCATGGGTAAGGTAGATGCCGCCGAACAGCTGGCGCGTGAGTACAAGGCCGACATCATGCAGAGCTTTTTCTACTCTGACAGTGATGAAGATCTGCAATTGCTGGACTACGTAGGCAAGCCTCGCCCTCTGAACCCGAATAAACGTTTAAGAAGTATTGCGCGTGGCCGAGGTTGGCCGGTGCAAGATTTCAATAGCCGAGGCCAAGCCACAATTGGCGATTATGTGCGAACCTTCGGTGCGCAGATGAGTCTATTTACCTCGGCGGTTGCCGGCCTGCCTATTTGGGCGTTAACCGGCTCCCTAAATAAAACCCGTAATTTCTCAACCAGTTTGTTTGCCGATACCGCTTGCGCTTTAACCGGCTTGGAATTGGATATAGACGGCGAAGAAAATGCCTGGGCCGAGCGACCTTGTGTGTTCATGTTTAATCACCAAAGTCAGGCTGACACTTTAATATTGCCGGCCTTATTGCGACGCGATCTAGCGGGCGTGGGTAAAAAAGAAATTGGCGACATTCCAGTGCTTGGTAAAGTAATGGAGTGGGGAGGTACGGTGTTGATCGATCGCGAGAATGCGCGCTCGGCACGCGAAGCCATGGCGCCGTTAATCGATGTGATGCGCAAAGAAGGCCGCTCAGTGTGTATCGCGCCAGAAGGCACGCGCTCAACGTCGACCAATTTGGGCCGCTTTAAAAAAGGCGGCTTTCATTTGGCAATGCAAGCTGGTGTGCCCGTCGTGCCCATCGTGATTCACAACGCGATTGACGTTGCGCCACGAGGCCAATATGTGTTCAAACCGGCGACCGTTAAAGTCACCGTGTTACCAGCGGTAGATACCAGCAAATGGAGTGCGGATACGATCGACCAGCATGTGCATGAAGTGCGCGATATGTTCTTGGAAGAGCTCGATCAAATGCAATTTCAGCCTAAACGCGAAGCCGCATTGGAGGCCGCAGAAAAAGCCTCAAAGGCTCGGCGTGAACGCCTTAAACGAATTCGTAAAGAGCGCGCGAAAAAAGACCAACCCGCAATCCGTGTGGTGAGTAGTCAGCCCAAAAAGGCTGCCGGATCCTCGGCCTCTTTGGCAAAAAGCGTGAGTACTAAAAAAACAAAAGCGACGGACACGCCAAAAGCCACCTCTGACAAAAGCGCAAACAAAAAGGTTGCAAAGAAAGCCAAGCGTTTAACGCGGCGCAAACGCAAAACCAACACACCTAAAGTCTCGGCGCGTTCATTAGACTCTTAATATATGAGCGAAAACCCTTGGCAACATATTGAGTCAGATCACGTTTTATTTGTGGTCGATGCAGAGCATCAGGTAGAAGAACGCGTATTAATGCAATGGTTAGCCGCCACCAAAGCTGAGCATGGCTACCAAGGCAGTGTTAGTTACTCAGTAGTTCCAATAGCACACCATCCAGAAGACATTCCAACAGACGGTTTGCAAATGGCCTTGCAAGTTAGCCCCGAAACCTTAATTGCGCCAGTGCGAGTGGTGTGGCAAACCAAGCTCGACAAGCTCAATACACGCCCTAGTTTGCGTGATCTTTTGAGGGGGAATCCACGCAGGCCTAGTGCTCGTCGCGCTGAACGCATTTTGCAAGAGAGCGCCGAGCGCGCTCAATGTATCATGGGTAGCCCGGCCACCTTAAGCGATCTAAATAAACGTTATGAAGCGCGCCTGGTCATTGCTGATGTTAATGAAAATCTGGCCGACTATGTTGCCGAGCAAGCCAGTTTAGCCTTAGAAGTCGCAGAGCGACGCCTTAGGGGAAGTCGCTACAAGGTACCGCGCCAAGTGTCTAAACAAGTGCGGGCCAGTGATCGTTATCGCCGTGGCTTGATTGAAATTAGCGAGCAAACCGGGGAGTCTGAAATCGAGCTGCGCCAACGAGCCTTGCCCTATTTCAAAGAGTTGGTGGCCATTCCGCATAATTTTTGGCAAGACGTGCAAGCCGCGTTTAACCGCTGGATCATGTCCTTAGGTTATAAAAACCAATTGGTGGTTGATGTTGATAGCCTAGACCGGTATCGCGCCATTGTGCGAGAACATCCTACGGCCTTACTGTGGACACACAAAACGCACATGGATGGCCCCACCATGCAGTCGATTTTGTTTGAACATGATTTTCCACCGCCGCACATTATGGGCGGCATCAATATGGCCATTGCAGGTGTTGGCTATATGGCGCGAAGATCGGGTGCGATTTTTATTCGCCGATCTTTTCAAGACAACCCTTTGTACAAATTGGTGTTGAGAGAGTATCTGGCCTATCTGCTGGAAAAACGATTCCCACTGACGTGGTCGTTTGAAGGCACTCGCTCGCGGGTAGGTAAGCTAATGCCACCGCGCTATGGAATGCTGAAATACACCATGGACGCGATGCAAGAATCCAATGCCGACTTTTTGCACATCGTGCCAGTGGCGATCAATTACGATTTAATCAACGACGTTAAAGACTATGCAGCGGAACAAGCCGGCACCAAAAAGCGGCCTGAATCACTGAGTTGGATGATCTCTTACCTGCGTCGTATGCGCCAACCTTTAGGCCGCATTTATGTCGACTTTGGTGAGCCGGTCGTAGTTCAGCGCTATGGCTTTTACGACGACCCCTTAGCGTTACAGAAGACCGCATTCAAAGTTGGCGTCGAAGTTAATCGGGTCACACCGATCACGCTTACGGGGTTGATGTGCATGTCTTTGTTAGGCGCGGCGCCCAGAGCGCAAACTATTGACGAAATGGTTAGCCATATGGACGCGCTTAAAGCCTGGGCTCAGCACCGGGATATTCGATTCACCAGCGATTTCGAAGAAGGCAGCATGCGCCAAATGCTTACCTTGATTAAGCATATGGTCGATTCTGGTTTGATTAATCGCTACGACGAAGGCCCAGAGATTATCTATGCCGTGGCCGCCGATCAACACATGATGGCGAGCTACTATCGCAATACCATCGTGCATCATTTTGTTACCAAAGCCATTGCTGAATTGGCCTTGGTCGCAGCGGCCAATGCCCAAAAGAAACCGCTTGAGGCGTTTTGGCAAGAAGCCGATCGGCTCAAGGATATGTTTAAGTTTGAGTTCTTTTATGCCCCAAGTGACGAGTTTCATGCCGAAGTAAAAAACGAGTTGGCGTACTTTGATCGAGATTGGGTCAAAAAGATGTCCAAACCAGAATACGCCAGTAACTTGCTGCGTCAAATGACGCCGCTCGTCGCTGCTGCCGTATTGCGGCCTTACATCGAAGCCTATCGCGTGGTTGCCGATGTGTTTGCGAGGCTCAAGGCCCACGAAACCTTGGATGCAAAAGCGAGTTTAAATGCATCAATGAAGTATGCTCGTCAAGCCTATCTACAACGTCGCATCAATAGCAAAGCGTCGATTGGCCAAATTTTATTCAACAACGGTTATAAGCTATTTGAAAGTTACGGTTTGGTTGCTCCCGGTGAGGCTGAGTTGCTGACCAAACGCAAAACCATGAGCCGTGATTTACGAGTGCTAAGCCATCGCTTGGAGCACATTCGAGTATTGGCAATGCCAAATGATCTCGATTAGAGGGCTTAACAAACTAAAAAGGCGCCACCACTTGCCGACACACACGAGGTAATACTAATGAGAAAATTACAAGTTGGTTTGGTTGGCGGGGGGTCATGGGGCACAACCGTGGCATCGATTGTGGCTCGCAATACATCCATTACGATGTGGGCAAGGAATGAAGAAACGGTCAAAGAGATCAACAAAAAACACACCAATAAAAAGTATCTCCCCGATGCAAGGCTGCCTAAACATCTCAAGGCCAGCCACGATTTAAAAGAGGTGGTGGGCGACGCCGACGTGTTAATTATGGGCGTTCCATCGAATTCCTTTCGAGAAGTTGCAAAGCAGATCGCACCGCATTTACGGCCGTGGGTTCCGGTTGTTAGTTTGACCAAAGGCCTGGAGCGGGGCACTGATATGCGCATGACGCAAATCATCGAAGATGAGCTGCCGGGCCATCCAGTTGGCGTTTTAACTGGCCCCAATTTAGCGCGCGAAATCATGGCAGGTCAGGCGGCTGCCAGCGTGATTGCTATGGAAGACGAGATCATCGTACAAGAACTGCAAAAGGTATTTAACTCGGGCCTATTTCGCGTTTACACCAACGACGATGTGATTGGTTGTGAGTTAGGCGGCGTACTCAAAAACGTGATTGCCATCGCCGTTGGTATGGGCATCAGCCTCGGCGCGGGCGACAACACTCGCTCGGCCCTTATTACTCGAGGGCTCTCAGAAATTACTCGGCTGGGCGTAGCCATGGGCGGCAGGCCAGAGACTTTTTCTGGTTTGACCGGGATGGGCGACATGTTGGCAACCTGTATCAGCTCCCAAAGTCGGAATCATCATGTGGGGCTTGAACTCGGTAAGGGCCGATCAATTGATGACATCATTGAGGAAATGGTGATGGTGGCCGAAGGCGTTAAGAGCGCACCAACCGTGATTAAAATTGCTGAAAAGCTCGGCGTTGAAATGCCCATCGCGAATGATGTACATGAGGTTATTGCGGGTCGAATTACGCCTGAGCAAGCCTTTTACGGATTATTAAAGCGCAAGGTCGGCGCAGAGATCGAACCAGACTAGCCTGTGAAATTTTTTCGTTGGGGCGTCTCCGTCTTTTTATTTACGGCAGCGATGATTTGCTACGTACAAGGCATCGATAAAGGTGCGGGGATATTGATTGCACTGGGCGTTGTGTTCGAACTCTCATGTTACCTCGCTTTGTTTGCGCGGCGCGGTGATTAAACAAGTCAAGGCTTAGGGTAAAAGCCTAAGGTCAATTTTAGTTTGAAGTGCGCTTAGGCTCATTGCTTAGCGCCGAGAGTTGTTAAGGTAACCCCAACAAAATATTAAAAATTTAACTCGTTGGTCGCAACTTCTTTGTCGTAACAATGTTTTACGGGTTTTTCTGGGCTACATCTTGTTTGCGAAGTGCGTCCGCGTGACACTCTGGACAAACAAAAATGGTTGGGTTGAAATGAAAAAAACAAAAGTTATTGCTATCAAGTCCTTGTTCTTGAGTAGCGCATTGGTGGTGTTTGCGTCGGCGTGCACATCAAATCTGGTCGAAAATCCAAACTTTCCTGAACAAGGGCCTTGGTTAATCAAAAAGCAAGAACCCCGCCCAGAGCCAGAGCCCGAACCTGCACCAGAGCCCGCCCCTGAACCGCAACCCGAGCCAGTCATGACGGTCTCGCAGCAAAATGCTCAAGCAATTGAAGCGTTCACCGACCTTGGTTTTAATAGTGAAGAAACCGACAAAGGAGTTGTGGTTTATCTGCCGCCTAGCATTTACTTCAAAGGCTCGACGTCGGATATTAGCCTTGATGCGCGCAGTAAAATTTCCGAAATAGCGGGCGAGGTAAATAAGGACTATCTAGCCGCTAGACGAATCGAAGTGTCTGGTCATACTGATTCAATTGGCGACGCCGATCTAAATATGGCCTTGTCAAAGCGCAGGGCTGAGGCCGCTGCCCAAGAGCTCGTTTTTTCGAGAGTGTCTGAGTCTCGTTTGTTGGTGAGCTGGTTCGGCGAACACAAACCATTGTTGCCAGAAGTCGATTCGCAAGGCTTGCCTCTGAGAGCAAATCGAGATCGTAACCGACGTGTGGAATTTACAATATTGAACCCGTCTTAGTTGCCCGTGTGTTCTTAGGTGTCGATACCAGAGACTTAAGCGTCTAGAAGCGTCTAGGCCAGCCCGGATAAGCGCTCTGTAATGGCAGTGAACTAATTGGTGAGGATATTCAAATGCCAAAACGAAAGGCATTGTCAGTGCTATTTTTGAATTCGATACTCAGTGAGCAAAAGCTGGTCTTACTTGACCAAGGTTTTTGTCAGCGTGACTTCGGGGATGAATTCAGGCTTCGATTACAGGATCAAGCGCATCGCCTGCAACGCCCAGCGATGGTGTTTGATGGAGACGGGGTTGAGCCAGAAGAAATTCTGACTAAATTTGCACAACAATTCGCACTTGAACTAGATCAAGAATCATCGGTTTACTCGCAACTTAAAAAAATAGTCAAACTAAATACAGACGGTGCGGTGTTGATATTTCAAGCCCACAAATTGGATGACCGATCTGCCGTTTTAATCGACAAGCTCGCTGATTTAGCGCGCAGAGACTCGCTCAATTGGTCTTTCGTATTAGTCGCTCGGCATCGCCGTTTGCCTGAGTTATTGCCGCGTCGATTCTTTCAGGCCGAGCGTATTCCTTCTCGTGAGAACTCTAGGTCAGTAAAGCAAGTCACGCAGTCCAAGCCATCTTGGAATCGATGGTTGCTAGCGGGCCCAGTTTGTTTAGCCCTGGTCGTGGCCGCATTGTGGCTAGGTAATTCAAAAAATACAGGCTCATCGCGCGCTGCGGTGGCTCCAGAAATTGCTGACCAAATTGACCAAAGCCATGCTTTTGCCAACGAGAGTATTGAGCAGGGCGTTTTCATTGGTGATGCCTCCGGTGATGCTCAGCTTGACGATTTTGAGCAACGCTTGCGCGAATGGGAAAGCTTCAAGAAGCCAGCGGTCGTATCCGGTGAATCAAGACGGTCTGGTCGTGTACTTGGTGCCAATTCTGCGGCAACGACCAGAACAGCAGCCCAAGCTGCGGTAAAACGTATGTCTGGCGAGGCCATTGCTCTGTTTGAAAGCAACGATATCCAGGGGCTACTGTCATTGTTTGGTTCGTCAGACCCCAATGTCGTTGATGCTCAAGGTAAGTCTGCGCTCGCGTATTCGGTGACCTTGGCTAACAACTCAGTGTTTGATTTACTGCTTGAGCGTGGCGCTAAAATTAATACGCTGAACTCCGATGGTAAGGCCGATAGCAAACCTATATTGTTGTACGCAAGCATTGTGGGTAATCAGTATGCTGTTGAAAAACTATTGTCGCTGGGCGCGAATGTAAATCAACAGAGTACGTTCAAAAAAACGCCGTTAATGGCCGCTGTTCATAATCGACACTATGAGATAGCAAACGTGCTACTGCGTAGAAATGCCAACCCCAATATCCAAGATCACTCTGGATGGACAGCCTTGTTCTACGCGACTTGGAACAAAGACGAAGCGCTTAAAAGTCTATTGATTGAATATGGAGCAGATCAAAGCATTAAAGACAGCCAAGGCTTAGACGTCGCCGCGGTAGCTCGTTCTCGAGCCTAAGCCAAATCAAGATCAAACCCGAGCAAAATCGCAATCTTCTCTAACCGAGTAGAGCGCGAGGGGAAATTTCAATAGAGCCTATTACGCCGGATTATTCGCTTTGCTACCTGGTTTATTCCACCATTTGCCGATAACGCCAAAAAACCGAATCAAAGCATGTTTGATTTGTCGGCCGGCTAAATAATTGACCGGTGTGATCACCAAGGTAATCAAGGTTGCAAACATGATTCCAAAACCTAGCGATACCGCCATTGGAATCAGTGCTTGGGCTTGAGTGCTTTTATTGAGCATTAGTGGCAGCAGGCCAACAAAGGTGGTGAGCGAGGTTAGGATGACTGGGCGGAAACGAGTCTCACCGGCGGTGAGAACCGCATCCATGACACTCATGCCTTCATTGCGCTTTTTGTTTATATAGTCGACCAGAACCAAGCTGTCATTAACGACAATGCCGGTCAGGCCGAGCATGCCCATAATGCTTAACATGGAAAAGCCTAAGCCCATGACATAGTGGCCAATGATCGAACCCACAATCGCCAGTGGGATAATTGACATCACTACAAACGGTTGACCAAACGACTTAAACGGAATCGCCAGCAGCGCGTAAATCGAAACAATAACAAGCACAAAGCCGAGTAAGAAACTGACCACCGTTTCTGATTGTGTTTCAGCTTGGCCCGATTGTTTAAAGCTCAATTCAGGTTCGTAGTTAAACAAGTCTTCTAAAAACGTTTGCAAGTCATCTCGAATGGCTTTGAGATCGTTGTTTTGCGAATCGATGTCGGCATTGATGGTAACGAGGCGCTGTAAGTCTTCTCGGTAAATCGCACTAGGTGCTTGAGTTGGCGACAAATTGGCGAGTTCATACAGCGGTATCGTCTCGTTACTTCTCGGCGTTTGAATTGGGATATTTCTAACGTCGTTAATCGAAGAGCGCGCACTCTCGGGATAACGCACCATCACTTTTATATCGTCGTAGCCGCGTTGAATGCGTTGAGCTTCAAAGCCAAACAGGGCTTGTCTAACCTGTGCCGCGACATCACCTTGTGACAAGCCAAGCGTGCTGGCGAGTGGCGTTAACTGCATCTCAATTTCTTCTTTGCCGCTGAGCAAGGTATCTTGAATGTCAAAGACACCGGGGTAGGCTTTCAAATGCGTGCGTATTTTTTCGGTGACTACTCTTAAGCGCTCTTCGTTAGTGCCGAAAACGGACACTGAGATCGGCTTACCAAAATCGCCAAAGGTTGAGGTAAGGCTAAGTTTTTCTGCGCCCGGAATTTCGCCAATCCCCTGGCGTAACTGCTCCCGCACTGTTCGTAAGGAGAGCCCGGGCGGTAAACCGTTTTTGCCTTGTACGAATTCGATGAACACCACGCCTTTATTGTTGCCAAAAGTTACGCCTGTGGGGCCAAAGGTTAAACCCGCTACCGACACCATGTAGCGAAAATAGGAGTCGCCGGTTTCGGGGTTGGTGTATTGCTCGCTTTTCGATAAGGCATTGGCGACATCGACAATACGAACAACTTGTTTTTTGGTCGTCTCATAAGACGTTGTTGGCGGCATAGAGAGTTGGATGTAGACTGCGTTGTCTTCGAACTCCGGGAAAAAAGTCACGCGCAACCAGCCAAAATTCATTGACGCTATGGTGATGGCGAAAACGCAAATGGCGGTGGTTAAGGTGATCGTTTTATTGCGAATGCATTGCTCTAAAAACGGGCGGTAGACTCGCAATATGGCATTTTCAAAACCGCGCGAAAAATTTTGTTGCAGCCGAGCCAGCCCTTTAATGTTGCTTTCATCGCGAGGCTTAACAGAGGACATATGCGCTGGCAGTATCAACTTGGATTCGACTAAAGAAAACGCGAGCACTGGTATCACGACCAAGGGGATCTGTTTGGCGATATTGGCCACTTGGCCTTGCACTAACAATAAAGGCGCGAATGCCACCATGGTTGTGATCACGCCAAAGGTAACTGGAATGGCGACTTCTTTGGTGCCAAATAAAGCCGCCTCAGCTGGGGGCATGCCCAAGCGTTGATGCCGATATATGTTTTCTCCGGTCACGATGGCGTCGTCGACGACGATTCCAAGCACCAGTAGAAAGGCGAACATCGTAAACATATTCAGGCTGAGGCCTAAGAGCGGCATTACCGCCAAGCCGCCCAGAAAACAAACGGGAATGCCAATGCCGACCCAAAACGCAACGGCTGGGCGCAAGAACAGTGATAATAAAATTAGCACCAACAATCCGCCTTGGATGGCGCTATTGATCAAGGTGGATAATCGGTCTTGTACAACCTCAGCGGTATTACCGTAGTTGCCTAAATAAATTCCCTCGGGCAATGTTTGGCGATAGTCGTCCATAAAGGCGAGTACTTTATCGGCCACTTCTAAGGTGTTTTGCTTGCCAATACGATAAACCTCTAATGAGATGGCAGGTAAGCCATTGTATTGGGTTTCAACTTTTAGCAGCTCATAGCCGTCAACCACACGAGCAACGTCTTTGAGCGTTAAAACCGCATCTCCCGAGTTGGCTACGGGGATCGCTTCAAAGTCTTTTTGCACATAGGCTTGGCCATTAGTTCGCAGCAAAATATCGCCATCGATGGTGCGCAAGTTGCCAGCCGAGATGTCAACTGCGTTGCGCTGGATTGCTTGCGCGATGTCCGAGATAGAAAGGTTGTACTGACGTAGTACTTCGGGGGCGACTTCGATTGAGATTTCGCGGCTTGGCGCTTGAATTTCACCGACTTGCGTAACGCCGTTCACCTGCAATAAAGATTCGCGCAAGTTGGAGACCGTATCGAACAACAGGTCGTATCCAACGTCGCCATAAACAACAACGCCCATGACCTGAATCGGTACTTCGGCGAGCTCTATAATCGGGCGCTCTGCATCTGCTGGTAGGGTATTCAGCCCGTCAACTCGATTCTTAACGTCGCTCAGAATGTTGAGTTCGTCATAGCCTGCTTGAATTTCGACGAAGATATTTGAAAAGCCCTCGATTGAGCGAGAATTAACCTTCTTGATTCCTTCGATATCGGCGATGGCTTCTTCAATACGAGTGGTTACCGTTGATTCGATGGTCTGTGGGTTGCCGCCCGGCAAAACGGTGACAATATTGACAATGCCCAATTGGAAATCGGGCAACAGCTCCAGTGCAATATCTCGTTTAACGGCAAAAATACCCAGCAACAAAATAGACGCCATCAACAAATTGGCGGCCACATGATTGCGTGCAAACCATTCAATCATTTGCTCTGCCTCCGCTCATTAATCGACTTACGCTTGTTTCGCATCTTCTTTGTTCCAAAACGCCAGCCAAAAATGCCAAGTGCGCTTGAGCACATCGCGCGCTGCGTACTTGAACTGACGGCCAAGGACATAAATGACCGGCACCATAATTAACGTGATGATGGTCGCAAAAATAATACCAAAACCCAACGACGTGGCCATGGGCTTCAGCCATTTAGCTTGTTGCGATTCGTCCAATAGAATCGGGCCAAGGCCAGCAAAGGTAGTAATCGACGTTAGAATCACTGGCCGAAAGCGAATGCACGCCGAGTTAATCACGGCATCCATTAATTCAACCCCGCGAGCCCGGCGCTTATTAATGTAGTCAACTAACACCAAGCTGTCGTTCACCATTACGCCGATCAGCGCCAGCATGCCAAACATGCTCAGGGAGGTCAGGATTTGGCCAGTGACGACATGGCCAACAACCGCGCCAATGAGTCCAAATGGAATAACCGACATGACCACCAAGGGTTGAGCATAGGATTTGAATGGGATTGCCAGTAGGGCGTAAATGGCGGCTAACACCAATACAATTCCCAACCCCAGCCGCGCGTTGGATTCTTGTGCGTCTTTTGCATCGCCGTCGAACTCATAACTAAAATCTGGAAAGCGTTGTTTCATTTGCGCCAAGGTTTGGTCTAGCTCTTGGATAATTAGATTACCGTCGGCAACGTCCTCGTCCATATCGGCTAATACATTCACCACCGAGTCGCGGTCGGTACGATAAAGTGTCGTTGGGCTTTCCGCCGGAATAATCTCGGCAATTTCAGATAGTAAAACCACTTCTTGAGTACCCGGAACTTGAATCGATAGACGATTCAAATCGCTTATCGATGAACGATTCTCGAGCGGATATCGCACCATGACGCGCAGTTCGTTGCGATTGCGTTGAATGCGTTGCGCCTGAAATCCAAACACGGCAAATCGCACTTGGTCAGCAACATCACGCAAACGAAAACCCAGCGAGTAGGCTCGGGGTTTAAGCTTGAGAGTGAATTCTTCTTTACCGCCAGTGAAATTGTCTTGAACATCGTAAACACCGGGGTAGCCATTAAGTTTGGTTTTTAGCTCATCAATGAGTTGCACCGTATGTGGGCCACGCTCGCCTTTGAGAACGATATTGATTGGTGGTACAAAACGGCCAAAAAACGAACGATAACTCAATGATTGAGCGCCGGGTATTTGCCCGATACGTTGGCGGAGTTCACGCGATAATTGGTTGGCCGACACATCAATAACGCGCTCTGTTGCGGTCTGTAGTTCGGCCGTAACTCGGCCTACATTTGGGCTGGTTGTGCCACCTTGAGTACCCGCCGAGGACAAAATATGTTTGATTACGCTCTGGCCGGTCTTCGGATCAACATACTTTTGTTGAACGTCTTGAAAGTGTTTAACGATGGTCTGAATATGCTTTTGCGTAGTCGCGATGCCGGTTGATTCGGGCATGATCAAGTCCACGCGCACTGAGTCGCCTTGTATGCGCGGGAATTGGCTGACCTTGATTTGGCCATAGCCCAGTGCGGCAACAACAATCAAAGAAAAAGCCACCAGCGATACAATCGTAATAATCCGATTATTTAAACACCGTTTAAGAAAAGGCCGATAAAAGCGCTCAACGAAATGCTCAAGTGATCTCGAGATTTTTTGCTGAGTTCGCCCAAACCAATTAAGCGGTTCTGATTGAGAGCGAGGTGATACATGGCTCATATGTGAGGGCAACACCAGTTTTGATTCGACTAAGGACATCAACAGCACTGGTATTACAACGATGGGCATTTGGCTGGCGATAAAGGCAAAGCGCGTGCCTTCCATAAACAGCAGCGGCACAAAGGCGACGGCTGTGGTAATGACTCCGAAAGTCACAGGTACCGCGATTTCACGTGTGCCAACGATGGACGCCTCATGCGGGTCCATGCCTTCGCGAATTTTCCGATATATGTTTTCGCCGGTGACAATCGCGTCGTCGACGACAATCCCGAGTACTAATATAAACGCGAATAAGCTGATGAGATTAAAAGTGCCATCTACCTGAGGCAAAAACAAAAAGGCGCCCATAAAACTTACGGGGATACCCAAAAATACCCAAAACGCAACGGCGGGCCGTAGGAATAACGACAAGAGCGCAATTACCAATAAGCCCCCATACAGCGCGCTATTAAGAACGGCGCCCACTCGGCTTTGTAAATACACCGATCTGTCTCGCCACGCATTTAAGCTCACGCCGGGCGGCATCGTGCGAGAGAACTCGGTAATTGTTGCGTGAGTTTGTTGTGCGACTTTAATTGCGCTTTGTTCGCCAACGCGAAACACTTCTAGCAAGACGGCCGGGTTGCCATTAAAGCGAGTGATGATTGGGGTTTCTTCAAAGCCGTCGTCAATTGAGGCGATTTCGCCCAAGGTTACGGGTTTACCCTCGAAGCTGCTCAGTACTGGGATTTGCTCAAACTCGCTAGCGGAGTAAGCTTGGCCGCTGCTGCGCACTAAGATATCTCCAGCCGATGATTGAATCGTCCCGGCAGAAACATCACTCGCGCCATCTCGAATGGCGCGGCCAATGTCGGCAAGAGTGAGGCCATAACGGTTCAATGTCTCGGGGGACACATTGACGTTCATTTGATAACTTGGGACGCCTGTGATCCTAACCGTAGTGATTTGGCTTTGGGTTAATAGGCTTTCACGGAATTTCTCAGCCAATAAACGCATGGTTTGTTGGTCGACGTCGCTATTGGCTTCCAGAGCCACATCTAAGACTGAACGCTCCCTCGAATTTAAGGCAATTACCGGCTTTTCGGCTTCAACTGGCAGAGTGCTGAGCGCGTCGACTCTGACTTTCACATCGTCAAGAATGTCCCGCGCTGCATAACCTTCGTTTATTTCAATAACGACTGACGAGCTACCCTCGCTGGAGCGCGAGACAATCTCTTCAATGCCTTCGATATCGGCGATCGCTTCTTCAACTCGAAGGGTAATGCCTTCTTCGACGTTCTGTGGTGTCGCGCCTCGGAATTCGGTCCGTACCGAAATGCTATCGGGCTCATCCGAGGGGAACAGTTCTACCGGGACTTCTCTTACAGCCGAGGTAATGCCCGCCAGCACGATACCAATCATCAAGAGATTGGCGGCCACAGGGTTTTTCGCAAACCATTCAATCATGATGATTTACTCGCTTGGGCATGTGGGCTTTCGCCGTTCCAAAAACGTAGCCATTTTTGCCACGCTCGTGAGGCGAGGTCTTGAGTTGCATATTTGAATTTGTGCGCTAATAAATAATTAATTGGCACAATGATTAGGGTAATCGTGGTAGCGAACACAATACCAAAGCCAAGTGAAATGGCCATGGGCTTTAAAAATTCGGATTGCGTGCTGTTATCGAGCAGCAAGGGAGTCAGCCCGGCAAACGTTGTTATTGAGGTAAGAATGACTGGCCGAAAGCGAGCGGTGCCGCTGGCGATTACGGCATCCAGAACAGCCATGCCCTTGGCGCGCGCTCGATTGATGTAGTCGACCAGTACTAAACTGTCGTTGACGACCACTCCGATCAAGGCCATCAAACCCACGGTACTTAAAATGGATAAATCGTAGCCGGTAATGATATGACCAAGTACCGCGCCGACCGCGCTGAATGGAATAATCGACATAACAATCAAGGGTTGGCCGTAGGACTTAAATGGGATTGCAAGCAACGCGTAAATGGCGATCAATACCAAAATTCCGCCAGTTTTAAAGCCTTCATTGCTTTCGGCTTGCTCTTCGGCCTCGCCCTTAAATTCATATTTGATAGTAGGCTCATTTGCCAGCTCTTCGTTTAGAAAGGCGCGCACATCTCGCATGATAGCCGGCACGTCAGCTCGGCGTTTATCGACATCCGCGGTGACGGTTAAAATCGATTTTCGATTCAGACGATGTAATGTCGTAGGGCTGCTTAGTGGAGTGATTACCGCAAGATCGCTTAACGGCACTGATTGGCGGCCTTGGTCGACACGGATATCTAAGTTCTCTAAATCTTCAATCGATGAGCGCGCGTTTTTGGGCAGGCGCACCATAACCCGCACTTCTTCACGCCCGCGCTGAATACGCTGTGCTTCTAAGCCAAAAATAGCGCCACGTACTTGGTTGGCAACGTCACTTAGATCTAAGCCCAGAGACTTGGCTTTGTCGTTGAGAGCGATATTGAGCTCTTCCTTGCCGCCAGAAAAATTATCTTGGATATCAAATACATTTGGGAAGGTCTTCAATCGGTCGCGAAGGCGCGTACCCAGGGTTCGCATTTGTTCGATACTGCCGCCCGACAATTCCACATTAATGGGGGTGCCAGCGCGACCAAGCTCGAAGACAAAACCCAGCGACTCGCTGCCCGGAATGTCGCCGACCAGTGTTTTAAGTTCGTTGGTGATTTGCGAAGCGCGAATATCTATGTGGCGCTCTTCAGGGCCGATGAGTTCAATTTGAACCTGGCCAATGCTCGGTTTGGTGTTCCCGTTGGCAGAGCCCGCTAGTACAAAGTAATGCCGAATTACTGAGCGACCCGTTGCGGGCGAGCGATACTTGTCTTGCAAGTTTCTTACATGCGCTGCGATGTTTTCCAAATGTTGTTTGGTTGTTTGATAGCCGGTGGTGTCGGGCATCGACAAGGTTACTTCAATCCGCTCGGCTTCGACCCGGGGAAAGAACGTCGCCCGCACATGGCCATTAGCGGCGAAGGCAACAATGATTGCTGAAATGCTCAGCAAGATAGCAAGGCTAACGAGTTTGTTGTTTAGGCAGCGTTTTAAGAACGGCTGATAATAACGTAACACCGATTCTTCAAACCCTCGTGAGACCTTGAGTTGCATGCGGCTTAGAAAACCCGATTTGGCGCTTTCGTCGCGCGGTTTAACGTGGCTTAAGTGCGCAGGTAGAACCAGCTTTGATTCTACCAACGACATTAATAATACCGGGATCACCACAATTGGAATTTGGATCGCGATGTAACCAATACGCGTGTTACCGAGGTCGGTCATTGGTAAAAAGGCAACGACCGTGGTTAAAATTCCAAAGGTAACCGGGAGTGCGATTTCCTTAGTGCCGACAATCGAGGCTTGTAAAGGGTCCATTCCCTCTCGAGTTTTTCGATAGATGTTTTCGCCGGTAACAATGGCGTCGTCGACGACGATACCAAGCACGGTGATAAAGGCGAACAAAGCCATAATGTTAAAGGTGCCGCCAACGAAGGGCATAAAAATAAAGGCCCCCATAAAACTGACTGGCACACCAAGAAAAACCCAAAATGCCACTGCCGGCCTTAGAAATAACGACAACACCAACAGCACCAAGATACTGCCGTAAATGCCGCTATTAATCAGTGTTTGCAGCCTTGATTTGACGATCTTAGAATCGTCGTCCCAGTATTCAAGCCGTATTTCGCCAGTGCTGCTTTGATTGAATTCATCAATGTACTCTCGCACTTCTTTGGCGATCTCAATAGACGATTGTTGGCCAGTTCGAGTCACGTCCATCATGATCGCGGGCTTGCCATTAAAGACCGTCTCCAGCGGTTGATCCTCAAAGCCATCAACTATCGTAGCGATGTCACCAAGTAAGACTGGGTCGGCACCACGTTGAGTGATCACGGGAATGCTGGCGAAATCGCTTTGGCTATAGGCTTGCCCATTAGTTCTCACCAATACATCGCCGCTTTGCGTGCGGATGTTGCCCGCCGAAATATCGGCTGACCCAAGGCGAATGGCTTGCGAGATGTCAGCGAGGCTTAAGCCGTAACTTTCTAAGACTGTCGGAGCAACTTCGACGCTCATTTCATAATCGCTGACGCCCAATAAATCGACGAGGGTTATCGACGGTTTGGCCAATAGGGCGTCGCGCACTTTGTCGGCGCTCAGCCTAAGCGTTTTTTGGTCAACGTCACCAAGAACGGCGACTTGTATCACGCCCTCGTTTCGACTAACCAAAGACACCACCGAATTTTCGGCATTGGATGGCAGCGTATTGAGCGCGTCTACCTTGAGTTTGATGTTGTTTAAAATGACCCGCTTGTCGTAGCCTTCATCGACTTCGGCGATCACGGTTGAGAGGCCTTCAGACGATCGCGAGGTTAACTTGCCAACGCCCTCAATAGTATAAATGGTTTCCTCAATACGATTGGTGATGCCTTCTTCAACTGATTTTGGAGTGGCACCACGAGATGCCGTGGTTACTCGAACCTGATCAAGCTCAAAACTTGGGAATACCTCAAGCGGGATGGAGCGCCAGGCGGAAAGCACGCCGACGATAACAATCGTCACCATCAATAGGTTGGCGGCGACGGGATTGCGAGCGAACCATTCGATCATTGCAGCGCTCGCAATCTATTGGCTGGCCGGCGTATTCGGTGCTGAGCTGGCGTCTGTTGAGGCTGGTGGTGGAGTTTGTTCGTCCTGAGGCGCCACCGTTTGGTTGGCCCCTTTATTGGATCGTATGCCTTCTGCGGGGTTAGCGATTTCAGTGTTGTTGCTACTCACGTCGCTGGCTACTGGTTCTGTTTGGGATTCAGCAAGGGCTGGCGTGCCAAGCTGTACATCGTCGCTTAATTTTGCCGTTGCACCAGCGAGCGTACTGTTTAGCGACGTTGTCACCACCAACTCATTGTCGCTAAGGCCATCCGCCAATAGTGCATTTTGGTCGTCTTGCCATAAAATTTTAATCCCTTGCTTGGCTAACTTATCGTCACGCACTACATAGACATAACTGCCTTCGCGGATACTCTTATTGGGAATAACAAAGACATTATCTACGGCTCGCCCAGTGATTTGCGCTTCGACAAATTGGCCAATTTTTAAGGGCGGCTGATTTAGGCCTTGGCTAAATGGATTGTCGACCTCTGCGATGACATCAATCTGGCGAGTGTTAATATCAAAGGTAGAATTTGTTCGCGTAATCTTGGCATTCCATTGGTTCCGCTGGCCGCCAATTTCACTGAAAATTACCACGCTAAACTCGTCGCTGGTATTGCTTGGGTCAAACGCATCAAGGCCAAGTTGGCTGAATTCTTCTTGGCTTATAGGCAAGCGCACTTCGACACCGTCGATTTTGAATACTTCGGCGATGGGCGAGCCCACCGTTAGATATTGGCCTAATACGGCGGAACGTTGAATGATTCGCCCATCATAGGGTGCCGTTATTTTGGTGCGGCTTAAATTTAACTGAGCACTGTCATACACCGCGCGAGCTGAATCAAGCTCGGCTTTCGCTGCGGCTAATTGAGGTTTGCGTAACACTAAGTCAGGTGCTGGCTCAGTATTGCCGAGCCGCTCCCAATCCAATTTGGCTTGTCTGGCATTGGCCTGCTCGCTGCGATAATTAGCTTGAGCGCGCGACAAATTCGCCAAGCTTTGACTGGCCTGGGCTTGAAAATCACGAGGGTCTATTTCTATTAAAACTTCGCCTTTGGAAAACGTTCCGCCCGTTTTGAAACTATTTGCAGTGGCGACAATTTCACCACTGATTTGCGCGACTAAGTTACCTCGAGTTTCGGCTTCAATGGTTCCGTTGGCGCTAACGATAATTGGGTAGGTACTGCGGGTAGCTGAAACAACGTCGACACGCACCACGGTCTCAGGAATTGGGCGTTTCTTTGCTTCAGGTTTCAATGCGCCGAGTACTGCGATGATCCCCCAAGTCACGAGAACAATACAAAGAACAATTCTGACTTTTCGTGGTATCGCTAACAAGATCGCCGCGAGTGCGTTTGGCTTATTGGATTCTTCTTCGATATTTAAATTATAGTCACTGCTCATTGCGATGTTTGTGGTTGTTGCCGTGTCCGAATACTGGGAAGCTCACTATTATCCCGATCTTGTGTGCTTTGAAAGTCGCCGCCAAGCGCTAAATGCAAGCTAATTCGGTTTTGCAGCAGTGCATTGCGAATATTCAGTTCATTTTCAAGGGAATCAAATAGGCTGCGCTGCGATTGCAATACAGTCGTATAGCTCTCGATACCCGATTGATATCGGTCTAAAGCAAGGTTTAAACCGCCTTCGGCGAGTTCGACTGCTTGTTGAATGGCGATGTGTTGTTGGTTTAATAAATTCTCTCTCGACAGCGAGTTTTCGACTTCTTCGAACGCCGTTAAGGTGGTGCGCAATAAATTCGCGTACGAGCTCTCGGCTTGAAAATAAGCCTGATCTCTGGCTGAGCGCAGTGCGCCAGCGGCGAAAATAGGTGCGGTGAGCCCAACCACCAAGGTTTCGATCATGTTGTCGGTTTCGAACATGGAGTTAAATCGACTGCGGCTGTCGCCAATCGAGCCAGTAAAGTTCAGTGACGGATACAGGTCACGTTGTGCGGCTCGAGCCGTTGCGATCTGCGCCTGATACTGCAATAAGCTGGCGCGCAAATCTGGGCGGCGCGTCATCAGTTCAGCAGGCAGACCAGCTGAGACTTCGCTACTAAGCCCTGGCAAGGTGGCTTTAAATTCCATATCCGCGCTTGGGTATTCGCCCAGCAAGGTCTTGAATGTGCGCAGAGACTGCACATAACTGAATCTTGAATCGGCGAGTGCAGATATCTGCCGCTGTACGTCGGTGCGGCTCAAGTAAACATCCAGAGCCGATCGTAAGCCGCGCTGATAGTTTTCGTCGATCAATTGCGCCGTGCTCTTAAAGCTTTCAAGCCGACGTTGCGCTAAGTCGAGTTGCAGCTTATTGGTCACCAAATTAAACCAAGCGCGAGAGACATTGGCGACTAAGGATAATTCCGCCGCTTTGAACAACTCAGCTTGCGCTTTGGCATTTAATGCCGCGGCCTTCTTACGTTGACTGAGCTTGCGCCACACATCGATTTCCCAAGACACATCTAAGGTTTTGCTAATGGTTCGCGTGGTCGTGGTGGTCACACCGCCATTGGGGTCGCTAAAAAATTGCTCATTCTCTCGACCGTTCACATTGGCCTGGATTGCCGGCCATAGATTCGATCCGGTAATAGAGACTTGCTCAATCGCGTTACGCAATTGCGCCGCCGATTGCAATAAGTCCGGATTGTTTTGCAGGGCCATGCTGACGTATTGGTTGAGCTCGGCGTCATCAAAGCTGCTTAGCCAATTTTCTTGAACCGGTTCTGCCGGTTTACTCGCTTGAATATCAGGCAGAGATGGCTTTTCTTGCTCGATCTCGGTGGCTTGCCATTGCGCAGGCACCTCGATATCCGATTCTTCAGGCAGCTGGTTAATTTTATTGGCGCAGGCACTCAGAAACAGCATGCCAACGATGACACTCAGATTGCGAAAAATGTGCCCCGTGTCGTTAAGACGTTGCCAACGATCGTTTCGTGTAATCAAGCTGCTTGTATTGTTTATGACTGTTGGCATAAAGAGTGGGTTGTCGTATTTATTCGTCGTGGCCATAGTTCAAACGTATCAGGTATGAGTTTCATACCTTAAGATGCTTGAGAATGGCTCATGGATTCACTAAAACCATCGCAATTGCCTTTTTATTGATGTAATCCTTCTCGCGATGATTTCAACAGCATGTCTAATAAACCAAGCTCACCTCAATGATATAATGTTATGACATAAAAAGTATGAAAATTCACTAATATCATATTCATGTCCGAGTCGACCCAGCAAGTAGCGCGTATTCTGAGTGAAGCGTTGCCCTATATTCAGCGTTTTCACGGTAAAACCATCGTTATCAAATACGGCGGCAATGCCATGGTCGACGAGTCTTTAAAACGCAGTTTTGCCAAAGATGTGGTGCTGCTAAAGGCCGTTGGCATGAATCCTATTGTGGTACACGGCGGTGGGCCACAAATTTCAGGCACCTTAGAAAGAGTGGGCAAGCAGACCGAATTCATTGACGGTTTACGCGTGACCGACGCCGAAACCATGGAAGTGGTTGAAATGGTGTTAGGCGGTTTGGTCAACAAAGAAATCGTGAGTTTGATTAATGGCCATGGCGGTAAAGCCGTTGGTTTATCTGGCAAAGACGGCGACATGATCAAAGCGCGAAAAATCAGCTCTGCAAATATAGGCGTCGATTATGGCCATGTTGGCGAAGTAGCCGACATTCGCCCAGCTTTGGTGAGCACACTCGAAGCAGATCGCTTTATACCGGTCATTGCGCCCATCGGGGTTGGTGAGCAGGGAGAGAGCTACAACATCAACGCAGATTCGGTCGCAGGTGCCTTGGCAAGTAAACTTGGGGCTGAAAAGTTAGTATTAATGACCAACACGGCTGGAGTTTTAGATAAGCAAGGGAACTTGCTCACTGGTTTGGACGCCCAACAAATCGCACACCTTAAAGACGACGGTACGATTCAAGGCGGCATGATGCCCAAGGTCGATTGCGCACTCGAGGCGGTATTAAACGGCGTCGCCACGTCCCACATTATTGATGGCCGCGTGAACCATGCTTTGTTGCTCGAAGTGCTAACCGACAAAGGCGTCGGAACCCTAGTCCGTTCTGAAGTCCGCTCGGAGCTGGTGTGAATGAGCATCTTTAGACAACCCCGCCTATAACGGAATTATTAAGAGCTCGATCGTGAGAAACCCTCGTTTTGATATCGCCCGTGGATGGCTCATAGTGGCCGTTATCGCTGGGCATATCGTGCTCGGTTCTATACATAGCCAACCCCTTCGCTACGCAATTTACAGCTTCCATATGCCGCTGTTCATTGTTTTGACTGGCTACCTAATCAATGTCGAAAAATTGCGCACTCAACCATTGTGGCAGTCGGCTTGGCGTTACTGGCAGCGTATGGCAGTGCCATTTATTCCCGCCTTATTGTTCTTCACCGGCACACTCATTGTTCATGCCTATCTTGAGGGGCGCTTATCTGGGTCGCTACTCATGGCTTACGCAACCACGCCGTATTACCACCTGTGGTACATCCCCACGGTGTTGATTTGGGTCGGCGGCTTAGCTCTATTACTCAAACTTCGCGTTCCCCTGTTGGCCTTGGTCATCCTCAGTTTGCCGCTACCGATACTTTGGGCAGGCGCCGACTTGGTCTCGGTGCCCGCACTTTTGCTCGACAAAAAGCTATTCTTTTACGCGTTTTTCTTTTTCTTTGGGTTGCTTCTTAGGCAAGTGTTTGGGCAATCAAAAAGAGCGCATGCGCTCTTATCGAGCCAATGGCGAATCATAATGATGGCGGCGTTAGGCTTGTCGGTGGGGTTATTCGCGATGATGGTAGTGACGGATTTTGGCTCTAGCGAAGGATTGATAAGCGATGCCTTGAAAAGCAATACCCAGGCCATAAATACCCAGGCCATTGAGGGCGACAGCAAATCGGGCACAGCTCACGCCTTGGCTTGGTTTGCAATGAACGTGACACTCAGCATAGTCGTGTTGCAATGGTGTCTTGCGGCATCAAGTGATTTTTTAAAAATCGGCGTATCTGCCAAGGGTTTGAATGGCGTGTTATCGATGATGGGCCGCTTGTCCTTACCCATTTATCTTTGGCACGTAGTGCCAATGTTTATTCTTAAGGGCTTGGGTATTCACCAGTCGCAACCACTGATTTACTACTGTTTTAGCATCGCGTTCACCGTTATTTTGGTTTTTGTTGTTGCTAAGTTTGAGCATCGCTATGAGCTTGTCGACCGGCTTTTGTATGGCCAATTCAAACGATAATTTATTGAGATTAATCATGGTCGCAAAGGCGGCTATCCCATACTATTAGGGCCACGAACCGCATAGCACCAACAATTACCGTGTCAAACAACAATACCGATCAAAAACAAAGCACAGAGTCAACGCAGGCCAGCTTGCATGATCAGCTCACTGATCAAAACAAGTCGGCTATGCAACGCTATCAGGCCTTAGCGCTTGGCAGCGACAGTTTGTGGTACCTGTTTAAGTTTGAAATGGTCATGTTGTTGAGCTCATGGATACCCGGCGCGCTCGGTTTGGTGATGCGTAAGTTTTTGTATCCATTCATCTTGGGCGAAGTAGGGCGCAATGTGGTGTTCGGTCAGGGCGTAGCGATTCGTCATGGCCTAAAGATCAAGATCGCCGATAATGTTGTGATTGACGATCGCGTGACCCTCGACGCCAAAGGCGAGAGCAATCAAGGTATCCAAATCGGTGCAGATACCATCGTTAGCCGAAATGTGGTTTTGTCGTGCAAGAATGGCGATATCAATATCGGCTCGCATTGCACGATTGGCATTTCAACCATCGTGCACGCCATGCAAGGCAGCGATGTCGCGATTGGAGACGATGTTCTAATCGGTGCCATGAGCTATTTTATTGGCAGTGGGCCGTATATTAGTGATGCCTTGGATGTGCCGTTTAAGCAGCAAGGGATGGCACCGCAAGGCGGAATCCAAGTTGAGAACAATGTGTGGTTTGGCAGTAATGTCCAAGTCATGGATGGCGTTTCGATAGGATCTGGGGCTATTGTCGGTACAAGCAGCGTCGTGAATAAAAACGTCGATGCACTGGCGATTGTTGCTGGCGTCCCCGCACGCAGACTTAAATCAAGAACGGATAAGTCTTGATGCCTATCAGAGTAGTGTCATTAACGGCATTGCTTTGGCGTTTAAGAAGGGCGCCCGCTGTGCAGTTTGTTCGTGCCGCACCATTGGGCGTTTTTCTACTTTCTTTTTTTTGCGCGCCGTTAATTACAGCTCAGAATTCGACTCAGCCCGTTGTACGTGTTGCGGTGGCCAGTAATTTTGCTGATACCGCACGAATCTTGGCGAGCCAGTTTGAACAAATACAAGCAGCTCAAAATCAAGACGTGTCGGTGCAGCTGCGTATCGGCTCAACTGGCAAAATTACTAGCCAAATAGAGTTTGGTTTGGCGGTAGACGTTTTTCTCGCGGCCGACCAGCAGCGCCCGCAAATTCTGATCGACAAAGGCCTTGCCAAAGCCAAATACGATTACGCCTTGGGTCGGTTGGTGCTTTGGCATCGAGGTGGTGACGATTTATCCGCGTTGGCGGCGCTCACTCAAAAGCAGTCAAAGCCGCATAAGCCTCCAGTGCTTGCAATGGCGAATCCTCGGCTTGCCCCCTATGGGCGCGCGGCCCAAGAGGTGCTAGACCATCTTGGATTAAGTCAGCAATCCACCAATCACATTAAGTTGGTGCGCGGCGAAAGCGTCTCGCAAAGTTTGCAATACGTGCTTAGTGCCAGCGCTGAGTTTGGTTTTATTGCCTATTCTCAATATCTGGCCTTAAAACAAAAACAGCCGGTTCCGGGTGAGATATGGATGGTGCCACCAGAGTTGTATGCGCCCATCGTGCAGTCCGCTGTTTTAGTTAACGAATCTCCTTTAGCGCAAGCTTTTTTCGACTTCTTAAAAGGTGATGAGGCGAGTGCCGTGATTATTCAATCTGGTTATTTCTTACCTGAACGCGTATGAGCCCCGGTGATTGGCAAGCCATATTATTGACCCTGCAATTGGCCTTGGTGAGCACCGCGATTTTATTGGTGCTCGGTACGCCTTTAGCGTGGTGGTTGGCGCGTACCCAGTGGCGGTTAAAATTCGTGGTTGAGGCCTTGGTTGCACTGCCACTGGTTTTACCACCAACCGTGCTTGGTTTTTATCTATTAGTTTTGCTAAGGCCGAATAGCTGGCTAGGTCAGGCGATTGAATCAGTGGGAGGGCCTTCACTGGTTTTTTCATTTTCAGGTTTGGTGATCGGTTCGGTTATTTATTCGCTGCCTTTTGTGGTGCAACCATTGCAGAATAGCTTTTACGCAATCGGCAATCGCCCTCTAGAGGCCGCAGCATCCTTGGGAGCGAAGCCGCTAGATCAGTTTTTCAGTATCGCCATGCCCTTAGCCAAACACGGATTTTTTAGCGCAGCGGTCTTGGGTTTTGCACATACCATCGGCGAATTCGGAGTGGTATTGATGATTGGCGGCAATATCCCCGGCGAAACTCAAGTTGCGTCGATTGCGATATACGAGCACGTGGAGAGTTTGGCGTTTGGTCAAGCTCATCAGCTGTCGCTCGTATTGTTAGGGTTTTCATTTGTGCTCTTAGCGGCGGTCTACGCGCTTGGGCGAGGTCGAAAACCAATGTCGGTATTCACGTAATGAGCTTAATCGTTGATATCGAACATCGCCTTGGTGCCTTTAACTTGCGCTGCGACACTCAAATTGCAACGCAGGGTGTTACCGCCGTGTTCGGCGAATCCGGCAGCGGCAAAACCACACTTCTTAGGCTGCTGGCGGGTTTGGACAAACCGCGGCATGGCAGTCGTGCCAATTTGCAATTTCGCGACGAGGTTTGGCAGAACAGCCAGTTCTTTATGCCCGCATGGCAACGCGGTGTTGCCTACGTGTTTCAAGAGCCCAGTTTGTTTTCGCATTTACGCGTTAAAGACAATCTTAATTTTGCAGCAAAAAGGGCTAAGGCTCGCGCTTCTGGTAAAGGGGTAAATAGCTCTAAAGGTCATAGCAGCGATAACAGCACTATTATCGAATTGTGCGGCTTAAGCGATCTTCTAGATCGTTGGCCAGCTACGTTGTCCGGCGGGCAACAACAACGGGTGGCGATCGCCCGGGCCTTGTGTTCGCGGCCCCGCCTATTGTTGATGGATGAGCCGCTTTCTGCTTTAGACAGAGAAGCAAAACATCGCATACTGCCTTTTTTGGCGCGCCTGAAAGACGAACTTGAATTGCCAATAGTCTATGTCAGCCACTCTCTAGAAGAAGTAGCTAAGCTAGCCGACCGCATGATGGTGTTGCACGAAGGCGATTTACTGGCCCACGGCCACATCGAAAACACATTGAGTCAACTTAATTTGCCGGGTCTTAGTGGTCACTCCGCAAAAAGTGTGGTTAAGGCGCGCGTGTTCGCACACGATTCTGACTTTGGTTTAACATCGCTATCAAGCGAGTTGGGCCTTTTGCACATAGCCCACCTTGATGTGCCTGTGGGCACCGATGTGCGAGTCGCCATCGCGGCACGCGATCTCAGCTTAACTCGTGAACAACAGACGGGGACCAGTATTCTAAATATTTTTGCCGCCGACATTACCGACCTTCAGGCTTTGGATGAGTCGCAAATGATGGTGAAGTTAACCCGTGGCGCAACCCCACTATTGGCAAGAATCACAAAAAAATCGGCTCATCTTCTTGAGTTAGAGATTGGTCAAACCGTGTTTTGCCAAGCCAAGTCAGTTGCCCTTTTGTGAGTTCAACAGTGTGAGCTTAGATCAACTGGCAAGCCTAACGACTTACCCGCGTGGCTGAGGCCGATAAATGATTGAATTCGGTTTAGGCGAGTTGTTTGCCTTGGTCTGTGCTTTTCTTTGGGCAAGCGCCATCGTATTACTCAAGTCGGTCGGCGAAACGATGAGCGCCAACCAATTGAACTTAGCCAAAAACCTGGTGGCAATTTGTTTGTTAATGCCCACCGCCATGGTGATGGAAGGGTTCACTTTACCGTCCTTTAGTGCAACTCAATGGCTGATATTAATCGCCAGCGGCTACTTTGGCATCGCTGTCGCCGATACATGGTATTTACAAGCCTTACGACAATTGGGGGCAGGGCGAACCGCCATTGTTGGCAGCCTATATAGCCCTTTTGTGGTGATCCTCTCGATCGCGTTTTTAGGTGAAACGCTACTGCCTTGGCAGTGGTTTGGTTTTGCGCTGGTCTTGGTGGGCATTTTGGTCGTGGTCTATCAACGGCATTATCAAAGTGTCGACGCCAAGCAATTGCTGACTGGGGTTATGTACGCTGCCGCGTCTGTCTTTTTTACTGCCGCTGGCGTGGTCGCCATGAAGCCCTTGCTCGCCACCGACGGCTTTTTCTGGATGGTGGCTCTGCGTATGAGTGCCGGTATAAGCGGTATGCTGATCTTCATTGTTCTCCGCCGGCAATGGGCTAGCACATGGCAAGCATTGAGAGCGCCCGGGCATCCTTGGGGCCGCATAAGTTTGGCCGCAGCAGGGGGAACTTATCTGGCTTTGTTGTTTTGGTTAGCTGGGTTTAAATACACCGACGCCTCAAAGGCGTCGGTATTAAACGAAACGGCCAGCGTGTTTATCGTGTTAATGGCCGCGCTATTTTTAAAAGAACCATTAGAAAGGCGCAAGCTTGTAGGCATGGTGTTGGCTGTTTTAGGCGTAATGGTTTTCGTTGGCGCGTTTAACTGAATAAAAATAATTAAATCGAATAAGACATTAAGTACACCAATCCTTTGGGTTTAATCTCCGGGTGCGGAACAATCGGGCGCTCATCGGCGATTTCGAATCCGAACCGTTGATATAAACGTATGGCTCCACTGTTAGCAGAAAAGACACGCAGCGTAACTCGTGGAAGATTTTTCGTAATGGCTAACTTTGTAGCGTGGTCGAGTAAGCGTGTTCCCAAGCCTAGCCCTCTCGCCTCAGGCAGAAAACAAATTTCGGCAATATATAAACTATTTGAGTCACTGAGCGCGCGATA
>CALAKU010000070.1 GCA_937922925.1 uncultured Arenicella sp. | reverse complement strand
AGGCATGATCAGCGACAATAATCCAACGCATGTTTTTATCTTACTGGGTACCAACAATGCGCTACGAGGTTCTGTACAAGGCGCGATCAGCGACCTGCAAACCATGGTCAACATTGCTCGCGACAATAATGTGATCCCCATCGTTGGCACGCTGCCGCCATTAAACCCACCGCCTTCTGCTTTTATTGATTTTTCTGGCAGCGCGGCAAACCGACGTTCTATACAGATCAACAATGGCATTCGTAGCCTTAACAATGCTCGTATCGCGCCGGTGAGGGGTATGTTTACTGAGAGTAATTTAGCCGATGGCATTCACCCGAACGACATGGGCCAACAGCAAATCGCCGAAGCCTTCGCGACGCAGTTTTAATCCGATTTTCACGCCCATTTAAAAGGCCGAGTTGTACTCGGCCTTTGTTAGTACAAACACGTGTCGTTGATATTAGAAGCGATACGTCCCCTCTAAAAACAACTGTCGCCCGCGGTTGATAAAATGCGCTTGATCGAGCGCACCTTGAGCATTTGGAATGGTGCCTGGGCGACCATTGATTTCAATCGTGAAAATTTCATCGGTGATGTTACGCCCGACCAATGCGACGTTCCAACGACCGTCCTCGGCACCAATCGATGCCACAATATCGCCACGCCAAAATGAGTCTTGGCGGAAATCGTTAATCGTGCCCTGCTGGCTTGTCGAGGTGGTGTAATCGTCGGTATACGAAGCGGTTGCGCCGAGATAAGCCTCTAAGGAGTCTCAAATCGGGAAGATATAGTCAAAACCCATATTGAATGTGAGCTCCGGTGCGTTCTGGCGAGTTTGCCCATTTAAGTCAACACCGGCAATATTGACAAAGCTAGAGCTGTACTTACTGTCGGTATAGGCAAAAGCCCCTCTTAAGCTAAGCCCATCGAAATCAGTTTGATAAACGGCGTCGACTTCCAAGCCACGATTATCAACATCTCCGGCGTTGAAGGTGGTAAACACAAAGGTCAGGGAGTTAAATTGTTGGTTTTGTAGATTTTCGTAGTCGTAGTCGTACAAGGTAGCATTCAACCTTAGGTCGCCATCAAGCAATAGGCTTTTCAAACCCAGTTCAAAACCCTCAACGGTTTCTGAATCAAATATCAAAGCCGATGCGTCACCAGCCGCTAGGGCGAAGAAGTCTGCCAGCACCGGTAATTGACTGAAAGATACGCCGCCAGATTTGAAACCCGTTTTATACGCAAAGTAATAATTTAGGTTTTCGGTTGGCTGATACGACAAAGAAAGTTCTGGTGAAAAGTTGGTGTCAGCAAAATCAATCGGCACGCTAAAACCGCTTTGGGCTGCCGCGCCTGGTAGCAACAATTGAAAACCGGCATGTACAAACGGTGTTTGGTACAAATTTTCTTTTTGTTCGTCAGAATAACGACCGCCGACAGTTAAGTTCCAAGCGTCATTAATATTCCAACTGAGACTGCTAAACAGCGAAAAGGTCTCGTGTGCCGTAGGATGTTCTTTGATCCAATCGATCGTAAAACCAGTGAAAGGATCACGCGCAGCTTCTGGTGAACCAGTCAGCAAGGACAGGAGCACAGGCACCGAGAACACGTCTTGAATATTGACATGCAATAGGTCTCGATTTTGATAGTACGCCCCTACTACAACTTCGAGTGACGAATTGATACTAGCAGCCAACCGTAATTCTTGCGAAAAAGAATCCACCGTATTTTCAGTGACAATACAGTTGGACCCATTAGTGTCATAGGCAAAGCAATCAAAGCCCGCTTCGGATAAATCCAGATTTGAGGTCACTGAGGTCAGAGTTAATGCGTCGCTAATTTGCCAATCGAGCTTCAGCCGCGCTAACTCCAGCTCTTGCGAGCCGAACGGTACGCCGTTGTTATTACCCGGTTGGCCGCCCGGTTGATTCACAATACTATTTTGATCTGCGACTTGAGTGCGCTGGTCACCAAATTGGCAGTCGTAAGTATTCGCAACCAATATAGGCACCGCCAATGCCGACGCCTGTGGATAGACGCCGAGCTGAGCGGTGTCATCGGCGCAATTAACATCGGTGAAACTCAACGACCCATCGTTCTCGTATTCGGAGACACTGATCTTCAAATTTGCGGAAAAGCGATCACTCGGCTCCCACAGCAGAGTTAGACGAGCATCGCGACTTTCTTCGCCGCGCTGTCGATTCGCAACGCCGGGCTGCGTATTAAGCTGCACTTCGTCAATATTGATACTGCGCGCCGCCAATCGAGCGCTTAAGGTCTCGGATAACGCGCCAGAAACCACACCTTCAAAGGTTTGCCCGCCTTCCTCAGACTCAACCGAGGCTCTCACAAACGCTTCAAATTCCTGAGTCGGATCAGCCGATTGAATAGACACCACGCCCGCCGACGCACCTTTGCCAAAGTAAAGTGACTGAGGCCCTTTTAGAACCTCAACCTGTGCCATGTCTAAGTTGCCTTGCGATATGAGTCTCGCGCTATTGGAGACGACATCGTCAAAATTCAACGCGACAGCAGAGTCGAAAGAAGCGTCAATCGAGCTAGACCCGATGCCGCGTAGAAATATGGATGCGCCCGCACCCGAGCCTCGTTGAGCCGTTTGCAGCGTCGGCACTAAACTGGCGATGTCTTTGATGTTGTTGATGTTCAGTCGTTCTAGGGATTCACTACCCAGAGCGGTCAAAGTGACAGGAACATCTTGTAAGGATTCTTCTTTTTTTCTGGCGTTAACAACGATTTCTTCTAATACCTGCGCCGTTGCTGTCGGAACATTGATTGCCAAGGCAATCGCCAGACCACACAAACCGATCTTCTTACCCACGTTCTTCACCTTTCGTTAATTTTTATAATTTATTACGGCATACTTTTTGTATGTCTCCCGCGTAGTATAAGACGAAAAGCATTAGGCGGAATAATCTTGATGGATTACTACATAAAGACTAGGCAAACCAGCTAAGCACGCTAGTCTAGTGATTGATAGACCTCAATCATCAAACCGTTCGGCGCTTGTAAAATCGCCGCTCGAACCGAGCCAAAAACTGGATGGTTAATTGGCTTAGCAGCTGACAAAATACTCTGCTTGTTTTGCTCAGCATTTTTAATGACCCGAGCGAGATCCTTGGTCGCTACCGACCACATGCCAATACCCCGATTGGGTAATCTAGGCGGCACACCGTTATCTACGGTGTCGACGTTCAAATACTCAACGACCAAGGCATGGCCACTGCGCGCGCCTTGCGAATACAAAATCGAAAAACGGAATTCAGTGCCATCGGGCACATTCAACGCCCCCTTAGTACCAGCGCTTTTCCATTGCCGGTCTGAGCGCAGCTCCCACCCTAAAACGTCTTGCATGAAGTCGATCATTTTTTGCGCGTCTTCCACAATCAACGCGGAATAAGCGGGGCCGCCGACGCCGTTTTTATCGACCGCTCCAACTTGCGCCATGCCATTGCCGCGATGAATGCCTACGGCGTGAACAAAATCCGGCGCGGTATAAATCGTTTCTTCAATTTCGTACAAACTTCCGTCTGGCCTAGGAACTTTGTAGATTTCGAGTTCATTCAATGCGCCAAAGCCAAGGCGCTTGATCTTTTTTTCGTGGCTTATTTGATCTTGATTGGGAAAACCCATGGAAAAAGTGCCGAGCTCCAATGCCGACCACGAATTATTGATCGCCGGGAAATTTTGCTCAAAAACCAGTAATTGAATCTGCGCAATATCGTCGGCATCTGGCCGATAAAAACGATACGCCTGCCAATCAGCATCTTTGGGCAGAGCCCATTGCTCTACTAAACTTTGGCGTTGCTGTTTAGACAGCTCCAAGGGCCCTTCAAAGGTCATCCCCATACCTGTTTCATAAAACAAGCGAGATTCTTCCAAGGAATTTGTACTAACGGTAATTAGTTTTAATGGTGACGTTAGGGCCGTGGAAGGGTCCGATGTAGGCGCCAAAGCATCGTTTTGATCACTGTCAGCTAAGCAAACGCTGGCAACTCCAGCGAACATCAATGTGAAGATTACGCCACGTGACATTTTTAGAATTTCGATCATATCGGCCTCAATTTGAGTTCCTTACTGGAAAATTACTAGTATAAGAAGATTACACCCATAGCAATATGATATAAAGATATATGAATAAAACAAATGCATTTATTGAACCATGTTAAAGATTCTAGTTATTAGGCTTTTTGCGCTAGGCTTAATCCTCTTGAGTACCGCGGTCTACAGCGACGAAGACCCAGCTAACACTGGCGTTAGTGGCGTTTACGAGGTAGTCATCGGTACCGGCGAGCTGGACAAAACCATATTGTTGTTGAATCAATTTGGTTTCAAAGAAGTGGATCGCGGTGCGCTTAGCGCCGAGCAAGCACAAGCTATCTATGGCGTGAGCACCGCCGCCGTTAGCGTGCGCTTGCAAAATGGCGATATTGATTCTCACGGTTTGGTGCGAGTCATCGCCTGGGAAGAACTTTTGAGCGAGGGCGTCGGTTTGGCCCCGCCCGAAACCATTGGCGTGAGAATGTCGGTAATGCGCACCAATGATATTTTTCGTATCAGCGATGTATTCGGCGACGCGCGCAAGGTCAGCCAAGAACATTGGATGCTGCGTGGCCCGGTTTATGACGACTTGTATGGGCTAGATCAAAACACCAAATACAATGCGATTGAACGCCGCAGCGGCGTGCGCGAAATGGGCGTCTACGGCGCGGCCATGAACCTGATTTTCTTTCAACGTTATGGCTACACGATCCCCGGCTACGGCACCGTTGAGGAAGAAACCCCACTGAAAACCAGCGAGTTTACCCATCACGACTTTTTTGTGGCTGGCGATATCGAAAAAGTCACGCAGTGGTATTCAAGCGTACTCGGGTTTAAAGCCGAAGCCGATGCCGTGCTAGATGGCGAATGGCAGAGCGGCCCCCGTGTGGTGTTTGACATGCCCCCTGGTGGCACTCATTGGTACAAAGGATTCGTATCACCAAATAACATCTGCGGCAAATTGAAATTCTTTACCAGCCCCGATCCTAAAACGGTTCGAGATCGCTCAGATCGCCAAGCCCTAGGACACCCTGGCATCACCATGCATACCGTGTGGACGCCCAAAATCGACACGATCGAAGACTTAGCTGAACAGCACAATATTAAACGCAGCGCGCGCCAGAAAAACGAGTACGGAGAAGACAGCCTTGTGCTCTATGGCCCCGATGGCAGTACTTGGCAGGTGATTCAAAAGAGTCGAACCAAGAACAAACCTCTCACCAAATTGGAGTTTATAAAAACCATTCACTAGAGAGCATCGCTGGTCAGCGATTTGGCCACCTGGGTTTAACGAGCAAAAAAAGGGGCTTCTATTTTGAAGCCCTCGTTTAAAAAATCGAATCAGTCACAAATTTCTGCGACTGGCCTTGTCGCTAGTTTGCTTTGCATTTATCTTTGCCCTTTGCTTTATCCCGCTGGTCTGTCTACGCGCTGGTCTCTGTATTAGAGGGCGACTTTTAGGAGGCAGCTTTTGGTAACTTATCATCGAGGGTCAGGCCCACCTGAACCCAACGCAAGTTTAGGCCTAGGCGTTTGGCTCCCGGCTCGCCCCAGATATAACTGACAGCTAAGTCTTTACCCTCTTCGTAAACGGCTAACTTTAAGACCGTAATATTGGTGGGCTTATGTGTGATTTGTACCAACTCGACACTGTACGGCGTTTCGGTTTCGCCGTTCATGATTTTCAAAATGGTGCCATCATCGTCCATTTTAATATCACGCATTTGAATCCAGTCTTCTTTATCCGCATCGGGCTCCACAATATGACGTTTTAGTAGAATCCAACCCTTGTAGGTAAGAGCCTCTGACACTTCATCGCTAACAGCTGAATTGGTTTGCGCTTCGGCCGTCGTTTTCGCTATCGCATACTGGTTGAAGGGCATTACCATTTCGGCAATCAACAACCCAAACATCACTGAACACACACTTTGCAATCTCGACATCTTTTTCTCCCGGCTTCGGCTGATCTAAATTTTGGTTTCTAGTATAGTAGTTAATCTTAATGATATATCAATATGTTTATTGGAGAGTACTGAATGACCTACAACCCTGCACGACTTATCACAAGCTTTGTTCTGGCACTTTCAATTGGCCTTGTCAGCGTGCCGAGCATCGCACAGCAAATCGACCCAGATTCGCCCGATGCCTACGTAAAACTTAATAGAAAAGTACAGTGTTCGCTCAAAGACGGCGAAGAGACCACGTTTCGTTGGTGGGGCAACGCTTACGCGCGCATTCCCGGCCAACGAGATAAACACTTGTTTCAATTAGAAGGCATGAATGTGCGCCATTGCGTCACACTCAATGACAAAGAGAAAGGCGAGGGTTATCGACTCATCTCGCGCGAGATCATGCTGTATCTTGACCCAAAAACCGGCGAAGTGTTGCGCACTTGGGAAAACCCATGGACGGGCAAAAGCAATGAAGTCATCCACGTAGCCAACGACCCGGTTAACAGCCGCCCTACCTTCGGCGTAGGTCGCGATGGAAAACCTCAAAAATTCCCGGCAACCTTTTTAAACGGCACTTACTTTATGAATTTTGAAGTGCCGCTGTTTTACACCAATCCATTGGGCGGCGACTATCAAGACTATGTAGGCGGCACTTACCACAGCGCCGAAATTTTCGATTTCTCAGGCAATGAAGCCTCCTTACTCGACCCGAACCAAAACGTTGAGTACGCCAATGTAGCTTGGGTTCGCATCGCCAAATGGTTGCCGTTTATGGAAATGGGCGACCGGCCGGGCTTAATGTACTTCAATGCTGTCGGCAAAAAACTCAAAAGCTGGGACGATTTACCCGAGGTGATGAAAAAAGAAATTGCCAAAAGCTATCCTAAATACACCAATGCACCGCCACTGGATGATGATCGTAAAAATGAAACGTCTTGGACGTATATGAAAAAGATCATCGATCAGCGCAAGGCTGAAAAAGCAGACTAGCCTATTCGGTAATAGAATCCTAAGCCCTAATCTTCACAAGTAAGATTAGGGCTTTTTTTTGCCTAGCCTATACGCTGATCATTGCCAAACATCTAAGACTCTCGGGTTTGCTGGCAGGCCATTTTGCTGGGCATCGGGCGTTAACAATAATTCAACCTTAGAGATCGGCCCGTCTGATGCAGGCAAATTGATTGCACTGGTTTGCAACGCCTGTTGGTTGGTCACGGCCAAGTTTGGCTGCCACGCTGCGCGCAAGAGCACAAGCTTCGTGACTCCGTTTTGTTGGATTCGCAAGGTCAGGTCACAGCCATCATCTGGGCAAAAGCCATTGGCGGCGTCGATGCGGTCGGCTTCGACACGCGGATCCAACAGGCGAATCAAATCGGCTTTATAGGGGCCAATAACCGGATAAACCATGTTCACCTCTGGCGCGCTGCCACTGATCGATGCAAGCACACTGAGCACTTGTTGATCGCGCACCAATGGATAACCCAAACCACCGGCTTCGACCACTCTCGAATACGAACCCGCTTGATCATCCCACGCGGCGTAAGCTTGCAGTTGGGCATTCCAAACAACCAAATGATTCTCAAGATATGACTGCATCCGATTGACTGAAAAGTCCGAAAAATGCCGCATCAAAAAACCTTGCTCTTGATCACCCGTGCCACCGCCATTCATGGGGTCGCGCTTATAGATACCACGAGTAACTGATGGATGCGCAATGGTATTTTCTTGCACGGTGGGCGGTATAAACTGAGCTTTATCTGCGTCATACGCCCAGATGGGCCCGGCGTGCACACCTCTAAAACTGTTCGGCGCTGCTATGCCGTGCATATCGCCCTTGTAGGGATAATCATTCTGATTCGCCCAATGAGGGAGCGACAAGGCATGCCCAAGCTCGTGCAGGAGAATGCCGAGGGTTCTGGCACCGCCGACTCCGGCAAAATTACCTGCCTGCCCGCCGGCTCTAACATTGTAGATATTCGAGTAGTAAAGACGGGTTCGTGCTCTACGCCCACTCGCCTGTTGCAGTGCTCTATTCCAACGTGCCGCAGCGCCCTGTTCGCCATCAAAATTAAGGCCGGTTTGATCTGTATAACTTTGTGGTGAGTCGACTTTGATCGGCCCAACCCCAGCTCGAGGCGGAATCACTAGTTCGTCAAACACCACTTCCCTCACACGCTCAAGATTCAATGTTGAGATTGGTAATTTGCTCTTCAGCTCTTGTGACCAACCTTCAGGATAATCACCGTCTTTAAAGTTGAAGAAATGAATATCAAACATGGTGAGCGGCAACGCGTTGGGAGCGCCAATTGGAATACGGCCAAGCTCTTGACTTTGTTCCTCAACAATCAACTCAAGTGACAAACCAGGCTGCACCCATTGAGGGGGGATAACCGTGCTATAGCTGTCTTGAAACTGATGGCGCACCAAGCCCAAGCGACTCTCGAATCGCTCGGGCAAAACGCTGGGGGCCGTCAGAGTGAACTCTTGCTCTTGGCCATTTAGGCTGAGTTTGAGCTTTACACACGGTGGGCCAAGCGAACTCGGCCCAACAATATGCACTTTGACTAAGGCTTCTCGATTGCTCACCAATTTGAAGCCTGGTGTATTTAACTCGTGAACATGAGTCTGCGCAAAGAACACATTTTGAACGCGAATGCCGGTTTCTTGGTCTTCAAATAGAACATTCAAAATACTCGGCATTAAGCTGCTATTTGGCTTCGCTATTGCCGTATAGCCGAAAGTTGCGCAGCCGAGAGCTGCCAGAGCGAAAACATGGCTCGCGGGTCGAGCCATGGTTCGCGTAAGGTAAGTTAGCCCCTTCATTTGACTGTGACCTCGCCCAGTACGGTCCACCCTCCTTGCAGCTCATTGTTCAGCCCCCACGAGCCATCGATAACCTCCATGTCATTAGCGAACTCGATGTAAGTATTGCGCGCCGTCAATTTCCAAGGCGCTGGCTTGATCGCATCGGCGCCGGGCTGATTGATACGCACGGCCACCTTGTAGTTGCCAGTTGCTAAGTTCGCCAGATCTAAGTTCGATTCAAAAGTCGATTGCGAATTGGGCTGAAGAGCCGTCAAACGGGGCGACGCAAGCGATTTAACTTCCATCACTCGGTTGGATGAATCCAGCAGTGCAAACTGCACTGGCCAGTCATAGTAGAACGGCGCAATCCCGCTATTCAAAACCGTTAGGCCAAGTTTGAATCGATCTTGCTTTGACGCTTGTTCGGCAAACACGGCTTGCTTAATTTCGAAGCGATAACCGAACTGTTTATGCAACTCCAGATGGCTGGCTCGATGTTGTGAGAACACATCCGTCGGCTTCATCGTTGAGTAACGCCCGAGGTTGATTATTTGCTCACCGCGCCCGTTCTGATACAAGTCGGTAAAGTCTTTGTTGCTTAAGCCCGGAGGAATTTCACCGCCAATGGGGCCTTCTTTCCAACGCGCGCCGCGATCAATGGCCTGATCAAAATCGTCGCTATGCCCACTGTTAGGCCTGAAAAAATCGTTATGAAAACCAATGTCGGTCGTACTTCTCAAGGTTGAACGATTCGGGTAACGACCCATCAAAAGGGTATTAGGAAAGTACTTTCTGTAGGCATTGAGGATCGTATTCTCCGCTTCAACGGAAATGCGGTAACGCTCATCATCAATTGACGACGGATGCGTATGCCATTCTCCCCAATAGCCCAGCACACCCAATTGGAAGGCATACACTCGAGGATCGTTGTCATAGCGCTGCCCTAAGGCTTTGATGGCTTGCACTGCTTGCTCTAAATAGTTTGAGTCATTGTAGTCAGTGATGTATCGCCCGTTGTCATCTTTAATTCGCTCAACCCCCATCTCGGTATACATCCACTCTGGGCAACCGCGTGAACGACGAGTTTCTCCGTGCCAATCGCAGTACAAGCGTAAGATCACATGGCGATTACGGCTGCCAGGGCGATCAATAAGTTGTTCAACTGCATCAAAGTCGAACACATTGTTTCGTGGTTCAAATACATTCCAATCAATGTACTGAAAACCCACAGTGCTCTCGGGGCGATCATCAAACCAGCCCGCGTTCCAACCTTTCATGGGGTTGCGTTCGGCACCTTGGTTTGCCGGATAACGATGCACAACCTCATCTGCGTCACTGTCTGAATCGCCGCCTGGATCGTCATCAGGATTAGGAGGGCTGTCATCGCCAGCCACGTCAAATTGCAAATTCAGTTCAGAGGTCGCTCCTTGATCGTCTGCAGCAACAAACCTTAAAGAGTGCGTGCCGTCTGCCAAGGTGCTCAAGTTTAAAAACTCACTGCGCGGCCATTGGTAAGGTGATTGGTTCTCGCGTCTAACAAATTCGCCATCAAAGAATAAATCGACCCACGCTATCTCGCCATCAGGATCGCTGGCGGTCACTTGCACGTTGCCAGTATTGGTCTCACTTAAATCTTGTATGTCTGTAGGCAGGGTCAGGCTGATGACTGGCAACGAGTTTGACGTCGGAGAGTCGATCTCTTCGAATAAGATCAGTTCATGAATTGACCACCAAAAGAAATCATCAAAACCGGTTTGCTCTAATCTAAGAAAGCGCGCGTCGCGGCCATTTAGGTCAAGCTCTAAATCGCCCTCGCTCGCCGTTTGTTGATCGGCGGGTTGGCTTGCCACCAAGGTGAATTCGTTACCATTTTCGGAGGTATAAACAGTGAGGCCGCGAGGGTAATCATTGCGGCTTTGCTGCTTGTACGAGCTTTGTAACAGCATACGATCAAGCGTCGCAATACGGCCAAAATCAATATCAATGCTTTGGCCATTTTGTTGGTTTAGTTTGGTAGTCCACCGGGTATTCGGATCAGTATCAAATGCCTTCTGTATGGCCGCTTGATTATGACTCGCTGTTGCCTGCCACGTCTCTGAACTCATCATTTGCAAGCCGTTAGTCGGCGTAATTTGAGCGTTATTGAACAGAGAAATATCATTTACCGACCACCAATAAAACGAATCAGTCTTGGTCTGCTCTACTCTTAAATATTGAGCCGACTGTTGATCAAATCGAATAACGGTTCTTGCCGAACTGCCCTCACCAGTGGCAACGGCCTGCCCCCAGTCTTGGCCATCGACTGAGGTATAGATCGCAAAACCTCGCGGATAGTCGTTACTGCTGTCGCCGGAATCGAGTATCAGCTCGTCGAATGACTGCAATTGGCCCAGATCGATAATGAGTTCTTGGCCGGGCTTTTGAGCTTCGCGAGTAGTCCATCTTGATTCAATATCGCCGTCAATTGCATGAACGACACTTTCATTATTGTGACTGGCTGATAACGACCAATCCCGGCTCGCAATGGCCTGATCGCTCTTACCGATCAATATTTGATCTAAGGTTCTTTGTTGGCTGTCCGAGAGAGCTTGAGTGAGCCCAGTGCTTATCCAAAGACCACTCATCGAGTAGATAAAGAGCCTGATAAGTGCTTTTAGTTGAAGGTGTTTTATTAAGGAGCCTGAGTGCAGGCCTTTTTGATTCTTCCCGTTTATTGAATTTTTCATAGTGGTTAGTTCGTGGCTTAGTTGAGTCGTGTTTCAGGAAATGCGGCAATGTGTTCAACTCGCCCATTTCTTGTGCTTAAACCAACCCAAATAAACCCGAGAGGCGCAAACTAACGCTTAACATTCCCAAACACCAGACTTGATTTGCCAAGGAAAAATCCAAAAAAACCGTAATGTTTCCTTTTAGGAAACTAAAGCGCCTAGCGGGATCAATGAACACCAGAAGCCTAGTTCAGCGCAAACGCACGCCACCAAACCAATACAAGGTGAAACCTAAACACGGAGCCAGTTTCGATTAGCTCATGCCTAGCTAATCGTCGTTGGTCTAGTGGTCTTTATTAAACATGTTTAAGCGGTCAAGGCATCACCCTTGACTCTATAGTGGCCAGCGTTGATTGGCTTTTCAGTAACTTAGCAAGTCTTGCTAAACACGCCGTCTATCAATTGTTGAGCTTAGAACACACATCAATTATTAGACCTGAGCGGGCAACCAAGCTGTATAGGTCGCATACCCCACCGCTCAGCAGTAACAACCGAGAGCCATCGGCATACCCTACAAAACACGATTGAGGAATCATCAATGACTAACCATACCCAAAAAAAACCAAAACGCGCCGTCGTGCCGCGATTTAAATGGCCATACTTAATCAGCGCTCTTGTATTTGGCCAAGTCGCCCTGACACAAGCACAAGCGCAAGAAACTGTTGCAGAGCTTGACCGAACCGCTTGGAGCATTAGCGCATCCAATAGCAATAATCTTGTAAACAACGCAATTGACTCAAACATTAATACGCGTTGGACCACGAGTGCCCCACAACAATCTGGGCAGTATCTTGAGATTGATCTTAACGATCAGTATGACCTGAGTTCGCTACTAATGGTGACCCGATCTGCCGGCGCAAGCGAGAATGACTATCCCAGAGGGTTTACCATTAGCCTGTCTGACGACGGCATCAACTTCGCCAACCCCATAGCCAGTGGCAGCGGCTCAGACTCCGGTACTACCGAGGTTGATTTAGGTGATCAGTCAGCGAGATTTGTGCGCATTGAACAAACGGGCGCTGATTCATTTTTTTGGTGGTCAGTTCACGAACTCAATATCTTAGGAGCGAAATCAGGCGACACAACAGTTCCTCCAGAAGAACCGCCCGTAGACGAACCGCCGAGTGAACCCAACCCAACTGCTTCACAGATTCCGAATAGTCAATTGACGGTGAATGCCTCGTTGCGAGGCGGGTCTGCGGCGTTGGCGATCGATAACAATCTGGCCACTCGATGGACAACCGGGCAATCGCAACGTCCGGGGCAATCCTTTACCATCGACACAGGTCAAATCCATGACTTTGATAGGCTCAATCTGCTTACCAAATCCAATAGTGAAAGCGATGAAGACTTTCCTCGCGGATTCGAAGTGCAGGTCTCCGATGACGGTACGATTTTTAGCGCGCCAGTTGCACAAGGCGAAGGCTCACCAACTGGCGAAACGCAGGTTGATTTGACTGGGCAGAGCGGTCGTTACCTGCGCATTATTCAAACCGGTTCGGATAACTTTTTTTGGTGGTCGATCCATGAGCTGGCCGTATTTGGCGTTCAAGCAGACGGTAATCCAAACCCGCCTATCCCGCCGACTCCACCCAACAACGCACCGCCAACCGCTAGTTTCACCCCTCCAACACCCAGCGACAACGCACAATTTATCTCGCCCTTAGATGTCCAGGTTGCAGTGCAAGCCAGCGACAGCGATGGTTCGGTTGAAAATGTGCGATTGTTTTTAAATGATGTGTTTGTTGGGCAAGAAAATGCCGAGCCTTACGAATGGAACGCGCAAAACCATCCTGACCTAGCCAAGCTTGAAACCGGAAGCTATCGCTTGCGTGCTGAAGCCACCGATAATTTAGGTGCGATCACCAGCATCATCAGCAACTTTTTGCTCACTGATCCAGCGCCTAACAATTCGAGCTGCGAAGTCGCGGGCACACTCAGGCAATGGCATCGCGTTGAGTTGGTGTGCAGCGGCCCAAGAATGAATGAGCAAAACGAGGCGACTTTCACGGATAACCGCTTTAATGTCACCTTTTCAAATGGCTCGCGCACTATTGTGGTACCCGGCCACTTTGCCGCCGATGGCGATGCAGCCGACACCAGCGCCAGCAGTGGTGATCAGTGGCGTGCCTACTTTTCACCACCAACAAGTGGTCAATGGAACTATTCAGTCTCATTCAGAACTGGAACTAACATTGCCGTTGATTTAGCGGCTCAAGCAGGTACGCCAGTTGCTGAGTTAGATGGCAAATCTGGCTCGTTTACTGTGGCGAATAGTGGGCAAGTCAGTCGCGACATGCGCACACGCGGCTTACTTGAACATCGCGATAATGAGAGCCGATTACGGTTTGCCGGAACTGGCGACGTATTTGTTCAAGGTGGCGTTGATAGCCCAGAGAACATCTTTGGCTACGACGAAATGGACAACACCCGCAAGTACGACAACGTTGGTTCGTGCAAAGGCATCCTGCACAGCTTTGACCCACATCAAGCCGACTGGAACCAAGGCGACCCTACCTGGGGCAATGGGCGCGGAAAGAGTCTCATTGGCTTAGTGAACTACATCGCTGAGACCGGCGCTAATAGCTTTTACATTATGATGAATACCGTCAATGGCGACGGCTGCGATGCGCACCCTTGGACCGAATACAACTCAAGTGGTGACATTAAAAGCTTTGACGTGAGTAAGCTCGATCAATGGGAGCGCGTACTCAGCCACATGACCGCCAAGGGCATGTTGATTCATGTCATGACTCAAGAAACCGAAAACGATGGTCTACTGGGGCGTAGTTTAAACCTCGAGCGTCGGCTTTTTTATCGAGAGCTGATTTCACGCTTTGGCCATCACCCGGCATTGGTTTGGAACATGGGCGAAGAGAACAACACCTCAACGCCGGATCTAAAAGACTACGCGGCTTACTTAAAAGATCTCGACCCCTATGACCACCCGGTGCATGTGCACAATCATACTAATCAACGCGAGCGAAAGTTTGGTTCGCTATTAGGCGAACGCAACTTCAATGGCCCCACTATTCAAATTTCCAACATTAATGACAGTGGCAACATGTATGAGGAGATTCAAAGCTGGATACGTCGCTCACGCGATGCTGGCAACACTTGGGTTGTTACCTTAAGTGAAGCCTCTGGCGGCGGCGCACCCGGGCCAGGCGACAATGTCACGGCAACTCAGCGTCTTTACTGGATGTGGGCCAGCGTTATGTCTGGCGGCGGCGGTTTTGAATGGTATTTGCGCGGGCAGAATCAAGGCCATGCTCTGGATTTATCGGTTGAGAACATGCGCGACTTTGACCCGTATTGGAAACAATCAGGTCACCTGATTCGCTTTTTCAGAGACATCGTTCAGCAAGACGCCAATGTCAGTTTACAAAACATGGTGGTCAGCAACGCGGCGATCAATGGTAATAATGATTGGGTACTGGCCGACGCGGGCCAAGCTTACATTGCCGTGCTGAGAAACGGCGGGAATGCACAACTCAATCTAGCTGCTGGCAGTAACTACAACCTTCTTTGGTTTAATCCAAGAACTGGCCAATCAACGCCCGGAGGTACGGTTGCTCACAATGGCAACACTGGCCAGCCACCCAGCCAGACCAACCAAGATTGGGTCGTATTATTGACCGCAAGTGAATCGAGTATCGATAACGAACTGCACCCAGATATTGTCCGAGTATTGGATACACCATTGAGTGAAATCCTACGCGTTCCCGGTGGCGATAGCTGGGCAGACAGCTACTCAGTTGGTGATCAATGCTTTTGCGAAACGACCTTTGATCACAACATTGGGCCGGTTGAGGTTGATACCCCTGTTGGCCGGATGACGGTGCGTCAAGCATGTGATCGATTGGGGCGCGGGCCCGGCAGCAATGGTCGGCCCAAGTACAACGATGTGCAATGTGGTAATGGCCCTGCAAACGATGCAGGTGATGAAGACTGGTGCCCAGGTCGCGTCGATGTTCAAGGTTCAAGCGATGAACGCAAACTTGGTTGTAACCAAATAGGCCCTCGATGGAAGTTTAACTAGGGGTTTTGTTTAGCCGCTTAATGTCAGAGGCTGGGTTACCAGCCTCTGACTTTTATTTAAGCAGAGGAATGGTTAATAAATTAATCTTGTTGGAGCTGTTCCTTCAACCAAGCAGCAAATAATTTAACTTTGCGAAAACCAACTTTGTGCTTTGGAATTTGTAAATAGTACGCAAAGCCAGATTCGCATGACTCATTCGCAATATTGACCAAGGTGCCGTCTTTAATCGCTTGAGAACACAAATAGTCTGGCAGTAAACCCGCTCCAAGACCAGCCTCAACAGCACGCTGGGCCATGTGAAAGTGCTGAAAGCTTAGCTGGCTATCCTGTGCTTTGTGATCAATATTATGCTTATCAAAGAACGCCTGCCACAAGCTGGGCCTGCCATTGATTCGAATAAAAGAATGAGACTGCCCGCTCTGTAACGCGGCACGCGAGTAGGTTTCAACCGATGCGGGGCTGGCTACATATAATAATCGTTCTTCAAATAGGAGTTCGTATTCTTGGGAGGAGTTGTCCTGAGTTTTTTTACAGACTATGGCCGCATCAACTTCGTTTTGAAGGCAATCGTCTTGACCTGCGTCGCAACTTATTCTGATGGAATAACTCGGAAACTCTTGGCAAAACTGTTTCATCTTGCTTTGCATCCAACACAAGCCCATCGAATGAGGAATGATCAAACCCAAACTTTCAGGTTGATTGAGTTGCACGAACTCGCCAGAGGCGTACTCAATAATGTCCATCGCTTTGTGGATAGAATCGTAGTAATCCCTGCCCCGTTGAGTAAGTTGCGCGCCACCGTACTTACGATCAAACAAAGGCACACCCAAGCAACTTTCCAAGCGTTGGATTTGCTTAGAAACGGCGCTTTGGGTAACAAACAGGCTGTCAGCCGCTTCTTTAAAACAGCCGTGCCTAGCCGCCTCATCGAACACCTTTAAGGCATTCAATGGTGGCAATATTCTTTTCATGTCGTCGCGATGTGGTTAGGGTCACGAGAACCTTGCTTTAGATCATTGAGTCAAAATTGAAATCGTCTTCGTGGAAAAACGATTTCGAAAACAGGTCTCGAGTTGTGGCTAATCCTACGCGGGATAGGATTTGAAAAACGACTTAATTAAAAAAATGTCAGCGTTTTTGGCAGGATATTTTTTCCAATGACTTGAACAAAATTCCCAATTAACCGAGCCGTCCTTAGCCATAAATAATGCTATTCAACAATGAACCGGAATGAATCCAAGGTTGATTGGCTATGCTTTCTTCATTTGGGTTAGTAACCATGCCCGAGCAGTTTGAATGTTTCGCGCCACGGTTCGCGAAGACGAGTCAACAAGCTCCGCGATCTCTTCGGCAGACAATCCCGCAAAGTATTTTAGCTTGACCAGCATAGCCAAGTCGTCATCAAATTTTTCTAGATCGCTAAGTGCGTCGTTGAGTTCGACTATGTCATCTGACTTAACACCGACAACGTGAATGCCTTCTTCCAGTTCTATCGCCGCCTTACTACCTTCGCGACGAGCGCGTTGATGATACCGAGCGCGATCAATCAAAATGCGGCGCATGGCTTCCGCCGCCGCTCCAAAATAATGGCGACGGCTTTTCCAAGACATCGTGTGCGTTGAATCCAATTTCATAAACGCCTCGTTGACCAACACCGTCACGCTGACGGTGCCTCCATTATTTGCTTCTGATGCCAATCTATTACGCGCTATGTTTTTGAGGTCTGCGTAAATCATTTTGTACAGCTGCGCTTGATCGCGACCCTTGATTGCTTCGCTATCGTTGAGAAACGTTGTTATTTCGTCGCTGTAGTCTTTTTCGTTCATTGCTTAGCTTTTTTTCCTAGATATCGCCAAAGTTATTCCTGCCCTCGGCTTTGCAACTTAAAATGTTAATCGCTAACAACCGTGACCAACAGAATGTCACTCGATAGTACACTACTTTCTTAGAGCAACTGGGCTTATGTTGATAATTCGCCTTTAAGCCAATTAACAAAATCAGCGATTTTTCGAACACCTCGCTTGTGTAGCGTGGTTTTCACAAAATAGGCGTAGCCACTTTTATGCGTGGTATTGGATAAAAGCTTTATACCCCCTTCTTCAACAGCATAACAACACAAGTAGTTTGGCACTAAACCAATACCGAGTTTGTTTTTAACGGCACTTAGCGCCATATAGAAGTGTGGTACTCGATACAGAGAAAGCGATGGCGAATATTCAAGCCCATTTACATTAAAGAACGATTGCCATAAATGCTCGCGCTCGTACACATCAATCAACGGAAACTCAACAATGTGCTTAGGCTCATTGACCTTAGCTACGTCACTCATCTCTGGACTTGAAATAAGCAGCAACTCTTCGTCAAACAAATGTTCAGACAACGGTGAAGTCGCTTCGTCTGAACGCGCACAGACGATTGACACATCCGCTACATTGGAGTCGCTGTCTATTGGAGCATCCTGTGTACATATCCGCAACACGATATCGGGTCGTATCTGGTGAAAGCCCTGTACTTTTGATGCTAACCAGCCGCCACTCAACGAAGGCGGTACACTGACAATCAACTCCTTATTTTTGTCTGCCTTGATAAACGGGTCTGCCGCTGCCTCGATAATATCCAGCGCTTTGACAATGTCTTTGTAAAATTGTTCACCTTGATTGGTTAGACGAGTTCCTTTTGAATGCCGTTTCAACAATTCAGCGCCTAGATTGGTTTCCAAGCTCTGTATTTGTTTGGAAACAGCACTTTGCGTAACACAGAGTGCTGCCGCTGCGTTTTTCAGGCAATCATGTCGCGCTACTTCATCAAAAACCCGAAGAGCGTTTAGTGGCGGTAATTTGCGAGACATAGTTTTAGTAGCAATAGTAACGAGTTTAGACTTTCCTTAATATTAGTAGCGCTGTTTTATCTATTTTCAGCCATAAAAAGACAGACGAATTCGATAATTCTACAATTGATACTTCTATTCTCATGGAAATGGCTTTGCCGCGCTGAATTACGCGCCATCGCGAAGACAAAATGACGATGAGAATAAGGATTTAAACCCGTATCTGTGGCAATATGACCAGATAAGTACTCTATTAAAAGAGTCAATTATTGGGTAGCCTCGATATGAGGTAGTAGGGTTAGATGAGTCTGATACAAGATTTCAGCAATGCGAATGATCACCAACAATGGCGGATGATTACCGACTTGTTTGCTCAAGTGGTGGACATCGATAGCCAAGACAGGGAAGCTTGGATCGCAGCTCAAGAATTGGATTCGGAAACCGCGTCGCGCCTAAAGGACATGTTAGGCACGCTCGACAAAACGATTTCTCTGTTAGATACGCCGTTTAGTAGCCGCATTCAACTACAAGAGAATTGGTATGCCGATCAATGGGTCGGAAAAAATATAAACGGATATCAACTCGAAGCACTTCTGCATGAGGGCGTCATCGCCGGTGTATTTCTCGCCAGACAGAGCGAACCGGTTGAACGAAAGGTTGTTATCAAGTTGATTCGCCCAGATGCACCCAGCGAATATTCTGATTTCTTTCGGTTTGAGCAAAAAGCCTTAGCCCGTCTTTCTCACCCAAATATCGCCACCATTCATACGGTCGAGAAAACCAGCGAGGGCCTCACCTTTATTGTCATGGAATATGTGCGTGGCACAACGCTCAAAGATTACTGCGATGAGAATACGCTCACGATTCGTCAGCGCTTAGAGCTCTTTTTAAGTATCTGTGATGCAATCTCATATTCTCACCAACGTGGCGTGCTGCATAGAGATTTAAAGTCATCCAATATCATGGTGAGTAAGTTTGAGAACAAGGCAACGCCTACCATTATCGATTTTGGAATCTCGGGCGATTTAAACAATGAAGTTCGCTGGTCTCATCAACATAGTGTGGGCACGCCAGAATACATGAGCCCTGAACATGTTCTCAATGTCGATGAGCTGGACCCTCGAGCTGATGTGTTCTCACTCGGGCGCGTTTTATTCACGCTATTGGTGGGTCGAATGCCATTTGAGAGAACACTCATACAGGACCTGGAACCGGCCGAACGGTTGTCACTCATTGTTGAGTATGATCCCGGACTGCCCAGTGTTCATTTTGCAGCAGCCAGCTTAGACGCCCAAACATTACTTGCAAAAGAAAGAGGCACGGGAGTTAATAGATTAAGCAAAGATCTCTCCAATGAACTTGACAGCATTTATCGTAAAGCAACCGAAAAAGACAAGCAAAACCGTTATCAGTCTGTCGGCGAACTCGCTCGCGATATACGCAGCTATCTGAGTAACGATATAGTTCAAGCACATCCCAGTTCTTTCCTATACAAAAGCACAAAATTTTTAAAGCGACATTACATCGCATCCATAGCGGGCTCAACTCTGCTGTTGCTCAGCTCTTTGTTTGTGTACAGCACCATTAATCAAAACCTAAAGATAAAGGATGAAATTTTGCGTGCTCAGACAGAGAAGCAAAATGCTGAACAAGTTGCTGCAATGGTGATGGAGACCATCTCTATCGCTAACCCAAGTGGTGTAACAAGCCAGGGGCGAGGTTCAGTTGAAGGGATATTAGACAGAGGATTGGATCAGCTCAAAAGCGCCGAAGGCATCTCTGACAACATTCGGGCCGAGCTATTGCTCGCCATCGCAGAAGGCTATGTGGGCATTCAAAAACCAAACGCGTCTCGCGAAATCAATGCTTTTATTCAAGACACTCTAAACGTCAACGACCCGGAAATCATTGTTCGAGCGTTATTAGCGTCAGCCAACACTGAAGAGATATCCAGCCGGTTTGAGGCTCAATTAGCCACAGCAGAAAAAGCGTATCAGTTCTGTATAGACAAAAACATCAGTGGATCGCTATTGGTACAGAGCAAGGCAGAACTCGGTGACGCACACCTGTTGATGGACAACTACCGAAAAGCATTGGCGTTTTTCAATGAGGCCTTCGAGCTGTATAACAGCGAAAAACTAGTCGACGAAATTTTGCTAGCAGAAATGCATGATCGGCTGGCGAGTGTCCATGCAAAATTAGCAAACTATGATGACACCAAAACTCATCTAAATCTCGCCAAGACCCTAAGTTCAAAGTACTTCGACGACCTACATCCCAAATTGCTCGGTTTGGAATTGCTTGAAATTATGGTTAATCAAACTCTCAGAGAGGGCCTGCCTCTCAGCCCACGGTTAGAACGCCTGGTCGAAAAAAATGTGATGGTGTGGGGCGAACAAAGCATTCATACGGTAGCGGTATTAAATGAGCTTGCATTTAGTTACTCGAAAGAAGGAAGGCATCAGGATTCAATTGACACCAGCTTAAGAAATCTTGAAATACTAAAAGTTATTGAACCAGAACCCAGTGATCAAACACTGTACAACTTAGCTTCGCTGACAAGTAATTACTCATACAGCGGAAACTCAGAACAAGCCCTTAAGGTTGCAAAAGAAGCCTATGACTTGGCAGTAGGCGAACTCAATGGCTCACCTCGCTTCGCCGACTATAAGCAAAGTGAAGCCGCGTTGGTCTATGCTCAATCTCTTGCGTTAGAAGGGCAACTCCAAGACTCTCTTAAATTCTACGATCAGGCGATCAAAACCTTTTCAGAAGAAGATAATCGATACGATTATTATCTCTCTTGGGCACTGCTTGAACGCAGCATAGTGCTTGCAAACATGGGCTTCGTTGGCCTCGCTCAACGGGACGCAAACGCGGGTCACGAGATATCAAAGTTATTTTACCCCGAGGAGCACATCAATCTTCTCAGGTCTGAATCGATCGTGATCTATACCAATCTATTAGCGAAGTGGGATGAGTTGGAATTCGCTACGCTCAAAGATAAATGGATTCAATTCGATATCGAGTCGCTAAATAAGAATCATAAGCTTTACAACAAGGTGGCCGCGTTTATCGAACAGAGAACTCGTTGATTGTTATCTTAAGGTTGCGAGTCGACCAGTCTCGGAAGCAGCTGTTTGGCCACATCAAGTTCTTGTGCGGTTACCGACGATCGACTTAGGACATTTTTAAGATTTGACTCAAGATGTTGATCCAATAACACATGGCCTTGTTCGATAGCAAAAAGGGTTTCAATTACCAGCGAGCTATTACGAGATGCGGCCAAAAACTCACTGGCCAGCGCGGCACTGCGACTTGGCTCGGTAATGTAATAAAGCTTTTGCGCCGCATAGGTTTGTATAGTCTGGTTGTCAGATCGCCTTAAAACCGCATCGCTTAGGGTACGTTCTACTAAGCCGAGATGAGTTGGTGAAATTTGATCTTTGCTATTTTCAACAAGGTCACCAACATAACCCAATGCATTAATGATCGTGGCCTCGCTCGTATCATAATTAATATGGTAAGCCGCTTTTTCAACCGCCGAATAATTGACGTTGGTTCTATCAACATTCGCCAATATTCTAAACGCCTCACTGTGACCGTATTCATGCCCTTCAGTAAGTTGAAAGTGAGCTTCGCTTTTTAGTATGTCTCGACCCGCATTTGAGTTCATAAGTGCTTCAGCAATAAGCAATCTAGGCACATGGTCATCAACCGGTATATTTCTATAAAGACCAGCGACTATTTCTTTTGCTTGGTCTGAGCTAACAAGACTGTCGTTAAGCTGTCTAAAAAAAGCTTGAATTTCGTCTTCGCTCAACGACTCCGGTGAATTGAACGCGACTAGGAACGCCTCATAGCTCGATACAATATCATGATCCAAAATTGGTGAAGCCTTTCGAGATTCCCGAATGTTGAAATTATCTTCGAGTGGAAATTGCAGATCATCTACCTTGCCTTCATCGGTTCGCAACGCCTGTTTTTTATTCTGGAGTTCCTTTTTTGTATGTGCGGTCTCCTGGGCGGATTTTGTCACTGACCCCGAGTTATCAAGCGCCGTTTCGTTCTGCTTTGGCTTGTCAACACTTAAGACACTAAGCACCAGTAATAGAATCGATGTGACAATCACAGCGACTGCTCGAGTGGGGGCTTTTTTTATTGGGTTCATACTGGGTATCTCTCCAATTTTATTTCGACAAAAATACGTTTTGTCATTGTTTGCACATTGCAACAAACGTAAATATTCATCGCATACGCGATCAGATAAGATTTTAATCCGTATCGTGATCGCGCATGCTTATTCGATCATTTACTCAGTCACGTCTCGAGATCCAAAACCTTGACCTCGATTTCTTACTCTGCAATCGGTAAATCGATCTCGCGGGAAATTTTCCGAGATCACTCGGTAAGAGGATTCACGTTTTTGATTTCGGCAAAGATGGGGCGTCCAATTTAGTAAGCTATAACCCGTCGTTCCGCCGCGATCATCACACAAGTGCGCTCCACCGGTGCCAGGCTCAACCGAGCTATAACCGTTGGCGGTGTAAAAAGCGCCGCCTGGTAAGATGGTTTCGTTAGATGAGTACCCAAAATTACCAAGCCACCGATCTACACCGATAAAGGCGTAAACAGATTTGTTTTCTTGTGCCGGGCAACTTCGAGATTCTGAACGGTTATTGCATACCGTCCAGCTTTTAGAGGCGCCGACGCTGGCCGTTAAGCCCGGAGAAAGGGGATGTTTGACGCCCGTGATTGAGCCCCCAAACGACACATCAAGCGAAAACGACTCACAAGTACTTCGGCCGATTGACAGCGTTTGGAATCCACAACCACCCGGGCTTGAGCAATCGGCGCGACTTGAAACGTCGAGCACATTGTATCCAGTTCGACGGTCACGATACCAATGTCGAGAAGTCACATCTCTGAGTATCCAGTCTCGCCCATGTTGAAAGTTACTAGTATTCGCTGGTGTGACTCGATACAGGATATCGTCAATGGCATTCGCCTGATTTGACAAGAGTCCACTACCGCCAATAGCGACGATGCATGCAAAGGTAATAGAATTTTTGATCATTTTAAAAGCTCCAGTGGGGTGTTGAGCTTTCAGTATTACGTGACGCTGAATTTCTATTCAAGCGACAAATTTTCGTAGGGGTATGAATTTATTTCTAAACTCGATTTGAGACATTGTTTCGATGAATCTGACATTTTCTACGTTCCTTCCAAGTTTAGCCTTGCGCAGATGCTGATCTATGGTCACTCAGCCATTTGGGCATATCAATTTGATAGGGCTTAAGGCTTTTATCTGCATTTTGATTTGCCAAAAAGAACTGACGGTGAGTGAACTCAGGCTACACACTAAAATCACCATGGAACTGGATTGTTGTTTAAATGATTGGCAGCCCAAGGCGGCTCGACTGCCTTTACATTTGTACCTGGATACAAAAACTGAATACTGTCATTCTCCGGCCCCCAATTCCAAACCCTTCGTGTCAGTCTAGGACCATTCCCTGGAATATATTCATAGCGTAAGGGATGACGTATGACCTTTGGTTGGTCACGGTTTATTTTCAACTTGGTTACACCGGCGCTCGAAGTAGGGAGAAGATGTTTGGCCACTTCTGCCGGCATAACTTTGATATTCCCTGTCCGCTTCCAATTTCCACCTACTTTAGCCCATTCGTCCATATAAAACTTAATCTGCAAATCGTAATACGCTGGCATACCTTTGGTAACAAGATCGTGTTTCGCGACTGTCGCAGTGCTCGGAATGCTTAGAAGAGGTCGCGTTGGATTTGCCTGTTCAAATTCAAATACGGATTCGCTTGAGGTATTGACCTTATATTGAAC
>CALAKU010000069.1 GCA_937922925.1 uncultured Arenicella sp. | reverse complement strand
TTAATCGACACGCCCCATGGCTCGGCTTGAGCTGGATGCACAAAGACATCGGCAATGCCATAAAGTGCAGGCAAACTTGAATAAGGCATGTAACCCGGCAAATGAATTCGCTTTGACAAGGCTTTTGCAGTGCCACGCACTCGACTACCTAAGGGCCCATCACCAAGCAGTAATAAGTGAGCCTTGGGCGCATGCTGAGAAAATTGCTTAAATGCATTGATCAGTGTCATTGGATCTTCACGCTCATGCCATTTCATAATGCCTAACACCACAAAATCATCCTCGGCAATACCAAAACCTTGGCGCAGCTCTTGGTGGTTATCACGCGCCTCACACGCACCGTCAGCAAACCAGTGATTATCGACGTTATACGGAAAGTAAACTGCCTTAACTGGCGCCTTACAGTGATAACGTAAATAGTCTTCTGCGAGCGAACCGGTGGGATGCCAATAGTCATAGCGTTTGAGTAAGCGGTTCAAATAGTGCTTTTTAACCCATCCGCGCACACCACTAATACGCGAATGCGCCAAGGTATTGTCAGAACGCAAGCCTACCGAGATGCCAAGCGCGTTAAGTTGATGCAATAGATCTCGATGCAGCTTTGGCCAATAGCCTGAAATAACAACGTGCTGAGGCTTAAGCTCTAGGATTGCGTGGCTGAGTTCTCTAGCCTTTTGTGTGGCGCGAGTCGAGCTCGTAATCTCTGAAAGCGGCTTTGAGTGATAGAGACAGTTACTAAGATGATCCCACTGCGGGCGATGGCCGAGTTCACGGTCGACGGTGATAGATGCGGTATAAAAGACATGCAAATCGAACGGAGCCTGTGCATGTATTTGTGCGTACAACGGCACATCAAACTGCGTCGGCACATCTTGAACAATCACTAGGGTTTTAGTCATCGCGCCGACCTGAGCTAAACCATAACAAAGCTAAGGTTCGTAAATAAATCGGAGCGTACTTGATTCTATCAACCAAGCTCAACGCCATCGCCGCATTTGACAAGCTGTGTCGTGCGCTTGAAATATCACCTTGTTCACGCGCTAAAGACACATAACTCAAAATAACCGAGAGCATCGCTTTGGCGAAGTGGGAGCGATAGCGGCTCGGAAAATGATCTCGCATCGTGGTAAACAAATGTTGGCTTTGGCTCGCACGTTGCGGTGAGCTTAAAGTCGACCAATTGCCGCTATCATGCAAGCGATAACAACTCACGGTTTCATCAATAAAAACCGCGTCACCATGCAATGTTGCCAGCAAGTACAACGGCCTATCAACACAATAGACTCGGCTAAACCAATCGGGGAACGAGATCGCCGATTTACGTAACATCACCGTTGAAAAATGAAATGAATACGCTGGGATTAGATCGGTAAATGAAAATTGCTCTTTGAATTCTACTGGCTGAATCACATCGACTTGATGCCATGACTTGCCCGGCTGCCACTCAATGACGCTTGCTTTCGCACCGACTAAATTGATTGCTTGACGCGCATCGAGGCAGGCGATTTGCTCGAGAAGTTGACGATCATCAAGCCAATAGTCATCGCCCTCGCAAAAGGCAATGTAGCGGCCTTGGGCCTCTTGCCACAAACAGGCAAAACTGGCGTGCATCCCTTGATTGGTGTCATTTCGAATAAAGCGAATACAATCTGGATTCAATTTGGCCTTGGCGGCGCATACGCTTGCGCTGTCGTCGGTAGACGCGTCGTCGATGATAATGAGTTCCAGATCGCAAATATCTTTTTGCGCCAATACGCTATCAATGGCTTGCTCAACATAAGCGGCATGTTGATAGACCAGCATTAAGACACTGAGTGTTGGCTTGCTCATTTTAGCCTTTCAATCAGCGATGCAGATTGCCCCACAAACCGCCATCCGAACACCGATCTTAAGCAGGCCATTAAACGATGTAAGAGACGTTTATGGCTGGAGGCCGATATCGACAATTGAAACAATTGCTCGGCTTGGTCGGCATACCCAAGTTTGCCAAGATGACGAGAACGCATCAAAGCCCATTTCGAGAAATGCCGCATTTCGTCGCTTGCGACAGAGACTCCAGCCTTTTGAGCGCAAGCAAAGAGTCTCGGCAAAAATTGGGCTTCGTCAAGAAGATATTGACGACCGTCGCCCTGCGATACTCGAGCGTCTTTGCTGTGCTCTACATGGCTTGAAACCAAAGTATTGCTGCTCATAATTTTGGGAGAATGTGCTCCCATGCGCGCTTCCAAATCCCAATCTTCAGGTCGAAAGCCTAACCAAGGGCCAGCCAAGTCACTGATTCGTTTTGAATACAAAGGCGTCGACGTATGCCACCAACGATTCATTAAAAGAGCCGGGAACAACGCATCGTGATCTTCGCCGGTTTGTTTGCTTGGAGAGGCCAATACACGCGCGTGTTCATCAACGAGTTGCGTAATGCCATAGATGATATCGACATCTTGATGACGCTGCCAAACCGCTACTTGATCAGCAAACTTATTCGGCAATAGCCAATCGTCACTATCCAGATATTGAATAAACTCGCCCGCTGCCACTTGTCGGCCCGCCTCGCGCGCCAAACCCGGGCCAGCATTGGCCTGATGCAGAACTCGAATTACCCCAGGGTTGTCTCGCTCAAGCTTACGAGCAAGGTGCAAACTTGAGTCGATTGAACCGTCGTCGACAATGATTATTTCAATGGGTCGATAGCTTTGCTGCAATACGCTATCAACGCAAGATTTAATCATTTCAGCGCGATTAAAAACTGGGATAATCGTGCTAATAAGCGGATTCGTCATAAGATAGGCGATTATGCATGTAGAGCATCTAAGATAAGCTCAAGTTAGGTAGAACTTAACCCAGTGCATTTTTCGATTAGCAAAACAGTGCAAAGTAAACCGCTGGCTTGGTTGAGTCGGCGACTATTATAAAGACTTTTATGGCAAAGACATTTTTCGCAAAGATTTTTATTAGAACGCGCTCAGCTATTAGAACGCGTCCAATACAGCGTGGTTTACGACGACCTATTAGACACTCCACGTCATTGATGTAACTGACTCAATACTATGCGACTTGTTTTCTTTCAGCGTAAGCCTAGAGCTCATGGCAATTATAGCCTAGAGCTTATTTTCAGTGAGCTGCGAGAACGACTACCTCGCGACCTAGACATCGAGGTGGCTAAATCGCCTTATGAAAGTAATGGGCTACTGCCGCGTCTTCTCAATTGCTTACGCGCCAGAAAACAACAGGGCGACGTAAACCATATTACCGGCGACGTTCATTATCTGTCGCTTGCTTTAAAAAAGACCAAAACAATTCTAACCATTCACGATTGCGTGACAGTGGATCGCCTTAATGGATTTTCGCGCTGGCTATATGTTTTATTATTCTTTAAGTTAGCCGCGCGGCAAGCACAAGTGATTACCGTAGTATCCGAAGCGACAAAAAATGCGGTGTTATCTCTAGTTGATAAGCAAGCTGACGAAGTCGTGGTGATCCATAATGCGCTAACAAAGGGTTATCGCTATACGGAAAAAGTGTTTTCTGTTGATAAGCCTCGTTTGCTGCATATTGGCCTTGCTCAGAACAAAAATTTTGGCCGTTTAGTTCAATCAATCAAGGGGCTAAATTGTCACTTGCGCGTGATTGCTAAACTTGGCCAGAAGGAGCTAGCCTTGCTTGAACAGTACGATATTGAATACTCTTGCGCTTACAACATCTCACAAAATCAAATGCGAGAAGAATATGAAAACGCAGACATCGTCTGCTTTGTGTCCACGCAAGAAGGCTTTGGTATGCCAATTATCGAGGCTCAGGCAATTGGCCGTGCCGTGCTAACGTCAAATTGCTCATCCATGCCAGAAGTGGCTGGCGATGCCGCTGAACTGGTTGATCCGTTTAACACGGGCTCCATTCGAGCCGGACTGAAAAAGTTGATTAATGATCACGAACATCGACATAAACTGATCGAGCGCGGCCAGCGCAATATTAAACGATTTGATCCGCAAAAGATCACCGATCAATACACGGCGCTGTATCGACGCGTCTTCGAGAATTCGAAGGCTACCGAATAGGCTACTAAGAGGGTATTAATAGTACTTAAAGGGCTGGTAAAGGAGCTAGTAGCGGGCGGTTAGGCTTTGCTAAGATTGCTCTATAGGTATGGCTCATCGATATCGCGAGATCGAATCACCTTTGCTGGAGAACCAAAGACCACGGTACTTCGGCTTTCGACGCTGTTCAACACCAAAGCGCCAGCACCAACGCAAACATCGCTGGCAATGCTTATATTGTGCTTAACGATCGCAGCTAGCCCGATAGACGTTCTTTGAGCGATATTAACTCGCCCGCCTAAGGTCGCATTTGGCGCCACGCTTGCAAAATCACCGACTTGGCAATCATGCTCTATGCAAGATTGCGAATTAATCAGCGCGCCACGACCAATCATCGCTCCTGCATTAATCAAAGCACCGGCCATTATCACACTACCCTCTCCTAATATGGCTCGCTGGCTGACCTCAGCCGCCGAATGAACCAAAGACGGAAACACAATATGTGAATTACGCTTTTTAAGGTCATTACTAAGCTTCTCGCGTTGAAAATTATCTCCAATCGCGATTACAACATGGCCCTGATATTCGTCTAGCGCCGCTTTGAGCTTGACCTGTGGATAGCCGTAAATACTGCCTTGAATGCCATCAGCCAGATCGACAACCCCTACTATTTGGTAGCCTTGGATACCCTCAATCAGATCGACAATCGAATGAGCTTGCCCGCCTGCCCCAATAAGCAGTATTGGCTCGCTGCTCATTTAGCTGCCTCATTTAAGTCTTTGATTAAAGAGCAAATCCAAGCCACAGCCTCAATATCTAATTGAGACCCATTGGGTAACGCCAGCATTCGTTTACTGAACGCATTGGTGTGCGGCAGTCTTTGGTCAACCTCTGGCATCATGGATTTATATGGCTCCATCAAATGGCAGCCGGGGTAAAAATAGCGCCGCGCATGCACCTTATGAGTTTGCAAATGAGCTTTAAGTTTATCCCGGCTATGACCAAATTGTTCTTCTTCAATCTCGATAATAATGTAATGAAAATTATTCGCGTGAGCTTCTTTGTATTCGATCAGGCGAATACCATTGACCGAATTCAAGCCCTTTTTATACGCTTGATAATTGCGCTTATTGTGGGCAATAAAATTTTCTAAAGAGTTTAGGTTAGTCAGCCCCATAGCGGCATTGATTTCAGCCATCTTACCGTTGATGCCTAAATGGATAACGCGATCTTCCTCCGCAAAACCAAAATTACGCATAAGTCGCAGCTTCTCAGCTAGTTGCGAATCGTTGGTGGTGATGGCACCGCCTTCAAAGGTATTAAAAACTTTAGTGGCATGAAAACTGAAGACCTCACAATCTCCAAAACGACCAAGCATGGCGTCGCCATAAGCTGATCCGAAGGCGTGAGCCGCATCGAATGCGAGTTTTAGACTGTATTTGTGCGCTAATGCTTCGAGCGCCTTGATATTACAAGGGCGGCCATATAGGTGCACACCAATAATGCCTGTGGTCTTCTCGGTGATCATCGACTCAACCGACCGAGGACACAAGTTGTAATTATCGCGATCAATGTCGGCAAAAACCGGTTTGACGCCCTGCCACTGCAAAGCGTGAGCAGTGGCAATAAAGGTCATAGAGGGCACTATCACTTCGGTGTGCATCTCCAACGCTTTAATAGCCAGCTCCAACGCAACCGTGCCATTGCATAATGCAATACAGTGGCTGACTCCGAGATAGTCGGCGAGCGTAGACTCCAGTTCCCGCACTAGCTCGCCGTCGTTAGTGAGCCAATGCTTATCGAACATTGCGTCTACGTGCCGGTCAAAGTCGGCTTTGTCGCCAATATTTGGCCGACCAACGAAGAGAGGTTTATCGCTCATGCCGACCTGATTTTGCGCGCCCGCTTATGGACATTAGAATGAATACTTTGCACTGAGACGCTCACTAATTCAACACCGACTCAAAATACTTGATGGTGTAATCCAAACCTTGATCAAGCTCAACTTTAGGAGACCAGTTCAGATCCGCTTTGGCTTGGCTAATATCCGGGCATCGCTGCTTGGGATCATCACCAGGCAAAGGATGACGCTCGATTTTTGTGTCGCTTGCTGTTTTGTCGATGATTTTTTCGGCCAACTCAAGAATAGAGAATTCATTTGGATTGCCGACATTCAAAGGGCCAGTGCAATCATCGTCGGATTCCATCAAGGCAATCATGCCGTCGATCATATCGTCGACGTAACAAAACGAGCGAGTTTGGCTGCCGTCACCGTAAATAGTGATTGGTTTATTGCTTAAGGCTTGGACGATGAAGTTTGACACCACGCGGCCATCGTTCGCTTGCATTCTTGGCCCATATGTATTGAAGATGCGCATTACCTTAATACGTAAGTCGTGTTGGCGATGGTAATCAAAGAACAACGTTTCGGCACAACGTTTGCCCTCGTCGTAACACGACCTTGGCCCAATTGGGTTGACATTACCCCAGTATGATTCTTGCTGCGGATGCACGGTTGGATCGCCATAAACTTCACTGGTCGAGGCCTGCAATATTTTTGCATTAAGACGTTTGGCCAAACCCAGCATATTGATCGCACCGTGCACACTCGTCTTGGTCGTTTGCACCGGGTCGTATTGATAATGAATGGGCGATGCAGGGCAAGCCAAGTTGTAAATTTCGTCTACCTCAACGTAAAGAGGAAAGGTGACATCGTGGCGCAGCAACTCAAAACGGGGGTTTGCTAATAAGGGCACGATATTGGTTTTACTGCCAGTGTAGTAATTGTCTACACAAAGTACTTCGTCACCTCGCGCGAGCAGACGCTCACACAAATGAGAGCCGAGAAACCCGGCGCCGCCGGTGACCAATATTTTTTTAATCGCCATTATTTTTCACTTAATTTTTTGGGCACTCGCTGATGCTCTATACAAGGCAGACTGAGTACCACCGCCACAACAAGGAAGAACAGAATACGGATACTCAATAGTTGCAAATTAAAATCGACACTTGATTGAATCAATGCCGCTAACAGCACGATCAACGAAGCCAATAGACCGGCTCTTACGAGAGTACTGTCGTTTTTTACGAATTCGATTATGCCACGACGAAACACCAAAACTAAGGTCGCTAACCACAGCAGTAAACCGACCAGACCAAGCTCAAGCCAGATGTGCAAATAATCGTTGTGCGCTTGATTGTAAATCAACGGCCGCAATACGCTATCTTCTCTAAACAACTGAAATACATCGGTATAACTATTACCACCATAACCGAACACCATTTGTTGTTGAATCACATCCCAAGTCACTCGCCATTGTTCGAGCCGTTCGCCCAATACCAAGTTAGTTGGCGAGGTTCGCGCGCGCAGTGAATCGTCTAAAAACAACGCGCACAACCCAACAATAAAAAGAAAAACAAAAGCGCCAAACGCGGGCTTGACGCTAGCTCGCCCAGCCGACTTAGCACCAACAAAACTCAGCCCCCACGTCACGCTCATCAAAAGAAGGCCACTTAGAAAGAAGGAAAAAAAGCCCGCTCTGGATTGAGATAAAGACATTGCCAATAAGATCAGCGCACTGCTTATAAACGCCAACATCATCATTGGGTTAGGCACGCTCGAAATCGCTACCCGCTTAAACCTTGATTTTTGTTTAAGAAAATATCGAATAACAAAGGTCAGGCCGCCGAATAAAGACAAACTAAGATAAGCAGCAAAATGATTCCGATTAACAAATAGACCTATGGCTGCACCGAAATTTCCATCGAGCTGAGCAGTGTCGATCAAATATAGATTTAAATATTTGCTACCCATACCTAGGCCTGCATGCGTGACCCCAATAAGAATAAGCACTGTCACAAGTTGGAGGGCACGTTGCCGCGTGCTGATCATCAATACGGCAAGGATCAAAAAACTCAAAACACCTATTTCCGAGAATAATAAGATGCGAGTTTTTTCAGGTACAAACGACCATACCGATTGAGCTTGGTACCAAGGCGGAAGTTGCAAGCCATCCAAGCGGCTCGACGCGATCAGGTCGGTCGCGGGGTTACCGATTGCAACAAATAAGGAAGCGGCTATCCAAACCACTTTAAACACTAATAGATAAAACACCCAAGGCGTGGCTGTAAGCGCCTTGACGTTCACCGATGAACCCAGATAAGCCGACAAGCAGGCCAGCACTAAGACAAGATAAACCCCTGAAAACCACCACCACCATAGCGAATCTGGAAACATCGATTGAAGAAACGACGACAAGACCAGCAATGTTAAAAACATCAACCAACTCACTTGATTGATGATATTTGAAAGGGTTAAAGAGTTTCTTGAGTTGGCGCTCATGGTTTAGATTGCCGCAGCGAAATTCCTTCTTGGCTGAGAGCCTTGGCAAGCCGCTTAGGGTCGACTTCAATAATACTGGCCAAGTCTTCTAGTAAAAACTTGGTGGGCAAGCGATTTAGAATTTTCTGGCACAGACTGGCATCCAACTTTGCAAATTGCTCGTAGTGAACAACACAGGGCGTTGCCAACCAATTAAGCGCTTTGGGATTCCATGCAGCGAGTTGCACCGCGTTCTCAACAAGCCAAAAGTTATGCTCAGGAACATCAGATCCTTGCAGATTGAGAAAAACCAATGCTCGCCACAATTGAACATCGTGGGGCCGGTCATTGATGAGTGATTCAACTTCGAGCTTGGCGACCCTGAGCGCTTTTTGTCGCTCACTGGGCCAGACTAAAAACTCCAGCGGTTTAACCGCCTGTTCGGTGCGCGCATGAGCAATACTAGCACTGGTAGCGACACGCAAACCAAGCGCTCGCTCAATAACATCGGCGCGCCCAGTAGCCTGCATTAAGCAAAATACGAGCATACACAGTGATAGCAAGGAACCACCGAGAAAGCCTGCTTTTGCTTGCATACTTTTTAGAAACTTGGGATTGCGCCAGCGGGATGCTTAAGCCAATGCGACACCCGTAACGGCGTACTAATCATTTGACTGTTTGTCTTCCACATAGGCGTAGGCACCGTAACCATAATAGCCACCGTATTGATATGGGTTGCCTTTTTTTACATTAGCACGTGTCAGGATCAAACCGGCCACATTCACATTGCTGGCATTCAATCGCTTTATCGCGTCGCGTGCCATATGGTGTGTGGTGCGGTCAGACTGCACGACCATCAACAAAGCATCACATTGGCGGCCCAATACCACTGCATCACTGGCCGGTAAGACTGGCGCAGTGTCGATGACGATGTGATCGAATTTGCTCCTCAAGGCAGTCAATATGGTTTTAAAGCGCTCACTCGCTAATAGTTCAAGTGGGTTCGGTGGCGTGGTACCTGAGTTCAGAACGTACAAATTCTTTTCTTGTCGATCTTGCACAACGCAGTCTTTCAGTTCCGCCGCACCGGCAACATAATCGACTAAACCATGTGTGGCGCCATTTTCAACGATGTATTTAATTCGAGGGCGGCGCAAATCCGCATCGATTAAAAGAGTCGTTCCTAATTGCGAATAAGACAGTGCTAAATTTGATGCAAGCGTGGTTTTACCCTCGCTTTGAACCGACGAGGTCACCAATAAAACTTGCGGCGGGTTGTCAACGTTTGAATACATAACGCCAGTGCGTATGTGATTGATCGATTCCGAAAAAACACTGCGCGTGTTATCCAAATAATGCCGTTCCACCGACGACACCTCTTTGCCTACGGATTGGATGATTCCGAACAGAGGCAAACCCAGCTTGTCCTCGACTGCTCGACCGTTTTTGAATGTGGTATCGAGCTGCTCACGCAAAAATGCCACCATTAAACCCAGCAGTAATCCGCCTAAAACCCAGGTCATAATGATGCGCTGTTTTTGCGGGTATATTGGCCCAGCGGGCGGCAATGCGCGGTCAATAATCCGAGCACTGGCTACTTGCGTTCCCGACGAAGACAGGTCGGCTTCCTTAAACTTTGCCAAGAACGCTTCGTATAATTCTTGATTGACCTGCACATCTCTCTCGAGCCGGTCTAGCTCGATTTGTTTATCGCGACTGGCCGATAAGGTGCGGGCCTTTCGATCTAAACGGTTTTTCGCCGCCTGTAACTCAGAGCGCGCTTCCGTGAGTTTCGGATGTTTGGTCCCGTAGCGTTTTGCAAGCTCATCCAAACGCCCTCTGGCAGCTAAGTATTCGCTATTGAGTACTTCTAACTCACTATTGTTAATTTGATTATTGCGCGTGCTCTCAAGTAGGTTTTCATCAACCAAGAAACGCTGTAAATTCGCCTGGGCTTCGTCCAGCGATGCTCGTAAATCTTCAATACGCAAGGACAACCATTGCGTGGTTTGTTCGGAACGATTCAGCTGAGAATCAAGCCCTTGCTCTATGTAGGCTTCAACCAAAGCATTGGCAATTTCAGCCGCGAAATCAGGGTTGACCGAATTAAACGTCACGTGAACCAAGTTGGTTTTCTCGCCACCACTGACGTTCACTCCACCCTGAATGATTCGAGTTAACCAACTGCGCTTAGCAAGCTTTTCTTCATCGCTGAGATCTGGTGTCGGCACCTGTTCCGGCTCACTGACAAGAGTCAGCCCGGTGATCGCCGACACCTCTTTGGCCAGCGACCTTATTACGCTGGGTTGAACCAATAACCGTTGCACAGAATCGCGTTCTACAAGCCCCAAGCTATCGACTACCCTCTCAGCCACCGAACGGCTTTTTAAAAGCTCATACTGAGTTTCGTAAAAGCGATAAGCAAAAGGGTCAAAGACGGTTTGACTGGAGCTGCGATAACTCGTTGGTTCAACCGCCATACTTAGCTTGGCGCGATAAACCGGCGTTTCTGAATAAGCCTTGAATATTCCGGCAATCAAACCCAAAGCCATTAATAAAAAAATGAGCCAACGGTTTTCACGCGCCACTTGCACTAGATTGCCAAGGGTTTGTGAGAGCGACTCAACGGAGTCTGTTTGCGCAGCGCCAGAGCCAAAACCAGTGTTCGCACTCTGATTTGAGTTAAACCAACCTTGTACTAATTTCCGCGATGCCTGCGACGGATCAGACTCGGTGCTTAAGGGTTTATCGGGTATTTTATTCAAAACCAAGTCGCTCCTACATCGATGATGTCGCCTGGCTCTATGGGCGTAAAAAGCTTAACTCGCTTTAGTTTGCTGGGCTCTTGATTCTCGCCCACGCCGTCGTAACGCGTGATTGTGATTTTTCCTCGAGAGGCGCGAATGGTAAAACCGCCGGCTAATACAATGGCTTTCTCAACCGTTAAACCTCGACGAAAGGCGTATTCACCCGGGTTTGCTACTTCCCCGTGCAGATAAACATAAAGCGTGTTTTCTTCGGAGACTCCCTCTTGCTCTTCGATACTGATAACGTCGCCAGAGCGCACCACTTCGTCGCTGTCAACTGGCAAACCTTTAGCGACCGCTCGCCCATCGCGTGAAATGCTAACGCCGTTCTCCAGTGCCGATTTTTTCGCACCGCCTGCGATGGCGATAGCGTTACCTACCGTTAAACCCTCGGTGTATGGGTAGGAACCCACGCTGGCAACTGCGCCTCGCACAAAAATGGGTCGATAGCTGAAAATCGAAACCGATACTCTGGGGTTTCGTACGTAACCTTGCGAGAGCAAGCCGGCGGCAATGCGCTCGACTTCAACGGTGGTTTTGCCCGCAACCTCAACCAATCCGATTAAAGGAAATGAAACGGCTCCGCTACCTGGGATTCGAACATTCTCGACACTCAAGTCTTCCTCACCAAAAACCCGCAGCGAGATGGCATCGCCTGGCGCTAAGCTGTGTTGGCGTTCAACGCGATTGTTTCGCTCGGAACGAAACGACTCAAGCGCATCAACTACAGCTGGATCGGTATTTTGTTTGGTCGCGGCAGATGCAGACGTCTTTGAGGGTTTCTCTGAAGGCTTTGCACTCTCTGATAAGGCGAGGCTTTGTTGTGGGGTACTCTTACTAGCTTGCTGAGAGAGCACTTCGCTATCTGTATTTTTTGGAGTTTGCCAATTTGCCTTAGCTTGTGAGCCATCCGCAATGGCGCTGGCGCGTATGGAAAACTCAAACTCAGTTGGCGCAAAAATCTGAATAAAATCGGGCTTAGTCGACAACACTTGACTGCGGTAGCCTCGCTTTGCGTGGCCAATACTAAACGAGTCAACCGAGGCGCGGGATCGTAAGTTAAGAAGATTGGCCGTTACTTGTGCTTGAGACTGATCTAGGCGCACGTGCTGACGGCTGACCCATACTGGCACGACTGGTGTTTGGAATCGCACGATCGCCCATGGCCCATCGCGGCGCACTACAACCCAATCAGATGGACTGTCGATACTCGCTAATAGCTTACGGTTTTTACGCGTATAAACTTGTAACAGCCCGCTTTGGCGCTCGGCGGTCTCCAAGACCTGCTCAATAAATTTTTCATCTTGGCTCTGCGCATAAACAATTGTGGCGGATATAGAACTCACCAGCCCCATTGCAAAAATCAGAAAAATTTGTGTGTATCGCTTCATAGTTCGGCTAGCGTCAACGTGCTTAAGTTCAAACCCTAAATTAAAATCAGCATTAATCAAATTTACCACTACTGGTATCACTACTAGTACCAAAGAGCGTGCAAGCCGAGCATCAGAGAGTATTTGCGCAGACCTTACTTGGATAAACGCAGCCCGGCAGAGCCATTATCACATAGCCGCTAAGTCGTAATGGCATTAACATTCAGCAAATATCAGCTTATGAGGCCGGGTACGCCGTTAGCGCTTTGACGCTTGGGATGAGCGCTGAGTTCCAAAGGGCTCGATATCTTGTCTTGCCTTACGCTTGGAGCTAAATATGCTTCGCAAGTCAGAACGTAAGCGCAAACCAATAAAACGATTGTCAAACTCAAGGCTGTTTAAAGTGGACTCTCGCTCTACTTCGCCGTAATACACACCTAAGCTCAGCCAATTGCGGAGCACATAGTCGATCCCAACCCCCCAATCGGTAAACTCATCAACACGCCCATCGTTGTACTCGTCTTCAATCAGCTTTGCGTAGATATCAAAAATCAGCCTAGAGGACAAAGCGTGATTCCACGACGCGCCGAGTAAATCGCTTACGAAAAAATCCGAATCAACCGCGCCGGCCTCTTCCACCGCTCTTGACGCCGCCAATTGCACATTAGACAGCGGGTTAAAGGCGTAATTAAGGTTGGCATAAAAAATACTGCCGTCAAAATCTTCACGGCCAGGAGCATCGAAGGTGCGATCGGTTCTGCCAATGCCGGCCACGCCGCTCAAGGCCGCAGTAGGTTTAACACGCAGACCGACCAAAATATCCGTTTGCTGCGAATCCAGATCACTGAACTCAGAGGTAAAATCGATGTCGGTACGCTGAACTCGTGCAAACACTGATGTCTTAGAAGCGAATTGCCAATCAATATCTAAATGCAAGGATTCGCTCTCGCGATCCCGGCCTTGAGGGTCTAAGCCACCAAGCAAATCATTGCTGGAAAAATCCACCTCAGAGAATTCGAAACCTAAAACGCCAGTGAGCACGCCAATCTTTTGACCAAAAATCAAATCAGCGCCAAATTGACGCGTTGAAATATCTTCGGGGCCAGAATCGATTCCCTGATTTATAAATTCGGCGAAGTTACGTGAGCCTGAGATGCCACGTTGCTCAAAACTCTCTCCCAGTGAAGCAAATAGATTTAAGTCCCAGCGGCGGCCCAAGTCCAAACCCAGGGCCGCACTCAATTCATTTGCGTCGCTGTCTTCTTGGTCAAGTTCATTGTGAAACACGAAGGTGCCGTTGTAGGCCGCATAAAATTTGTGTCGGCCAATATTGGTTCGATAACCGAGGCTAGGTCGAACAACCCATCGAACATCAGGTTCGTCAAAATCCGGGCGTCGACGAACATTGTCGTTATCTGACACATCTATCTCGATGGCAGGATAAAAATCACTAAGAAGATCTAATGGTTGATTCACGCCGCTGTCGCGCGCCACAGACCCACCCTGAAACGACTTTAAGGTATTCGCAGCGGGCGGCAAACCTTGACTGACTACTTGTTGCGCCAATACTGCGCCAGAGATCAGGCCGCTTATAAGACCTGAAATCAGTAAAGTAGAAAACGTTATTCGTTTTATTTTTTTTTCGTTCATATCCGAATAATGATGTGAGTCACTTATCGTTGTTAACGGATTGAGGCACTTTAATAAAAGCTAAGCATTATCGATTTACAACACTATCGAATAAGCAATCATTGCCGCCCTTCTTATCACGCTATTGCGGAACTATGCATGGCGGCGAGGCGCAAACTGGTGTCGAAAAACCACCATCCCCACCAAAACTACCGGCGGGAGCGCCTGCACCAATAGCTGCTTGAATCAACGCCCTTGGTGTTTTCAAAAATGGTCGTTGACGGCTTTTATCAAGGTAGTAAAAAGACACAGGAACGCTTTCTACGCCGATTGCATTTAACGCCGCAATCAAGTCAGGGCGATTCAGAATCACACCCTTGCTAACAATGCTTTTAAAGGTTAACGATGACCCAGACTTAGGTTTAGCATACGGAAATGCCGCATCGGCACGAGGGTCTGCCCACGCCACATACTGCTTATTTAAAGTAACTGGCGCAGATTGCACTGAGGCCGCTGTTTCACTTTGACTCGCATCGCCGCCAGCGAGAATAACCACTAAGAAAGACCGGTTAGTTACGATGTGATTTTGCGCCGCTGTCAATAACGCCTGCCAGGCCTCAGGCTCGTAGTCCTCTTCGGAGGGTATTGCAAAGGTATCGTAAAATTCGCTAATAGGAACGTACAAATGGTATTCGCCGATCTGCCATTGAGGGGTTGGCGTTAACATTAGGCTTTTATCCGCATATGCTTTTTGCACCCCGGCTATGGTGCTAGGGTAGTCAAGTTCGTCAACAGCGACTTCGTTTAGCCGATTAAATATGAATACGACTGGCAACGTTGCATTAGGGTCTGCTGCAAGCGCCTGGTCAATGCGCTCTAGACTGTCGACCAATACCTTTTTTGAATCTTCATACAATGAAACAAACACCGGTCGTTCCTTTGGCTTGATCGTTGATCTGGACTGATACCAATGGCCGTTGTTTTGAGTCGATAACTTTTTCAATTCGGCAGCCGACGCCAAAAAGTGAAACTGCCCTTCATACCAATCCGGATATGGCCTAAGAATCTGACGATCTTCAAAGAAACGATCCAAGACTTCCTGCACAGCATAAGGCTGATTGCCGTCACCACGATTTAGGTCATCTAATTCATACGCCGAATACAAATTGCTCCGAGAATCATTTAGTAGCGGCAATAAATTAACCGCCGATGCAGCAAGCTCGCGACTTTTTTCGGGTTGATACGTTACTGAGGCTTGCAACACACTTTCAACATCCAAACCCATCGACACAGCTGTCATAAACACCTTCAATGATGGCGTGTCTTTACTCAGCAAACGAAGAATTTCCAGCTTGGTAGGCGTGCTGGCTTGGTTGTAAATGAGCTCGCCAAACTCAGTGTCTTCATAAAGATCAGGAGACTGAGCCTCGCGCCAACTTCGAACATAGGCGTCGCTATCAACGCCTTGGGCATCCTTGTTTTGCGCTTCAACATTGAGTGGGTTATCGATAACTGGTGACTTAGCGTCGGGCGAATCCGGCTGAGCCAACGCAACCGGCGCGATTGGAAAGGCTATTAATAGCCACAACATTATGGCCCGAGACAGAAACCGAGACCGCTTAACCATATCCGGTTTAGTTTGGCGATCATAGCCGTATTTTTCTTGGCCTCGGCTTTTTAAGGCGCCTATTTTTGTTACTAAAGCATTTAGTATGCTAGCTATATTTTCAGCTACTGTGCTCATTTTGCTCTACCCGACCATCTGCTAACCTTGCGATCAGCTTTGCCCAATCTAGACAATATCGAAACAGATCAGACCCAAACGACTCATCGCAGCCTAGTTGACAACGACTCCACCTCAGCTAAGCATAACAAAACGCTGTAAAAATAAATAGTTAGCTCTGCGCTATGGTAAGCAAGCCAATCTGTATGCGGTGAAAGCAAAAATTTATAAAAACGGCCTAAAATGGCGTAGCTCATCCGCTAATATGAAATAAGGGCAAAGTCATTGAGCACTGTATTGCTGGCTTAGCCAACCACATGTGCCGATATCAGGTTTGCAAGCGGGTCTAACAAACTGTCAGTGAGTTCACCCAACTGGCACCCAACTGGGACAGTCGAGATTTTTAAACTCACTTGGTTTCGAAAATTTGACTACGCCCGCCCATGTACCCACGTAGCACTTCGGGTATGGTGATAGACCCATCGGCCTGTTGAAAGTTCTCCATAATAGCCAGCAGGGTTCGACCTACGGCCAATCCAGAGCCATTCAAGGTGTGCACTAGCTCAGTCTTTTTGCTGTTCGAGCGGAATCTTGCTTTCATTCGCCGCGCTTGAAAGGCTTCAAAATTACTGCATGACGAAATCTCACGATAAGCATCTTGCCCCGGCAGCCATACCTCAAGATCATAGGTTTTTGCCGCAGAAAATCCTAAATCGCCACCACACAACACCACCTTGCGGTAAGGCAGTTCAAGGCCTTGTAAGATTGCTTCGGCATTTAAGGTTAGTTCTTCAAGGCGATCATAAGACTCACTGGGATGAACAATCTGTACCAACTCAACTTTTTCAAATTGATGCTGGCGAATCATCCCTCGCGTGTCACGCCCATAACTGCCAGCTTCACGGCGAAAACACGGCGTGTGCGCCACCCATTTCTTCGGCAATTCTTGCTCGCTGAGCAATGAGTCGCGCACAATATTAGTCACTGGCACTTCGGCGGTCGGGATTAAGTAATAGCCGTCCTCGGATTGCGTGGCGAATAAATCGTGATCAGCAAACTTAGAAAACTGCCCGGTGCCAATCAGGCTGGCCTGATTCACTAAATACGGGGCGTAGACCTCTTCGTATCCATGTTCTTCGACATGGGTATTCAACATGTATTGAATCAGTGCTCGATGCATGCGAACTAGCTCACCTCGCATAACGACGAAGCGCGGGCCGGCTATTTTTGTGGCCGTTTCAAAGTCCATTGCATTTGCATCTTGGCCAAGATCCACATGGTCTTTTACCGGAAAATCGAATTGACCCGGCGTACCCCAACGCAACACTTCAATGTTGTCGTCTTCACTATTGCCTTGAGGGACCGATTCATGCGGCATATTGGGCATGACATCGGTAATCGCTAGCAACGATTCCTGCACTTGGGCGAGCTCGCCTTGCGCCGCTTTTAAACGATCCGCGAAAGCAGCGACTTCGCTTTTGATGGCGTCGACGTCTCCACCTTGCGCTTTAATTTTACCAATTTCTTTGGATTTCGCATTGCGTTTGGCCTGCAAGTCTTCGGATTCTACTTGCAGTTGCTTGCGTTGCGACTCCAATGCCTGAAAGCGTTCGACGTCGAACTCATGACGCTTTGTGCGCAGGCGCTGCGCAACCAATTCAGTATCATTACGCAATAGTTGTGGATCTATCATAGTGTTATCAATAAACGAAGTTTAAGTACCGATGTCGACGACGATCGTGGTTTACAAACTCTGCCGGGCAAGACTCAAACCCAGCCAGCAGAAAAACAAACTGACGCAAACACTCAGCAAAACATAGGCCAAGGCTTTCATTGCCTGCCCTTGTTGAAGCATAGTGATGGTTTCCAAGGAGAATGCCGAGAACGTAGTAAAACCACCCAACAAGCCGGTCATTACGACCCATTGACGTTGTTCAGGCCAAGCCCAGTGATGGGCCATCGACCAAGACAAATAACCAATAAGAAAACATCCAAGCACGTTGGCAATCAAGGTGGCAAATGGTAGCGCAGTCCATCCAAGATGCAAAGACAAGCGCGCCAGCGCAAAGCGCATCAGCGACCCAATACCGCCCGCAATCGCGATCTGCAAGTAAAGCATGTTATTCGCGAATCAGATCCACGCCTGGGCCCGGTGTGAAATCGAAAACGTCGCTGCTCACTTTGCTATTGGTCTTAACGCCAGACAAAACCAAGCGGGTTTCATTACCAAGACCATCGGTTAGCACAATGGTATTTAATTCAGAGGAATCAAAACCCAGCAATAGGCTTTGATAGGCCGCATTTTCATCTTTGGGTTTTAGGCTCACCCAAGACAAATCGTCTGTGAGCCCATAATCAGTGATGGTGAAAAACGCTTCAATTTGTTTACCCGTTTGCACCAAGGCCAGGGTCGGCACTTGCTCAAGGGCTTGGCTTAAGCTGCGCTGTGTGGCTGTTTCAAGGTCGGGATCATAGAACGTAATCCAGCGCCCATCAGAGTAAATCTGCTGACCCTCGGGGAAATCGGGGTCGTCACTTTGGTAATTCCAGCGAAATTGGCCGGGGCGTTGCAGATATAAAACACCGGAACTGCGATCGAGAGTTGAACCAAACTCATCAACCACGACTTGCTCAAACCGAGCCTCAAGTGTTTTTACGTTTTTAAAAAACGAATTCAGGTCGTCTGTAGACGCCTGCGCGGCCGATGCAAAGACAAGACAGAAAAATAAGAGACAACGCATAACTAATCCTCTGGTGGTGGCGGAGCCAACACTTCTCTGCGCCCGTTTTCTTCGGCCGCCGTGATAACACCAGTCATTTCCATGGTTTCAATCATTCTGGCCGCGCGATTATAGCCAACCCGCAATTGCCGCTGAACCGAGGAAATCGACGCTTTTCGAGTTCGAGTCACAAACTCCACTGCTTGATCGTAAAGCGGATCATTTTCGGGATCATCATTCGCCGTATCGTCGCGAAAGGCGCTTGGCAACGCCTGATTAACTTCTTTGGGGGCGGTCAATACTGTTTCGTCGTAGTCGGGCACCGATTTTTCTTTCAACGAGGCCACCACTGCATGGACTTCTTTGTCGGAGACGAAACTACCATGAACTCGCTCAGGCAAACTAGTACCCGGCGGCAGATACAACATGTCGCCATGCCCAAGTAGCATTTCAGCGCCCATTTGATCAATCACCGTCCGCGAATCCACTTTCGACGATACCTGAAAGGCAACCCGTGTTGGGATGTTGGCTTTTAACAAACCAGTGATGACGTCAACCGATGGGCGTTGGGTCGCCAATATTAGATGCACGCCCGAGGCGCGACCTTTTTGCGCCAACCGCGTAATCAGTTCCTCGACTTTTTTGCCAACCGACATCATTAAATCCGCTAGCTCGTCAATGATCACCACCAGACAAGGAAGCTCCTGCAAGTCTTCGGCCACTTCACCATCTTTGGCGAATGGGTCTTTGATAGGTGCACCGCCGTCGATCGCTGATTTGATTTTACGGTTGTAGCCGGCTAGGTTACGAACTCCTAGCTCAGACATCAGTTTGTAGCGGCGCTCCATCTCAACAATACTCCAACGCAGAGCATTGGCAGCCTCACTCATGTCAGTTACCACTGGGCACAATAAATGCGGGATGCCCTCATAAACCGACAGCTCCAACATTTTAGGATCCACCATGATCATGCGAACTTGCTTGGCGGTGGCCTTATACAGCAAGCTCACTATCAGTGCATTGATGCAGACTGACTTACCTGAACCAGTGGTGCCGGCAATCAAAACGTGAGGCATTTTAGCCAAGTCGGCAATCACGGTTTTACCGCTGATGTCTTTGCCTAACACCATGGCTAAGGACGAATTCATGTCGTCAAACTTACTGGATGACAAACCCTCTACTAAGCGCACTATTTCGCGATTTTCATTAGGGATTTCAATGCCGATATACGACTTACCCGGAATGTTTTCCACGACCCGAACACTCATGGTCGACAAAGCACGGGCTAAGTCTTTGGCTAAGCCGGTGATGGTTGCGGCTTTAATCCCCGGCGCTGGGTCAATTTCGAAACGCGTAATCACCGGCCCTTGATGAACGCTGACCACTTCCACCGGCACGTTAAAATCAGCGAGTTTTTTCACCAATAATAGGCTGATTGCATTTAGCTCTTCATCAGAGTATCCAATCACCTGTTCATCGACTGGGTCGAGCAATGACAAGGCAGGCAGAGCATCGTTATTGCTGTGCATGTCAGCAAACAAGGTGGTTTGTTTCTCGCGTTGCGCGCGCCCGCTGTTCATCTCAGTTTTCGCGATGGCTACTTTGGGCTTAATGGTTGGGGCTACTTTCACTTTTTCTTTAAGCTCGGTCACCGTTTCTCGGCGCGTGATACGCGCTTTTTCACCAATCTCGCGATCTTCTTTTTGCTCACGCCGTTCTTGTACTCGCTCAATCACCCCAAAGATTCCCGCACCAATATTGTCCATCAAACTAAACCAAGACAGGCCCGAGAAAATGGTGACGCCAGTTAAAAACAAAATCACCATAAACAAAGTTGATCCAATGGCGCCGAATAGCTGCAACAAACCACTGTTAACCCAGCCACCTAAATACCCGCCCGCATTGAACGGGCGATCCGCGGCCCAATGATTAAAATGAAGGTTTTCGAGACCGCAGGCGCCGATGACGGTGATGAAAAAACCAGTGGTCACCAACACAAATTTCAAATATGAAAACTCAGCTTGAGATCGCCGATTGCGGAAGAAATTGATGCCCAATGCCAAAATCATTATCGGCACCAAATAGGCCATATAACCAAACCCATGCAAAAGGCCATCGGAGAACAACGCGCCGACCTTGCCGCCAACATTACTTACACCGTCGACCTCGCCAGCGCTGTATGACCAGCCTGGATCTTGTTGGTTGTAGCTCGATAACGACAACAAGGCGTACAAAGACAAAAATGCGGCGGCAATGACCAAAATCTCAGCAACCAGCTCGCGCACCCTTGGCGCAAACAAGCCTGTTTCTTGTGTGTCGGGTTCTTTTACTCTCTTTTTTTTGGCTTGCGGCATAGTGCTCTCTGAAGTCCACCCATTTACCCGGCGATCACCGGCAGTGCCTAATGCTTGATTCTAACGTGAATAAGCGGCAATCGCACCCTTGGTAACGTATTGTTACAGTGTTGTAAATCGTCGCTCGAAAATGACTTTAAACCCGCGATGAATACGCTATTATTGCGCAAATTTCGGTTGCCGAGGCAACACCACAACACAACGTATTCGGAGTTCATTTTTCATGGCTGACTCAAAACACTGCAAAGTTCTCATACTTGGATCAGGCCCAGCAGGCTACAGCGCCGCCGTCTATGCGGCTCGGGCAAATTTACAACCGGTGTTGATTACTGGCATGCAACAAGGCGGGCAACTCACCACGACTACCGAAGTCGACAATTGGCCCGGTGACGACCAAGGCGTTGACGGCAATGAGTTAATGGCGCGCATGCTTCGCCACGCCGAGCGATTTGAAACCGAAATCATATTCGACCACATACACACTGTTCAGTTACAGCAACGCCCCTTCACCCTCGTTGGCGACGCGGGTTCATATACCTGCGATGCCTTAATTATCGCAACCGGTGCCTCGGCCAAGTATCTAGGTCTTCCGTCTGAGGAAGCGTTTATGGGTAAAGGTGTCTCGGCGTGTGCAACCTGTGATGGCTTCTTTTACAAAGGTAAGCCCGTGGTTGTGGTTGGCGGCGGTAACACCGCAGTTGAAGAGGCACTGTACTTATCCAACATTTGCTCTGAAGTGACGGTGATACATCGGCGTGATGAATTCCGAGCCGAAGCGATTCTAATCGACCACCTGATGGAAAAAGTCGAAAATGGAAATGTCAAAGTTCAATGGGATCACGTTTTAGATGAAGTATTGGGCGATGAAATGGGTATGACTGGCGTGCGCATCAAACACGCCAAAACCGATGAAACCCAAGAATTAACTGCCGACGGCGCTTTCATCGCTATCGGTCATTCGCCAAACACCGGCATTTTTGAGAATCAACTTGAGATGCAAGGCGGCTATATCACTGTTCAGTCGGGCAGTAGCGGCAACGCCACCGCGACCAGCATTCCGGGCGTATTTGCTTGTGGTGATGTAATGGATCACGTGTATCGGCAGGCCATCACCTCGGCGGGAAGTGGCTGCATGGCGGCATTAGATGCCGATAAATACCTTAAGGAAACTCATTAAATTTTTATTTGCGGCAGCTTATGAGTGCGCCAGACGACGATCTAAGTAAACTACTGGGCTTGGGAATCAAGCCTCTGAAACAAGATCGTGTCGCGCCCTATCGCCCGACCATTGACCCCATACCGCGCCAACGCCTGCTAGACGACGAGCGCGTGATGGCCGAACTGTTAATGGAAAACGACGAAAGCGCTAGCTTTGAAAGCGGCGATGAGCTTAAGTTTCTGCGCGGCGGGTTTTCGTCTCGCCTGCTGAAACGCCTGCGCCGCGGTGACTTCGCGATTCAAGACGAGCTGGATTTGCACGGCATGGTCACCAACGAAGCAAAACGCGCAAGCCATGCATTTATCAACCAATGCGCTCGCGAGCAGGTAAGCGCCGTTCGTATTGTGCACGGCAAGGGTCGAAATTCGGCCGGGCGCAAGCCGGTCTTAAAAAATCGTTTGATTGGCTGGCTAAGTAAAAATCAACATGTCATTGCGGTGGTCTCGACTCCTGCCAACGATGGCGGCACAGGCGCTGTCTATGTCTTGATTCGACAAGCTTAGGCCAGCCAGCCTTTGAATCTAATTAGGGTTACGCTACTTTGCCTTAACCGACCTTGGCCTCGCTAATAAATCTTGCGTAAAGTCGATAGGTGTATCTCGAGTTATTTTGGTCAATGTCCCTCGGCTTATGTCAAACACGTCATAGCCGCAGCCTTCGAGCAACTTGAGGTTGTTGTGATAGTTAAGAGGATGGCACTCAAAGAAGATGTGGTGAATGGCTTGTCTCTCTAATAAACCAAAAGCCCCAAGCAAAGCGTGGTATTCGTGCCCTTCTACATCGAGTTTCCAAAACGTGATCTCGTCGACGCCTTGGGCGGGCATAATTTTGTCGAGCCGCACTAGCTCAACCGTTTGAGACTCCAACTCCTGCCCTTGGTACCAATCGTCACTTAAAGTGGATAAGGCCCCTTTGATTCGCATTGGTCTGCGCTGCGCGTCACGACTTAAGCCTTTATCGAACACCCTAACTTGCCATTCATTTTGATGAGCGAGACACGCTTCAAGCCAGTGACGTTGCGAATCAATCGGCTCAAAGGCATACGTTTTTAGTTTATCGATATGACCCAGATAAAGTAACCACTGGCCAATATTGGCTCCCGAATCGACATACACCGCGGCGCCGTTTTTCTGCACGGCACTCTCGAGCGCGGCCCGGGCGAGCGCGATGCCTTTTCCGCCCTCATAGTAGCCAAATACGATCCAGCGATGGCATGGGTCTGATAAATCTAATTTCCATTCACAGCCTTGCGCGGTCTCGACCCAAGCGGTCCCAAATTTCTTGAGATAGTCGCCAAACAGCCGCTCGAGCACGCCCAGTTTGCGCGGAAACCGAAACCGCCTCGACACTCGAAGGCTGAACGGCAATGGGATTACTTGGCGATTCACTTTGATAGTTTATCCTAGGTGACACCCAACAAGGTTTTAATACGGCTGGGGCCATCGACTCGATGAGCCGTCATTCCCACTTGCTTTGCCACCTCGACATTAGCCTGAACGTCATCAAAGAAAACAATGTCGCTGCACTCAACGCCAAGCAGCTCTGACGCTGTCAGAAAAATCTTAGGGTCTGGCTTAGACAATCCAAGTTCATGGGAGAAAAACAATCGGTCCATGCGTTTATGCAAGGCGAATTCTTTGAGCATTCGCGGCCCATGCAATTCATTAATGTTAGACAATGCCGCCAAGGTATAGTCGTTTTTCAGCTCTGCTAAGAGTTCGGCAGCACCATCAAAGAACCCTTCTGGCCATGCTGCAAAGGTGTCGAGAATTTCGTCTACCGATTGATCCAAAGCTAAGTCAGACTTGAGCCGTTGGCCGAATTCAATCGCCCCAATTTGACCCGTTTCAAAGGCTTTCGCTGTTTGCGAACCAAGCCATCGACTAAGGTCAAATGCGCTGCCGTTATCGTGCCAACTCTTAGGGAAAATGACCTCGCCTAAGCGAATGATCACGCCCCCTAAGTCAAAAAGTAATACGGATTTTTTCATGGCAACCTTAGGCAGTGATGTCGATTTAAGTATGATAAGGTGATTGTAGCTAGGTTTAATGACACTGTGTTTTTATTGAGATGGTATTTTCGCATTGCATTCATGCCACAGCCGACCCATTTGCATATAACTGAGCGGTTCTAAAAAGTGAGCCAATTACAAAGCACGTTAAATTGGATATTACGGCGCCCCAAGCAGCGCTTAGGGCTGGCTTTGGCTCTGGCAGTACTGGTTCACACCACATTGATTGTGAGTGGCCAACTGGGGTTTACTCTTTTTTCTGCGCCGTCAGACATCGATCGGCCGCTAACGATCACACTAAGAAGCACCGTTGACGAAGGTTTAAAAGAAGCGTCGGTCGATCAGCAAGAAACTCGAAACCAAGCTCAACGCGGCCAGGCCAGCACCCCACAAAACAAGGAAGAATCAAAGACTGACATCACGCGGCAACAACCAAGATTGCAAACACTGGAAGAGCTGCCAGAAGAGACGCTGGTTGAAGACGTGGAAGCAGCGCCTGCTGAGGGCTCTTTACCAGCTGAGGGCTCTTTACCAGCTGAGGGCTCTTTACCAGCTGAGGGCTCTTTACAGGCTGAGGGCTCTCCAAAAGAAGTTGCGTTAGAGGAGCAGCCCCAGACAGAGTCAACGCCAGATGTCGACAACGCCTTAGCATTTACGACTGACATCGAGGTTGAGGTTGAGGTCGAGACAGAAGGTCAAAAACCTGACTTGAGCAAGCAAGACTTGAGTAAGTACTTCAAATCCGACGAGCAAGACTTGTTAACTGTGCTTTATTCCGACTACGCACTGAATCAGACACGAGCATCCAGTGAACCGAGAACTCTTTCAAAAGTAGAGACAAATTCTCTGGAACGAAAAATCCACTCGTCGGTCAAAAAAATGTTGGCATCCAATGAAGTGTCCGCTTCATTTAGTTGGCGTAAACGCGGCGACGATGTCGTTGCAAAAATTGTTCGGCGACCAGCTAAGTCTGACATAGAAATGGACGAACTTTTGGTCGACGTGGTTACCGAGCAAGACGGTGAATTTTTAACCACAACACTCAGGCTTAAGCAGTTAGCTTTCTCGAGCTTTGCCCAATTCGTTGACCAGTGGGACGAACGCGTCAGCATCCACAACGATGAATTTAATGGGCGCTTTCATTCCAACTCTGAAATTAAAATCGTCGCAGACCGGCGCGGAGCCCCCACGTTTTTGGCCAAGCTCACGACCTCAGCAAGATCACTCGATGTTGAGGGCCATATTCGTCGCAAAGACATGTTTAAGCATGGCCATGAAACCGGGGTTAAACGCATCAAAATGCCAAGGCCAGCGTTGCCCTCTGCGATATTGGAGCTCAATCACCAAGATAGCAGCAAAGGCGTCTTTTCAATCCACGAAGACGCTCGCCTGATCTTTCAAGCGGATGGCTCCGTGCTATGGCAAGCACTTAAATCGGCCCAGCCAATGCGTCGCTTGAGGCTAATAGACGGCACCAACTATTTTATTGCTGACAAAGGCGTCAGTGTGCAGGTTAAAGGGCAAGTGAACGGCTTGGTGGCTGTGTACTCGCCTAAAAGAATAGAGATCGTCGGGCCCATTCATTACACCAGCCGCGCGGCGATAGACAATGGCGGCGATTTTTTAGGGCTGATCTCAGGTCGTAGCGTGGTCGTCGCCGAGCGTAAAATTGTTGGGGCTGGCGATTTACATGTCGATGCAGCGATTTATGCGATGAACCGCTTTGCCGTTCGCAACATCAAAGGTCGGCGCAGCGGGTTATTGTCGATCTTTGGCAGTGTGGCCTCGCGATCCATCACGGCAACCGAGCCCCGTTACGCAACGCGCATTGACTTCGACCCTCGATTTGAATCCAAGCGGCCTCCGGGCTTCCCTGTCACAGCACGCTACGAGCTGGTAGACGAGACGCATCAATGGCAAACACTTGATGCCGTCTACGACGAACCTGATTTAAAGACCGACGTTGATGTAAGCCTAGAACCCAGTAGCAACTCGACAACAGATGCTGCGACCTCATTAACCGACTCTGCGACAAGCGACTTTTTTCAGAGCGCATCACCCGACACTCCCCTAAAGAAGTAGATCGATAATCGCCGGCAATACCACTCTATTCTGAGCATCCGACGGCAGACTCGGTAGCTCGGTAAAAATAAGCTCAGCTAAGTTTGCATTCGTTGCCGCCGAGGGATGCACATTGTCGAAAAATACGCGCTGATCAAAGCCAAATAAAATGCAATCCAGTTCGACGATCAAGCGCTCCACGTCAAAGCAACCTTGGCGTGTGTTGTTGAATCCAAACTGCGCGGGGTTATCTAATAGGAACTCAAAATTTGAAAACACGTCGACAAGACGGATGCGAATAGACTGATCTTGCGCGAGGCTGGCAATACGCTCATTCAATCGATTGTTGTAATCAAGCGTATACAAGGTCGCTCTTGATGCGATGTCGGGGTCGTTCTTTTGCTCATCCAAGGTTTCGGGAATCCGGCCCACATTGGGCAAATTGGGTACCACAAAAGCACGAGCACCGGCTTGTTTGAGCCGGGTAATCTGATCCTCAAGCTCATCTATCACCGCTTGAATTTCAGCCTCTGCGAATGCGGGAACGCGTATCCCTCTTATACCGCGTAAGTCGTTGCCACCTGCAAAAATAAAGTACAGGGCATCGGGGTCGGCCTGCCCCGCTACTCGCGTTAAGTAACTGTCAACTTGATTGCCAATATCCTCTAGATCGTCGCCGACCACATTGCCGCCAGCAACGGCGTAATTAAAACCCGCTTGCGCGCCAAGCAAATGGCGAGAGGACTCGGCATTGCTGCCAATTAGTTGGGCTAAAAAATCGGCCAATACTGGGCCGTTGGAGATGCGGTTATTAAAATAAGGGGGCGGCAAATCGACCACCGCGATATTGCCGGTATCGGATAAACTGTCACCAAACACAATCAGCTTTGAAAATTCGCTTGATGGGCCAGGGTCTGAAATTTGCGCAATGCCGTTCATTGCAAAAGCCGCACTGAAAATGGCCGCGAAGCAAACGATTACTAAACGAGTTAAAAATGCGTCCACGGCGGCTACTTACTGCAAAAATACAAAATTCACGACGGTCGTTGCACAGACTTTATAAATACGAATCGACCATATCGGCGAAATGAGCAAGAAGGTGTTCGGTCTTGGCTAAGACCAATTCGTCGATCGCGCCCGCATCAATGCCCTCTTGAATCTGCTCAGACACCCAGTAGTCTTCGCCGGCATAGGTCATGCCGTCCAGCACCTCTACGGTTTTTTCGAAATGCCGTTGCTCTTTTTCGTTTTCAGGCTTTTTGGGTACGAGCAACATATGCCGCCAAGAACTGCGATTCGGCGCATCACTAGGGAACATCGTAAGAATAGAGTACGCATTCGGATGGCCAATCATGCACACATTTGGGAACAAAATATTGGTTGGCGTAATGTACTCGGCCAATCGCACCGAATCGAATTGCGATGGGGCCAAATCGACAATGGATTTACGCGGCACAAAAGAGCGAATATGAGGGCCGTGTTGTTCGGACAGCGCGACGTTGTTAACAAAGAATTCGGCGATCGATTCCTTATGTAATGTGTCGATATGGTAAGACTCTAAAAAGGCAAAGATGGGTAACTTCCAATTTGCTTTGAGCGGACGAACCTCGTCAAAAAACAGGTGATAGTCGCCCAAGTTAATGGCCTCAAATTCGGGCACTAAGCCTTTTAAAAAGTCGGCTACATCAATCGCCTCGCCCTCTTGTTGCAACCAAATCAGACCGAAGGCAGACTGCACATTACTTGCCGGGCGAAGGTTCTTTTGGGATTTATCCAATCCGGGGAACAAATCAGCCCTTGGCACGCCAATCAAATCGCCATGATTCGTGTAGGTCCAAGCGTGGTAGGGGCAGCTAAAGCGCTTTTTACAGCCGCTGGCATCGTGAACTAGTTTGGTGCCTCGATGTTGGCAGTAATTCAAAAATGCTCGAATCTCGCCGTCATTGCCCTTGGTGAGCAACCAACTACGACCATCTAATTCTTGAACGAAAAAGTCGCCAGAGTTTTTTAATTGAGAGCTATGCCCGACGATCAGTGGCAATCGACGAAAGAGTGCTCGCTCTTTCTCAAGCCGCTGAGGGTCACGCAAATCATCGGCATGCAAAGACAGGCTTTCTTGCTCCATCACTCCCTCATTCTTTTTAACCATATCGATAACCGTGAGTACTTGGTCACGATAAAATTCGGCGGTCAGAAGTTTGGCGGCTTGAGTCATAAAAAACACTATCCTAAAAGTTATGGTTAGAGTATACACCAGCGTTCGACTTCGTCTGTCGAACGGCCAATATGCCGCCCAAGATCAGCCATAACCCGCCTGCTTCCAATCTACTAACCCCAATCAACTGCGAAAGAACGCAGAGAAAAAATTGGTATCCATTAGCCCACTAAACGCTCGCGAATCTAGGGTATGCTTTGCTAATGCAAACTGGTATATCAATCAAATCGGTCAGTAAGACCTATGACAATGGATTCGCCGCTCTTGATAACATCTCACTGGAGATTAATAAGGGCGAAATCCTGGCTCTGCTAGGCCCAAATGGCGCGGGTAAAACCACGCTGATCTCGGCGATCACGGGCATTGTTTCAACCACGGCCGGGCATATATTAGTCGATGGCTTTGACAACAAACGTCAGTACCGACAAGCCCGCAAAAAAATCGGCTTAGTGCCTCAAGAGATGAGCATTGGCGCGTTCGAAACTGTGTTTAACACGGTGAGCTTTACGCGCGGATTATTTGGCTTAAAGCCGGCCCCCAAACACATTGAACACGTGTTACGAAGCCTGTCGTTGTGGGATAAAAAAGACAATCAATTACGAATGCTCTCTGGAGGCATGAAGCGGCGCGTCTTGATTGCGAAAGCCCTCGCTCATGAACCCGAAATACTGTTTCTCGACGAGCCTTCAGCCGGCGTTGATGTCGAGCTTCGCCGCGACATGTGGCGCCTTGTTGAACAGCTTCGCGAGCAAGGCGTGACCATTATATTAACCACGCACTACATCGAAGAAGCAGAAGCCATCGCCGACCGAATTGCTGTTATCAATCAGGGGCGTATTTTATTGGTCGAAGACAAACATGAGCTAATGCGTAAACTCGGCAAAAAGCACTTATTAGTCGAGTTCAAAAATGCGGTTCACGAACTCCCAAACGAACTAGACAGTTTTGACGTAAAGCTCTCGGAAGACGGCACTAAACTAAGCTACACCTATGACGCACGCGCAGACGCCAGTGGCTTGTCGCGGGTAATCAATATTTTAAGTTCTGCGGGCTTGGGGCTCAAAGAAGTACAGACAAAGCAATCGAGCTTAGAAGAAATCTTTGTCGACTTGGTTAACAATCAAACAACACCTGACACTCAATCAGCAAGCGGCGGCGCCGAAGATAAAACATCAAACGGGGCACGCGCATGAATTGGTCTGCTATCGCCGTAATCTATCGCTCAGAAATGCGCCGCGCGTTCAACACGGTTTTTCAGTCTTTGGCTTCTCCTGTCATTACAACTTCTTTGTATTTTGTGGTGTTTGGTTCTGCCATTGGTTCGCGTATTAACACCATTGAAGGTGTGAGTTACGGCCTGTTTATCGTGCCCGGCTTGACCATGTTAACGCTGCTTACACAAAGCATCTCTAACGCAAGCTTTGGTATTTACTTCCCCAAATTTACTGGCACGATTTATGAAATTCTTTCTGCGCCCTTGAGTTTCTTTGAAGCACTGATTGGCTATGTTGGTGCAGCCGCCACCAAATCATTCATCATTGGTTTGATCATTTTAGGCACCGCCAGCTTTTTTGTTGATTTAAAAATTGCTCACCCGTTTTGGATGCTCACCTTTTTGGTTCTAACCTGCATCAGCTTTAGTTTGTTTGGTTTTATTATTGGCCTATGGGCCGACAGCTTTGAAAAACTGCAAGTGATTCCCATTTTGGTGATTACGCCTTTGGTTTTTCTCGGCGGCAGCTTTTACTCGATCAATATGTTGCCAGAGTTCTGGCAAACCGTGTCTTGGTTTAATCCGGTAGTGTATTTGGTTAGCGGCTTTCGCTGGAGTTTTTTTGAAGTCGCCGATGTCGACGTATGGGTCAGCTTAAAAATGATCCTTGTGTTCTTGGTGACCTGTCTTTGCGTAATCGCGTGGATGTTTAAAACCGGATACAAACTCAAAGAGTAGAGTTCGCAACGGCTTTAAATGATAAGCCCCTGCCCTGACTAAGGCGCTTGCAATGCCAGTTTTTTAGGCGATTGAGACTCAACAACCCGACCTTTTTGCAGGCCAATCTCCGCCCAATTTGATGCGGAGAATTCGATCCGAACCAGCGCCGATGTGGGTAGATTATCTAGAACTTGATTCCCTAAATCGTTCACTAGCGCGGTCATGGCTGGGTTATGCCCAACTAAAGCGACGTCGCACAGCGATTCATCCAATTGAATGATAAACGCCAGAACCTCGCGATGCCTAAAGGTATAAAGGCTCGACGTTGTACTTAGCTCTAACACGCCTTGCTCGCTCAATATCTTGGCATAGCTCAAGGCGCGCTCAGCGGTACTTGAGAATATGATGTCAATTGGCCACGATTGCTGAGCAAGATAGTTTGCCATCAACCGCTTATCTCGATTGCCACGTTTGTTAAGCGGCCGATCATGATCGTCTAAATCTGGGAACTTCCAGCTCGACTTGGCGTGCCGTATTAAGGTGAGAGTTTTAGACATTAACTCCGTTCACCAGTTTTAGTTTTCGCTTTTTGAGAACATCGGCAATCGGTAAAACATAGCTAATTTGGCTATTTCCTCCGATCAAAATACCGATTGCATGCTTACCATTTTCGCTGACAACCAAAGCGCCCGAATCACCACCTGCACTAAAGGCCGACATTGAAACGCTGCTTATCTCAAGCAGGCTGGTGAAATACACTGTGCCAGTAAAATGCTGGGAGCTGGTGGGGCCAAAATAGCTGACAACTTTATATTCAATGGCTTCCGGGTCCTCAATGATGCGTTTTACCTCACCGTGAGTAAGGTCGGTGGAGCGCCCCCACTTTTTAACGCGCATTCGCTCGCTGACCTTGGCGAACTTAATCGGCGTGTCAAACGCCTCGTTGCCCGAACCCTGCATTGAGCTGACAGCGTCCGATGAGATAATTTCAAAGAAAGCGACGTCGGTGTTGGTTGAGACATCCGTGATGGTAGGCAAACCTTGGCTCATCGCTCCGGTTGAATCATGTAAACCAATCACGGCAATCTCATGCTGATCGGGCCCTACGTCTTGAATTCCGGGCGCAACCACAGGGGTGCCAACGCTGGCGGTATTGCAACCGCCGGTAACGTGATTACAAGACATGCCAAAGAGTTTACCGTCTTCGCTTTTTAACAAAGCGCTGAGCGTTCCGGCGTTGCGTTGGTTGCCCAAACCAATTGACGAGCCACACGCTATTTTACCATTGTGAGAATAAATCGCCTGAAACGTACTCTGCACACTTTGGTCTATTTTAAAGGCCTTATGCACTTCGATTCGCAAGGCACACTGATGCGCCTCAAATGCCTGTGCAAAGAGGGTTGTTAGGGTTTCCCTTTTTAAGCGCGCGATTGGTAAACGTGTGGCAATGGTTAATGTCTCGATGCCAGATTGTCTTGCGTGCGACAGTTTAACGATTTTGCGGGTACGAAAATAATCGGCATGCTCAGTGCCAAACGGTAATAAAGTCGGGTCGCCACCAAACTCGGCGTTTTGACGGATAACCTCGTCACTGAGTATCGAATTTTGCAACCCCCAATTAAAAACCGCCGCGTGAATGTCATTAATCATAGCCACTTTTTTTGACCCCTATTCATCTTCTACGACCATAAACAGCGTGGCTTCCGGATCGTCTACGGCACTTGCGGTTTTCAGTCGATACACGCCCGGAGCCAATTCAATCGCCACACTGAATCGCGCATTCGATATTTGCCCACCTTCAAAGATAAAACGCATTGGCTCGCCTTGCTCGGTTTCAACAAAGTCGTCTTCGGATTCATCGAGTTTGACGATTTGAAAAATCAAACTCGGGTCGTCTTGCGGTTGAGCGAATGAAATCAACACTTCGAGTTTATCGACGCGCTCATATTCTTGTCGATCAGTGCTAATACCGATTGCATCTTGTTGGTCAAAGGTAATTTGCGCATCGGCAGAGAAAGGTTTCACGCCGGGCGCAGCACCTAGCATTCTATATAAGCTCTTACGTAAATCTCTGTCCTCAAATATCTTCTCGTGTTTTTTACCTGAAAAACCATGAGCGATTGCAGAGTTCATCGCACTGGCAATGGGCACGGTTCCATCACCACTGGCTCGATCTTTTTGAGCCTCTAAATCTTGCCCGTTCCAATCCATGCGGAAAAGTGTTTTGTGAGCCGCGCCTAAGAAGTAGAAATACTTAACGTGTGCTGGCTTTCTAGCGCTGTCCAACCCTGCCCAAAAGTCTCGATGCGCATCAATATTTGTTTGTTGTAGTTGATAGCGATTAATAATGTCTTGCCCAAATGGCGCTACTGTTTCGGGCAAATCACCATGCGGGGTATGCGTGATGCACATGCCAGAGGCACTTGGAGGAACCAATTGATAGGCAGAGGGGTAACGACTGTCGCCAGTGAGCCGCTTAATCGAAACCGCACTTAACCCTAAGTTACCGGCAAGACCAGCGACTTGGTTTATCGCCGCCGCCGCACCGATGTGGGGCGTACCCAGTGTGATTAGTTGACTGACCTTTTCAAACCAAGGCTCGGTATCGAATTCACTGCTTTCAAGCAAATAGCGCAATACCAAACCGCCCATGGAATGACCAACAAGGATGATTTCATCAAAGGTGTCATCTTCGTTTAAGCGATTTGACAAATTCTGAGCCGTACTTCGATTATCTTGCCGCCAATCGTAAGCATAGGTAACAAGTCGTTTATCTATGCCATCTTCGGTGAACCCGATGGCTTCGAAATCGCGCAAAATGGATCGATAGATGCCATAGAAACCGGCAAACGCAATAATCGGCTTTGTGGCGTGCAAATCCGGCTCTAATAGACCTTCGACATCCGCATTTTTGAACACAATATCCAGTAACGATGGTGGCCAGACCTTCTCATTATCACTATCTCGTCGCAATTCAGAGCCCATAATGCCGGGCAAAAATACCAGTGCTTTCATCAACATCTCCTTAACTAGTTACCACCCAATTGTCTAGTTAGTGTGCCATAAAGCGGCAATTCCTCTCATAACTCCTTTGGATTAGATGCACCAAGCGCATCAAAAACTAAATCCGTTGACGACGCCGATTAATGGCTAAGGCAATAAACACAGCACTCAACACAAAGCCAACCAGCAGCATTTGCAGGCTAAAATCATCGAAACCAATCAGTCGATTAAAACCGGCTAATTCATTCAGCGCTCCATCCAGGAACAGCCAGTCGACAACAATCACCGCCAACGGAGCAAACAGAGCGATAATAAACGGGCTGCGATTCGCGATGGATGAACAAAAAAGGCACCAAGCAATCGTCGGCAAAAGAGCCCACAAGAGCAGTTTGCCAAGGTGGCCCAAGGAATGACTAAAATAGTGACTCAAGTATTGCCCACTAGCGGTGTCTAAAAAAATCACGGTTACGATGATCTGACACAACACAATAATCACCGGCACACCAACAAGCGCCACGAATAACTTTGAAAGCACCGTCTGCGTATCTGAAATGGGCAGCGAGCGCCAAAATAAAACGCTTTGATCCTGGCGTTCTGCGAACAAACAACTTAAGGCGTAGACACAGGCGACGATGATCATGCTGAAGACGATAATGCTGTTCATTACGTTTAGCACTCTTGCTATCGCGCCATCAAGCACTGAACCAATGGCGTCGTCTAGTTGCAATTGCTCTGGCAGGTTCACGTCAACCGAGAGATTGCCAAACACCATAGACAATCGAACCAACACGGCTAAGCCGATTAGGATGAGAGGCACACGCCATAAATTCGTGTGTTCTAACCATTCTCGTTTAAGCTGAGCATAAAAAGCAGTCATCATAATCTCACCTTATTCGCTATTGGTTGCTACAAACAAGTCTTCTAAACTCGGTGTGGTCAATTGGCCGAATTCGCGTAGCAAACCAGAATCCACATCAGCGAAGATCAAGTCTTTGGCTTGTGGTAAGACCCTTGTGTGAATTGGAGCCGAGGGCAAGAGAGTCAGATCGAAGTCTTTAGCCACTGATAATTTACTGTAGCGCTGTTTAAGTTCACTTAGTTGGATGTCTAAGCGTATTCGCCCGTCACGAATAAACACCACCCGCGTCAAAATACTTTCGATCTCATCGACCTGATGCGTGGTGATTAAGATGGAGCGGTCATGCTGGTGAAAGTCGGCCACCAATTGATCTTGAAACTCGCGGCGCACGAGTACATCCAGCCCAATCGTAGGCTCATCCAACACGTATAACGGGGTATCAATAGCCAGCAAAACGCATAGATGCAATCGGGTTTTCATCCCCTTTGACAAGGTGCTGATTTTTGCCTGTGGTGGAATGTTAGTTTTCGCTAACGCAGCTTTAGCATCGTCGAGTGAAAATTGGGGATGGCTGCCATCCACGTACTCTAGCAAGTCACTGACCTTCATCCAAGTTGGTAAGCTAGCGACATCGGCGATGTAGCTCATTTTTTCGAGCACCGCGCTTCGATCTTGATACGGGTTTTTATTAAAGACATTTAAATGCCCTTGGTAATTCACCAACCCCATAATGGCTTTTAGTAGCGTCGATTTACCTGCACCATTCGGCCCAATCAAGCCCACGATTTCACCGCGTTCGATATTCAAGTCAATATCGAATAAAACCTGTGTACCACCATAGCTTTTGTTTAGGGACTTAATGTCCACCAAGCTCATCGTCATCTGTTTGATTCACACGCTAACTAATATCGACCTCAATCATAGTCCTTTCCTTGGGCAGCGTAAAACTGAGTTGGT
>CALAKU010000068.1 GCA_937922925.1 uncultured Arenicella sp. | reverse complement strand
AGCGGCTTTTTCATCAACCGTGTTCAACCCTTTAAGCGTGTTGACACGCCCACTTTGATATTGAACCACCACATCAATCGGTTTGATCAGCTTGTGCTCGTCTAAAAAACGACCGAACTGAACGCTTTGTATTTCATTGTTAATTTCGTGCTCCAACAATTGTGTGGCACGGCTTAGCATGGCAGAGGCTTTGCCTTCGTCGTCAAACAGCGCATCGCCTTCAGTTTTTGAGAATGCTGGGTTTTCTTCGTCTAGGCCAATGCAATATTCGTTTTCTTTGCCGTCTTTGCGCATGATGAAAAACGGATAGGTTTGCATGCCAATCGGTACGTAGCTTGCTTTCCACTCGTCATCTTTAACGAACAAATTGCTGTCAACTTCAAAACTGTTCACTGCCGAGACTACGTAGTTTGCCTCGTCGGAGGGGCGGCTAAAAAACAACGGGAATTGGTTTGCAGCAAACCCGACTTCGTTGATACGAATCGTTAGGATGTGTTGCTTTGCCGCCACGCTAATAGCGCATCGTGGGTCTACTTTGAGGTCGCGGTGCGAATCAAGGGTAATTTCTGTTAACTCAGCCATCTTATTTTTATTTGGTGCGTTGGTAGATTTAAAAATCTACAGTTTGAAAAATTTGCGATCTATCAGGCTATAAGGTTCGGCTGCCTGAGATCTACAACGATAAATTACAGCGGGCAATACTAGCCTGTTAACCTGCAACTGAAAAGCCAAGAACGGTCAAAAAACGTGGCAATTAATACCGATGATCTCAGCTGGTTTAGATATTTTTGTCGAGATCAATAATCATAACGAAGCCGCCCGCAGGCGAGGTTTTTACCGTCAGTCGATCGGCCACGCCAAGGTCAATTTCAACTGAGGTAAATCGCTTGGCGATATCTCCGTCAGAAATGAGCGTCGCGGTTGTCAATAGATTGTCGCGGTGAATCGCTGGCAAAAAGTCTAAGCTAAAGCTAAGCGTTTTAATGCGCCGTTCACCGTTGAGCCCGGCAATGTACCATCGATTACCTGAGCGCCGTGCTAACACGACTTCTTTGCCTGGGTAGCCAGACAGATATTTAGTCTCGTCCCACACGGCTGGTAGGGTCATCAAGAAGTCTTGGTAGGTTTTGCTCACACGCCGGTAACTTTTAACACTGTCAGACAAATGCTGGATGCCAGACTCGACAATGACCCCTAGTGCGGCTTCATGTGCGAATGAGGTAAGGCTTGGTATTTTTTGTTCGGAAAAACTCACTGGTGTGTAATCCATCGAGCCAATCACATTACGAGTAAACGGTAGCACGGTGTTTTGGGCCACGGCCAGTTCGGCGTAGTCGGGTTCGGAATCAAAGGTGTAGAATTCCGCGCCTCGAACTGCCTCCATGGACATCAAATTAGGATACGTTCTTGCCCAGCCGCGTGGAATGGTACTGCCATGAAACACCACCATTAGCTCGTGGTCGGCCGCGTCTTGCAAAATATCCAAATAACGTTGGACCATGAATTGTTTGTCGCTTTGAAAGAAATCCACCTTGATGTAGCGCGCGCCAAGGGCTTGAAGTTTTGCCATCTCTAAGCGGCGACGTGTTGCCTGGTGCATGCGATCACGTGGCTCTTCGGTTACGGTATTGCTTGGCCCACCTGAGTTATACCAAAAGCCCAATTCCACATTTTTCTTGTTGGCAAAGCCGATTAGATCGCGCATGGCTGTTTTACTGATTTGATTCCAATTGGCATCGATCAGGCTGTATGGCCAGCCCATTTTGCTAGCCAAGTTGATGTGTCGTTTGAGTTTGCGCGCGCTTTTTGAGCTTTTGTGATCCGACCACCAACTCCATGACGCAATGCCGGGCTGAATCCAGCTGCTATCTTCAATCACACTGGGCTCGGCTAAATCGAACACGCGATTACTCTCAACGATGTTGGCTAAATCTTTGCTGATAAGAAGAAATCGCCAAGGTAGCTTTGCGGGTAAGCTTAGCCTTGCTACAGTACTGCCTACGCCCTGGGCAGACTCTTTTAAAGGCGGCGCGATTACGTAGTTGCCCCCCTCGGCTCGGGCGCGCAAGTGTGAGCCGTAAAAGTTGGCGCTTAAGTTCGATTCATGCAATAGCAACCAAAGTTCATGCTCATCTTGGAACAACGACGGAAAGCCCCAACCTGTGCCAAGTTCCGGGTCGGCATTAGTGCCAAGCTCAATTGCATTTTGATATGGGGTTTCATAGGCCGGTTGCCACTTGCTGGCCTTGTCGTATGCTTGGCCCCAATGCAAACCACCTTCCCCTAGATTGAATTCTGTTACTTCGTCACTGATCTCGTGAATCGTTTGGTTTTGCTGAGGAAGTACATAGCGAAATGCAATTCCGTCATTCGCCATTTGCACGTCGACGCGAATTTGTTTGCCGGTGCCAATGTGTTCAAAGGTGAATTGAGATTCTTTGGCTTGATAGTGATTCTGCTGGCGTTTTCCCACGTGCATTTGATAACGATCATCAATGTCGCGGTCAAGTCGCGCAATAAAACGTAAACCTTGCCCAAGTTTTACGGTAATGGTGTCGCCTTCTTTGTCTTCTCTGGCCCAGCCTAAATCAAAGCCTAAGCGCGACCAGTTAACGACCGACTGGATTTCCCTTTGTTCAGAAGCGCGCAGCACTCGATAGCTCAAGCCTACGTTTTTATCATTGCTCAGCTCAAATCTCAGTGCTTGATTTGGAGCATCAACATACCATTGTTGCGCTTGAACCGTGGTCGAGCAAGCAATCACGCTTAAGGCGATAATGATTTGCACGCGCGTTGTTATTTGCAAATAGGTTTTTAGTAGGCGTTGCATAACGTCTATTTTTACTCCGAATAAGATGACACAAGCTCAATACAAGCCAAGGTATGATAAGCCACTTGTAAGACAGAATACTAATGTCAATATGCCCAAATCGATAGAAACGGATTCGTCGTTTGAATTACGACGCAAGCCCATGCAACAACGAAGCCAAGACAGGCTAGCGCGCATTGTGGCCGTGGCTGAGGAGATGGCGCAAGCCAAGGGGATAGCCGCTCTGAGCATTCGAGAAGTGGCGCGCGAGGCCAACACTAATATCGCCAGCTTTTATCAGTTTTTTCCAACTAAGAATGCTTTGATCCGGTTCATCGCGACCAAATACTCAAGTCTGCTGCGGGAAACTCTGCTGAGTATAATGGCTGATTTAGACGTTAAGAATATC
>CALAKU010000067.1 GCA_937922925.1 uncultured Arenicella sp. | reverse complement strand
CTTGAGCATAGCCGCTTGCGCACCGGACTCTGCTAACAATCAGCTTGCGGGTCAGACCGACGAAACCAAAGTGGTTAGCGCTCAGCCAATCTCGAATCGGCAGGCAATGATCGAAGCTGAAAAGGATAAGCGCAGTTGGTTCACCACTGGGGGGCAGTTTAGTGAAACTCACCATTCACCGTTAAAGCAGATAAACAAAGAAACGGTGAAAGACCTGGGTTTTGCCTGGGACTATGATCTGAAATCTACTCGGGGCGTTGAAGCAACTCCGGTGATCGTCGACGGCGTTATCTATACCAGTGGCCCTTGGGGCGTGGTATACGCGGTGGACGGTAAGACCGGCGAACAGGTGTGGCGTTTTGATCCGAAAGTAGACGGTCAAATGGCGCGGAACGCCTGCTGCGATGTTGTGAATCGCGGCGTAGCGGTGTGGGGTGGCATGGTTTATGTGGCTGCCCTAGATGGCATTTTATATGCACTGGATCAAACAAATGGCGAGGTAGTTTGGCAAACCGATACCTTTGCTGATGAACCCGGTCGTAAGGCGTCAACCGGAGCACCTCGGGTGGCTGGTAATGTGGTCGTTATTGGTTTTGGTGGTGCAGAGTTCAATGCTCGGGGCTACTTCACCGCTTACGATCTAAAAACGGGCGAACAAGCTTGGCGATTTTATGTAGTGCCGGGCTCACCAGAGAAACCGTATGAGCATCCAGAATTAGTCGAGGCCGCTAAAACCTGGGATCCAAATAGCTTGTGGGAAGCAGGCTTAGGTGGCACCGTGTGGGATGCCATGGCCTACGACCCCGAGCTTAATTTGCTCTATGTCGGTACTGGCAACTCGGCGGTTTATCCGATTAAGTATCGAAGCCCCAATGGCGGTGATAATTTGTACGTCAGTTCGATCTTGGCGATCAACCCTGACAACGGTCGGCTTAAATGGCACTACCAAACAACACCAGGAGACCAATGGGATTTTACAGCCACACAGAACATGGTGTTAACCGACCTCGAGTTAGACGGGACGGTGCGCAAGGTTTTGATGCAGGCACCTAAGAATGGGTTCTTTTATGTGCTAGATCGTGCCACTGGAGAATTGTTGTCGGCGGATAATTTTGTCCCGGTAAATTGGGCGACTCACGTAGACCTCGAAACAGGGAAACCGATACTCACCGATCGGGCCGACTATTCTTCTGGGCCGAAAATTATGTGGCCAAGTACCAAGGGCGCTCATGGGTGGCGCGCGATGGCGTACAGTTCGAATAGCGGCTTAGTGTATATCCCTGTCTACGAGAGCGCCGATCTTAAAGTCGCGCAATTTCCAGACGAATACGAATACGACCCTAATGCCATTACGGCTGGCTCTCTGCCTTTGCCTCTGTCTGAAGCTGTGGTCGATTTGTACGCGGATGAATTGCCGTACGATAAAGAAATGCTCAAAGAAATGATTCGCAATTCAGATGCGCCGCCAGACAAAACCTTTTTGCGAGCGTGGAACCCGATTACCAGTGAAGTCGCTTGGGATTTGGAAATGGATTTTTTCCGCAACAGTGGTGGTGTGTTATCCACTGATGGCGGTTTGGTGTTTCACACCAAGCCCTCAGGGCAATTGAATGTGTACGACGACAGCACTGGCGAATTGCTTAAATCGGTTGAAACCGGCAGCGGCATGATGGGGTCACCATCGACATATGAAATCGATGGCGAGCAATATGTTGTGGTTATGTCTGGCCTTGGCGGTGGTGGCTTTTTCAGTTTTCCAAAATGGACGGCATCGGCGAAAACCGGGAATCTAGGGCGCATGATCGCCTTTAAACTGGGCAACAAAGAAGTGCCCAAGCCGCCATTGATCAAATGGCCTGATCAACCTAAACCCCCTGCACGATTTGGCGACGCAAATATGATCGCCCAAGGCAAGTCAGACTTTTTTTGGAATTGTTCTTTTTGTCACCGCAACATTGGTGTTGGGATGGTGCCAAACTTAAATTATTTGGGTGAAGGCAAACACCAAATTTTCGATCAAATTGTCTTGGGGGGCTTGTTTAGAAACAATGGGATGCCCGCTTTCGAGGGCATCCTCACCGAAGAACAGGTGCGCGCGATTCAAGCCTATTTGGTGGATACTGCTTGGGATACATGGGAAAGCGATGGAGATGATTCAAAAGTTGACCCACTCGCCGGTGGCTTGGATTCACATTAGCTTGCCAGCTAGGCCGACTTATTCGAACTAAGTCGGCTGTAAGTACGCTGCGGTTACTGGCCACTGGTTTAGCGTTCCAGTGGCTTGTTGTTCTGACAGCTTGGTATTCAAAGGCTTTGGTTTTCTAGCGGCTTAGTTCTTTACCCGCTTGGTTTATTTACTTACCTGCTTGGATTCTATTAGCGGATGTTCTAATGGCGGTGTTTCGAATCAAGTGGCGAAACAATTAACTAACGCCTTTAACGTGTTAAGCGCTCGATCTTGATAAATCGTTCCCCATCGTCAATAAACTCCATGGTTATGGGGACTACCACATCAATTTTCTCGGCTTCTTTGGGCCATGCTTGAGTGTGAACGTTTAGGGCCGCAGTGACGTTGCTGCCGGCCTGCTTGGTGACGGTGACAGTGCCTAATTGATGAGCAACACGATCAAAGTTATCGGCTCTGCTCGAGAGCCAAGCGGAGATTTCAGACAAACCCTGCAGCTGGCCATCGCCTCGCTGATTAAAGCGTTTGTCGTCTGTTCGAATCATGCCATCAACCACGATGCTATCGCTCATAATCTCTTCAAGTTGCGCGTAGTCGCTATCTAATACGTCGGTAATAGCGAGATAGCGACTGACGACCGCACGAACACGATTCTTTGTATACGATGCCTCGAAATCTCGTTCCGCTAAAGTTTGTTCAATGTTGCCAGTGAGTTTGCTGAACACTAACTCACCGTTGCTGTCTCGTGTGAGCGTATGCAAGTAACGAGTTTGCCCGCTGTTTGTGGCTGCTTGTGTATCTGGCCGCACTTGGTAGATAAAACTTGCTTGCAGTTGGTAATCGCCATTGTGATTGCGCGTAACATCAACCTGGGCCTCGTGATGCGATAAATCTCGCGCAGGCAAATTCTCAAATACCGATTTAAGCTTGTCGCGCCCTTGAATCTTGGTGTCGCCGATGTCGAGTAAAACATCTTCGGTAAACAAGGCGTCAAAGCGATCGACGACCGAAGACGGATCGGCCGCTTCAAATAAACCCCACCACTCATACAACTTGCTTTGAACTTCGTTGCGTTCACTGCTGCTTAGTGTGGCTTTGCCCGGCGCAGCACTATTACTACTCATGCTTGTGCTGACATGGTTTTGCTCGTGGGTTTCAGCCACTTTATTTAACCCGAGTGTGAGGCCTAAAAGCAAAGTTAAGGACATCAGCTTTCGCGACAGTGTTTTCATTTTCAGCATGATTTTCTACAGTTTATATATGAAACATTAATGTACTATATAGGTGTTTGTCGGATTAGTCGAGATTCCATAGGAGGAACTCGTATCCGCATTTGTGCCTTTTAAACGTCGGTGTTTGAAGCCAGTCAGCATCTCGTTTCTGGAGATCTTTGCGGCCCGGAACACAATTAAGTTTTTTAACCATGTTTTTTTATATCGTACAATAATGTAATATATAAACAATTGCCTAAATCATAACTCTCGTCAAATTCGGCGTTTGGGAGCCATTGTTAATGCTCATGAATCAAAAAAATCAGGTTATAGATGTGGATCACGAGTTCATCCGCAAAGCGGTAGCCGAGGCCAACGTCAGTGCCTTGCGCATAGCTTTGTACCATCAAACGAAAGATTCAAGTTTGGCCAATATGGAGGCGATGGAATGGCCGATTCGAGGCGGCGCACTTATGGTGCACAGTGTTCCAAAGCAATATCACGAGCAAATTCGTGAAAAGGCCTTTGAGTATTTGTGCAGTGGTCAACCGGCGGTTGCACCACCAACGCGCGCGGAAGCCGCCGAATTGATTCGGCTCTATAGCGGTGAAACGCCAAGCCAGGTTGAGCTTGATTATGGATATGAAGAACTTGCATTCGATGAGTACCCGCGTGACACGCACTGGTCGGCCAAACCAGCGCAATCTGCGCTTGACGATTTTGAAGTTACCATTGTTGGTTCGGGCTTTAGCGGGATCGCCGCAGCCATTCAATTAGATCGTCTAGGTATTAAGTTTAAGATCGTCGAACGGCATCACGACTTAGGAGGTACCTGGCTAATTAACGATTATCCTGAGGCCCGAGTCGATGTGTCGACCTTTTTGTATCAGTATAAATTCGAAGATAATTACCCGTGGGAAAGCTACTATGCTCCTCGCGACGAGCTGCGAAAATACGCCAACTACATCGTTGATAAATACAATCTGCGCGAACGAATTTCGTTTAGTACCAAGCTTGTTGGCGCAAGGTGGGACGATTCAAGACAGAAATGGTCTGTAATTTTAGAAAAAGACGGAGAGCTGCAACCCGCAACTGACACCGCCTGCATTATCAGTGCCAGTGGTTTGTTTAATACGCCGAATAAGCCTGCCATACCTGGTATCGAAAAATTTAAGGGCGCTATGTTCCACACCACGGAGTGGGATCACGATTTCGATTACACGGGTAAAAACGTAGCTCAGATTGGTACTGGTTCAACGGGTTTGCAATTGGCCAGAGGTGTCGCGGCCAAGGCGGGCCATCTTACCGTGTTTCAGCGCACAGCCAGTTGGGTGACGCCGGTTGCGGGCTATCATGCCAAGCTCTCAGAATCCAAACGCTGGATGCTCGACAACATGCCGGGATACAACAATTGGTTTGTGTTTATGAACTACTATGGCGAGTTGCAAATGCAGAAGTTTCAGGAAATTGATCCACAATGGGTCGCCAAAGGAGGGCGAGTAAACCAAGCGAATGCCGAATTCCAGAAAGGCTTAGAAGCTTATATCAAAGCAAAACTAGGTGATCGAACCGATTTAATCGATAAATGCACGCCAAAACTTGTGCCCATGGCGCGGCGGATGGTCATTGATAATCAGTGGTTTGAGACCATTCTGCGCGACAATGTCAGCCTCAATGATTGCGGTATTCGAGAAATCACCGAAGAAGGCATTATTGATAACGAAGGTGTCGAGCACAAAGTGGAGATGATCATTTTAAGTTCGGGCTTTGATGTGTCCAAATACGTTTTGCCGACGCAATACCATGGGCTCAATGGCGTTAGCCTAGAGAAAATATGGGAGGCGGATGGCGCGAGAGCCTTCAAGGGGATTACCGTGCCGGGCTTTCCCAACTTCTTTATGATGTATGGCCCCAATGGCCAGGCACGTATTGGCTCTTTCCATTCATGGGCCGAGAACTTTTCGCGTTATATTTCTGGCCTATTGGTCAATATGCTCGAGCAAAATAAACGCAGTGTTAACGTTCGGCAAGAAGCCTTTGATGAGTACAACGCGTCAATGGACGAGGCGATGAAGTCCTTACTCTGGGAAACCGAAACTGGAGACAGCTACTACGTAAATAAGCATGGTCGCTCTGGCGTAAACATGCCGTGGAGCGTGCATGAGTACTACGCCATGATCCAACATCTGGATTTACAGAATTACGAGTTTTCATGAGAGTAATAAAGCGATACGAATTGCAAGCGGGCCTTAATTTACATTGTCCAAATAGAAATCGAATCTAGAGTGGGGAGTCTTATGGCCAATACAGGGCATCATTTTTCGATACATGCACTAAGCCAAGGGTCGCATCCTGCTTGCATAGATGCTTCAAATGGGCAAGTTTTGACTTATGCCGCCCTAGATCAGCGCACTAATCAAGCTGCGCATCTGTTTCGTGAGCTCGGCCTAAAGGCCGGTGATGGCGTGGTTATTTTTTGCCAAAACCATCCGCGCTACTACGAACTTATCTGGGCTGCCCATCGCGCCGGGCTCTACTACACGCCAGTGAGCTGGCATTCTAAGGCGCAAGAGATTGCTTACATTATTGAGAACTCTAATGCCAAAGTATTTATTGCCTCATCTCGTTTCGAGGACGAGGCGATTAAAACCAAAGCGCTCTTAGATCCGTCGGTTAGATGCCTCTCGGTATTTTCTAAGCTAGATAGTTTTGACTCTTTTGAACAACGCTGTGAAACACAGCCGCAGACGCCCATCGCCGATCAAGCCTCAGGCCGTGAGATGCTGTATACGTCAGGGACTACCGGGAAGCCAAAGGGCGTTAAATTTCCACTGAATGGCAAGGCCATTGATTACGCGCCGAGCGACGACATGGCGCTGGCGGCAGAGTATGCGAACCAGCCAGTGGTTATGGCACCGGGGCCTTTGTATCACGCGTCGCCGCTATTGAGCACGCGTTCAGCCCACCGCTTTGGCGGCACAGTTGTGGTGATTGACAAATTCGATGCCCAAGAGACTCTCCAATACATTCAAGACTACAAAGTAACGCATATGGTCTGTGTGCCAACCCACTTTTTAAGACTGCTTAGTTTGCCAAAAGAGGTGCGAGAGTCTTACGATTGTTCATCGCTGCAAATGATTATGCACACTGGTGCGCCATGCCCCAAGGAAACTAAGTACGCTATCATCGATTGGTTTGGGCCTATTGTGATCGAAATATACGCTGGTACTGAGCGTGTCGGTGGCACCATGATTACCAGCCAAGAATGGTTGGCGCATCCAGGTTCAATTGGTCGCGTGTCTGTAGGCAGCGCGCACGTTGTCGACGAAGCCACTTGGGAAGAAGTGCCGATTGGCGAAACCGGTGTTATCTATTTTGATAGTGGCGAAAAATTCGAATACCACGGCGATGCTGAGAAAACCAATTCTATGTATTCGCCGCAAGGTTGGCGCACGATGGGCGACATTGGGCGCATGGACGAAGACGGTTACATTTACCTGACTGATCGTAAATCAAATATGATTATTACCGGTGGGGTAAATGTCTATCCACAAGAATCTGAAAACCGTTTGATTACGCATCCTAAAGTGGCCGATGTGGCCGTTTTTGGAATTCCAAACCTGTCGTTTGGCGAAGAAGTAAAAGCCGTTGTACAACTGTCGTCAGGCGAGTCGGCAAGTGAAGAACTAGAGCTTGAGCTAATCGACTATTGCAAAGAAGTGTTGGCTGCGGTCAAATGCCCACGCTCAATTGATTTCGCTCAAAGCTTGCCGCGTGAAGACAATGGCAAGCTTTACAAGAAGAAGCTAATTGAGCGCTACGCTGAGCTTGCCTCTCAGACAGCGTAATCTTGACTTACTCTTTCAAGGCCTTAAAAAGCTAGTCTTAAAAAACGTGGCCTTAAAAAAACTAGTCTTAAAACGTAGAGAAAGAGCGCCAGCTTGGCTAAATGCTAGCCAATGCCGTGCATTTTGTTGAAATCTTCATCCATGGGAACTTGCAATACGTTAATCACGCGAGTCATCGATTCATAATTGCCAATAGTGAAAAGTAATTCCGCGAATTGATCTTCACTAAATTGCGTGTGTAAGTAGGCGTACAGGCTATCCGAAATATTGCAATCACTATCAAGCTCGTCTACTAAGCGAATGATGCTGGCATCCAGTTCGCTAAGGCCACTCGCGTCTGGGCCTTCTTTGATGTTATTTAGGTCGTCTTCGGTCATGCCAAGTTGTTGCAGCGCAACCATAGAATGATGCTGTAATTCGTAGTCACAATTATTATTGTGCGCAATGCGAATGATCGCCAATTCTCGTACGCGTGGTGGCACGCTGGACATCGCCATGACATGGATAGAGAACGGTAAATGGGCTTTAAACAATTTCCAAGCGCGCATGCCTACTCGAAAACCATTTGCTAGGACGCCATTTACGCGTAGCATTTTTGCGGTTTTTAGCTGCTCTTCGTTTAACTGTTCGTCGCTAAGTGGCTGTGCGGGTGATCTCATGACATTGCTCGTGGTTCTTTTCGATGGTTTAACTAAATCGCCGAGGCGTAAATCGAGCCGCACATAATAGAGGCATACGGGGCTTAAGCTTACAGGCGAGTCGGTTTTGCTTGGGTCGACATTATATAGAATAATAATGTATTATATAGTGAATTAGCAATTAAATCAGTTTAACGCCCATTAGCTTATGAAGAATTCAATGAACAAACGTTTCTTTCTCGTTGCAGCTATTTTATTTGCAGCCAGCTCTATCAATGTCTCCCTTGCCAAAGACGCTGGCGTCATTGATATGCACGCGCACGTGTTATTACCAGGCCAAGAGCGCAGCCTTAATCCGTCTACGCCAGGCTCGCCAGAAGAGTTAAAAAAGCAAATGAAGGCCGCCGGAGTAGATATGGCTGGCATTATGAGCATGGTGCCCAAAGACAATATGGAAGTCACTCGCGCATACAACGATTTTATCTTGGCTCAAGCAAAAGAGAACGACGAATTTTTCGCGATTGCCTCTGTGCATCCACTCGATGGTGCCGACGCCATCACTGAGATTGAGCGTGTTGCCAAAGCTGGTGCTAAAGGCCTCAAGATTCATCCCTTTTTTCAAGGATTTGATCCTGGTCATGCCGACGTTGCGGCGGTAGTGAAGGTTGCTGGCGACAATGGCTTGGCTGTGATCATGGATTCAATTTCAGCCGATGATGGTGATTCGACTGGCAAGTTTGTTAACTTGGCTTTGGCGAATCCACAAACCAAAATTGTCTTGGCGCATACTGCCGGTGCTCGCTTTCATGAAATGATTTTGTTCGCCGTGTTTGCCAAGGGGCCATATTATAAAAACAACGTTTACTTTGATTTGTCAGCGACCGCTGAGTTGTATGCCAACTCGCCAAGACAAGACGAGCTAATGTGGACCATACGAGAGATTGGTATTGATCAGTTTATGTTTGGCTCTGACTTCCCCGTGTTTGACATCAAGCCGGCTAAAGACACGATGGACGATTACGGTTTTAGCAAAGAAGAACTGACCAAGATCTATTCTACAAATGCGCGAAAAGTATTCGGCTTAGACTGAGCCAACTTGCCACTAAGATCATTAGTGTAAATTTCTTCGGGCAAGACTTACTAAAACAGACTTAAGGTAGTAGAGATTGGTATGCAAAAAGTTGTTTTGATTACAGGCACGTCGACAGGGCTCGGTGTGAGTCTCGCGGTACAGGCAGCAGCTGCGGGTCATACGGTCTACGCCACTATGCGCGATTTGGCTAAACGTGCTGCGCTCGATAATGCTGCCGAAGATGTCGGGATTGAACTATCTGTCTTGGAACTTGATGTGCAAGACACCGGCTCAGTCGAAAAGGCGGTGTCGACCATTGTTCAAGAGCAGGGGCGTATAGACACCTTGATCAACAACGCCGGTGCCGGCTTTGTGCGGTCAACAGAGCAAGCGTCTCAGGCTGACATTGAATGGGTGCTGGATGTGAACTTGATGGGCGTGATTCGCTGTACCAAGGCGGTGATCGGTCATATGCGAGAGGCTAAAGCGGGCCACATTATCAATATTAGTTCTGTTGGTGGCTTGGTTGGTCAACCGTTCAACGAATTGTATTGTGCCGCCAAGTTTGCGGTAGAGGGTTACACGGAAGCCATGGCGAGTTATATGACTCCGTCATTTGGTATTCATTTCACAGCAGTAGAACCCGGTGGGATTTCGACCGAATTTGCCAACAATGTGTTGCAACAAGTGCAAGCATCAGGCGGCATGTTAGAAGATGAATACCTGCCGGTTCTACAACAATACATTGGTGGCTCGCAAACCCGGCAAGAGGGTGCAAATGCAGCCTATCAAACAGCGCACGAAGTGGCTGAGGTAGTGGTGGATATTATCAATGCGGATGAGCCGCCAATTCGCGCGCGAACCTCTGAATGGGCTGAAGAGTTAACTCGGTTCAAAACGAATTTAGACCCCGATGGCAGTAAACAGCAAAGCATGGTGGTCGAGCGGTTTTTAAGTTAAACCGGCTGATCAATTAAGGTGTTTTCTAGTCTTTTAGGCTCTTGCGATATCGATCACTGTAAGATGCATTGAGTACGGCATCGATGATCCATTCTCCCAAACCTTCTTCGTGCAATGACGCGCCGGTGACCAAACGACGATAATAAAAAATCCCAGACATGGCATCGATCATCCAGTCAGGGTCGGTGTCGGCTTTTAGGTCGCCACGATCAATCCAGTTTTGAATATGTTTGCGTATAATCACTCGGCGTCGATCCAAAATCTCGACCAGCCGATTTGCAAAAGGGCCATTGCTATTGCTGGCGGCGACCAAGGCTGGTAACACACGGCCCCAGCTCGATTTCGTAATATTGTCTGGCGCTCTTGAATACAGGTTGATTAATTGCTCACGCAATGATCCTTCATCGGTAAGTACCGGCTCCGGGCCAATTGCGCTGTCAAAGGCATCCGACACCAGTTCAGGCACGGTTTTCCAATAACGATATATAGTTGAGCGAGAAACGCCACTTCGTTCTGAGATTAGATCTACGGTTAAGCGCCCAAAGGTCATTTCGCCAAGCAGTTCAATCGTGGCCGTTAGCACCGAATCTTTGGTGCGTTGCATTTGAGAAACCTTGGGGGCGCGTTTCGGTTTATTTGAGGCTGGTGGCATAACAGAGTTCGAAAAATTTGCGTCGGTACTGACTCAAAGTATCGGTACTGACTTTGGTTTATCCGCTAGAACATTTGTCTGCTGCAACAGTTAACTGGCACAGCAGAAGAATAGAAAATGAACGCCTATGCGGATCTCAAACGGCAAAACACAGATGCCCCTACTTTTCTAAGCTTATTGTAGCAAAAAAGACAGCTTGTTTATTAGGCAGCGTCGCTGGGTTGCTTTGTGTTGGTTTGTGCTTGTAACTAACAAGAGTCTTATATAGAATGAAAGTGTATCATATAATTACAGAGACCTCGCATGCGACTTTCCAAACCAAGAATACACCCTGTTAAAGATGAAGATCTAAGCCCAGAGCAATCTGAGATAGTTGGGTCGTTAAACGAAGCAGCACGAAACTTAAACTTATTTAGAACGGTATTGCACTCGGTTGATGCCATGACGGCTCAGCTCCAATGGTCAAATTACGTAGGGTCTTCGAAGCGTAACGCCATGGCTTGGCGTGAGAAAGAACTCATTATTTTGAGGACGTCATACCAATGCGTATCCGGCTACGAGTGGTCTCATCATGATTATCTTGGGCGAAAAGCTGGTTTAAACGAAACAGAAGTTGCAGCGCTAAGAGACGGAGTTGAGGGGCATGAATGGTCGCCATTGGATCAGGCTTTGATCAATATGTGTGATGAATTAGTAGCCGACCATTTCGTGAGCGACACCACATGGGCCGTGCTGGCCGAGTCTTTAACAGAAAAGCAGTTGATGGACGCAGTTTACACCTCAGCGCATTATCAAATGGTTGCCAAATACGCCAATACCTTCGGCATTCAAAAAGATAAAGGTGTGCCACTGCATGAAGCCCTTTATAAGTTAGCGGATGCCTGACCTTAGCCGAGGCGCGCTGTATCAAGGCGCCTCTAAAAACGATAAAAAATAAAACCAACGAGGGTCGATGTGATGAGGACGAATAGGTATTTTTTGCTGGGTATCTTGACCCTTATCGCCTTAATGAATTTTGTCGATCGGCAGATTTTGGCTATTCTTCTTGAGTCGATAAAAGCCGATCTTAAGCTAAGCGATTTAGAGCTAGGCTTACTTTCGGGGTTGGTGTTTGCGATTTTTTATGCCCTTGTCGGAATTCCCATCGCTCGACTGGCCGACCGCTGGAACCGTAGAAAAATTATCTCCTTGTCGTTGCTGGTTTGGTCGTCAATGACGGTCATCTCAGGATTCGCTTCAAACTTTATTCACTTGGCTCTGGCGCGCATCGGCGTGGGCGTTGGGGAGGGTGGAGTGCAACCGGCATCGCACTCTCTAATAGCCGAAAATTTTGCACCACATGAGAGGGCAACAGCCTTCGCCATTTATTCCGCTGGTATTACTGCGGGCATATTCGTCGCGCTGTCGGTGGGGGGCTGGGCCAACGATGCCTTTGGCTGGCGGGTCGCATTTATCATCGCAGGGGTGCCGGGTATCATCTTAGCGGTGATTGCGTATTTTTCCATTCTTGAGCCGCGTGTCACCGGGCGTTTTGAGTTCTCTATGTTCAAAGCCACGGATGGAGAGAAAACACTGCTCGAAAGTTTTCGCTTTTTTTGGCAATCCAAAGGCTGGCGCTACGCCGCGATTGCCGCCGTACTGACTCAGATCGCAACACTCGGTATCAGCGCTTGGTTACCATCTTTGATCATTCGCTCTCACGAGTTGTCTAGTACCCAGGCGGGGCAAATAATGGCATTGATTACCGGTTTATGTGGCACTGCCGGGGCGATTGGCGGTGGATTGGTCGCTGATAAACTCGCCAAGCATTATGGCATCCAATGGTTGTCATGGACCTTGGCCGTGGCGTATGCCTTGATTTGTATTCTCGCGCCCATCGTTTTTAATATGACCAATTTAACTTGGTTCGTGGCATTGCTCGCCCCGTATGCGGTTTTGTTGCTAACTTCCTCAGGGGTGCAATTTGCCATCGCCCACTCTGTCGTCGAGCCAGATATGCGAGCGATGTCTTCAGCCTTACTGATCTTACTGATTAACTTGTTTGGATTGGGCTTTGGGCCACTGATTGTTGGCGCACTAAGCGACGCTTTTCATGCCAGCGCGGGCAATCAGTCTTTGCGCTACGCCATGCTGTGCATGACGCCACTCTACTTTGTTGGCGTCTATTGTTTCTATCAGTCCGGCAAGTATCTGCCTTCTGAGGCGGTACTGGGTGACGAGCCACAGGCGCAGCCGGCTACGCACTAGAGTGCTTGAGAAATTTGTACGCCTAATGTTGAGGCTGAGTTAGCTATGACCGTTAATAAATCGATATTCAATATGCCATTTAATCATCAAAAAGTAAGAGTGCTTGCTTCTGTCGTTGTCGCCATGGTTGCGCTCTGCTTAGTCAGCCAAGCCAGTGCCAGAGAGAGCCGTGTTACAAAGCAAAGGTTCGTCGAAACTCGGCCCAGCTCTGCCGGGATGGATGCCAAGCGTCTTGAACGAGTTGGCGAAGCGATGCAGGAATTGATTGATGAAGGCTTGATGGCAGGCGTCGTGACATTGGGTGCTAGGCGCAACAAAATTGTTCACTTTGAGGCATACGGATTTCAAAATTTGGAAACCAAAACGCCAATGAGTAAAGATACTATTTTTCGCATCTACTCCATGAGCAAACCCGTTACAGGTGTGGCGCTCATGATGTTGCATGAGGAAGGTAAGTTTCATCTGGATGATCCGGTTGAAAAATACATTCCTGAAATGGCTGATATGCAAGTGTTTGTGCGTGAAGACGGGGGCGAATTAGTCACCGAGCCAGCGGATCATCCGATGACGATTCGCGAGTTAATGAGTCACACTGGGGGCATCGCCTACGGCAGCATGGCAAGCCCAGACTTTATCGATCAGAAATACAGTGAGGCAAACATATTCGACCCGGATTCAAGCTTAGAAGACTTGGTGACTAAGATTGGAAAAATCCCGCTGAAATACCAACCCGGCACTAAATGGAATTACAGCGCGAGTGTTGATATTCAAGGGTTTTTGGTCGAGAAATTATCGGGTCAACGATTCGGCGACTTTTTACAGGAGCGCATCTTTACGCCGCTCAAGATGGTTGATACCGCTTTTTATGTTTCCAAAGACAAGCTTGGGCGATTTGCTGAGCAATATAATTTTGATGAAAATAAGAACCTGGTCGCCGGCGAATTGTTTGGCGGCCCAATCCGTTTTACTGAAGATCAGTCTTTACAGGCTGGCGGTTGGGGTCTAGTCAGCACCGCCATGGATTACGCGAAGTTCGCGCAAATGCTATTGAACGGAGGCGAGTTAAATGGCGAGCGACTGCTCGCGCCGTTGACCGTCAAGTTAATGCACACCAATCAATTAGCGCCAAACTTACCCCTAGTTGACCCAAGTCGACCGCCAGGCACCAGCTTTGGTTTGGATTTCGCCATTGTTGAAGATCCGATTAGAGGCGATGCCTATTCAAAAGGCGAATACTACTGGGGTGGTGCTGCCGGTACTTGGTTTTGGATCGACCCAGAACAAGAAGTCGTGTTTGTGGGGATGGTTCAGCACTTCCAACCCTATGTCGCGCACGTGCGCGGTATATCCAAACAAATGTTCTACCAAGCGATTATCGACGCTAACTGATCCATTGGTGGAGTAAAGGCGAGTTTGACACCAAGCCCTAAGACTATAGGGGCGGACACAAAGACTCGTTGATTCAGAACCGCAAAAACGGCTTGCTTCCTTTATTATCTCGCTCCATATTTTAGGTGGTGAAAGGAACTGGCTTGGGCGTCAACGAGTGATTTTTTTACGCGAACTCGCGGCCAATGAAATGGCTCAAAGTTGTTTGTTTTCCCGCATTGCGGATTCAATACGAAATCCATTGTTTTAGTTTGTTATGCTGTCGAAAAAATAGGAGCAAGGGATGTCGTTGCCAGATCGTCAGATTCAACCGTCGTTAGATCAATCCGTTTTTGTAGTGTCGCTAATTACACTGCTATCGGTTAGCGGTTTTCTTATGTTGGCACCTGAGGTTGCCTCGCAATGGTCGCAATCGGCGATGACGTGGGTGACCACTCATTTTGGCTGGTTGTACTTAAGCGCGGGGGTCGCGCCCCTGGTGTATGCCGGCTGGTTGGCTTTCGGGCGCTTTGGGCAGGTTAAGCTCGGTGATGAAGGTGAAGAGCCTGAGTATTCAACAGCATCGTGGGTAGCCATGATGTTCACTGCCAGTATGGGCGCTAGCTTGATCGCTTGGGGTTTTGCCGAGCCGATTTTTTATCTTGAAACGCCGCCTCTGGGTATCGAACCTCATAGTAGTGAAGCTTTTGAATGGGCGCACATGTACCCCTTGTTCCACTGGGGCGTGGTGCCTTGGGCCATGTATTGTTTGCCGACGATCCCAATCGCATTTGCTCTGTTTGTTCGAAAACATAAAAGCCTGCGTATTTCAGATTCGTGTAGCGCCGTGAGTGTCGTCGACAATCGTTTCTCCCGAATCGTAATCGATATTTTTGTGATCGTTGGAATCGTCGGAGGGGTTGCTACGTCGTTAGGCTTTGGGGTGCCGTTGGTCTCATCTTTAGCGGTAGAACTCTTAGGCGTGCCCGATAACTTAGTGACGCAAATTGGTGTGATTCTGTTATGGACCATGATCTTTGGCACCAGCGCGTACTTAGGCTTAAAGAAAGGCATCAAAGTATTGGCCGACATTAATTTAGTGCTGATGTTTTTTGTGATGTTCTTTATTTTAATACTCGGGCCAACGCTCTACATTTTAACCATTGCCACCAACTCGGCTGGATTGATGTTGGACAATTTTTTCCGCATCAGTTTTTGGACTGATCCAATCGATCGAGGTGGCTTCCCTGAGGCATGGACCATTTTCTATTGGGCCTGGTGGATCGCCTATATGCCCATGATGGGGCTATTTTTTGCGCGTATTTCGCGCGGGCGCACCATCCGCCAAGTTGTGATTGGCGTGATCGGTTTGGGTGCGCTGGGTACTTTTATGTTTTTAAGTATCGCAGGCGCCTATGTCTTGTATCTTGAGGGCAATGGCATTTTGGACGCGTCTTTGATAATGAAAGAGCAAGGCATGGCGAACTTGGTGACCGCAGTGATAGGCCAATTGCCCGCGCCAACCTTTATTCTAACGGTGGTGACTGTTCTCTCTGTGATCTTTTATGCCACCACCTTTGATTCAGCCGCCTACATCTTAGCGAGCATTTGCACCAAAGACTTACCAAGCCACGAAGAACCCGCCGCACCAAATCGACTGATTTGGGC
>CALAKU010000066.1 GCA_937922925.1 uncultured Arenicella sp. | reverse complement strand
TATGTTAGAAGTCGAAAAAGCGTAAGTTGGGTAATCGCTATGTCTCTTAGTTTAGATCAAAGTTCAGATAACAGTTCAGATAAACATTCAAGAAATGGCTTTTTTAAGCGAGCGAATACAATGAGTATTAGCAGCGGCTTGAAAGGCCTTTTCTTGGCTGGATTGTTGTTGGCTTTTCTTGGATTTGTTTCGTCTGCGATCGCTGCTGATCAAGCAGGCCTTAAGATTGAATCGCCTAAGCGTGGCATTCCCGCGGACTTGGTGGACCAAGGTGATTATTACTGGCATCCGAACGGTTCTAAAATTAAGTTCTACCGGAAGAAAGATGTATTTGCCTTGCGCACACGCTCTCAAACGACCCGGGCAAAAAGTAGCGCATCAAGTGATCCTATGCTGCAATTAGCAGCTACTTTTGGCAGCCGTGTGAAAAAGGTCAAGCGACATCGCCTTGGGAATATGACAGTAGTGCGTGTCAATAATTCCACTGGTAATCGACAAAGCAAGCAATCGACTGCATTCGCTAACATCATTAGCGAAAAGACGCTTTCAAGCGGTCAGGCTACTATTGAAGAAGTGCTGCCCGTTTTAGCTAATGAGCGCGGTAACGGTGACATTATTGTGTCAAATCGGTTGCTGATTAAATTGAACGAAACTCAGCAAATTGATGCGGCGCTCGATACCTTGAATCGTTTATTCGGCCTTAGTGTGGTTCGAAAAGCGAATGTTCCGGGCCACGTGTATTCGATGATCAGCGCGGCCAATCGTGATACCGGGCAGCGCTTTCAATTTGTGCGCCGAGTATCAGAAAATCCCTTGGTAGCATGGGCACAACCACAATTTTCTTCAAAGCCATTTAAAACACAATTTAACCCGTCTAGTGACACGCTTTTTGACGAGCAATGGCATCTTCAAAATCAAGGTTATCGTGGTTCTTTATGCGATGCCGATTGCGATGCGAGTAACGCATGGACTGAAACTAATCCGAGTAATGCCGCAGCCGTCGGTGCCAGTGCTGGCGCCGGTACCGTAATCGCGATTATCGACGATGGCGTACAGCTAAATCATCCTGAGTTTACCTTTTGGCAAAATGCGGGTGAATTCGGCGCTGATGGGAATGGCGGATTAAGGCAAACAAACGGGATTGACGATGATGGTAACGGATTTATCGACGACTTCCAGGGTTGGGATTTCGTTGACGACAGTACCTCGCAATTATTTGACGCTAACGACAATTCTCTAACTTGCCCAAGCAATAGCGATGGCGATGTTGTTAGCAACTTGCCGTCCAGCTTTGGTGGCCAAGACAACAACCCGAACGGCAATGACTTTGCTAACTGTGTTACCCCTGAAGGAGACGCAGCTACTCAAGACGATCACGGTACTGCTGTGGCCGGATTGGCGGCGGCCTCCGCTGACGGTCTAGGCACGATCGGCACAGCGTTTTTGGCCGAAGTGTTACCGATACGCTTGATATCAGACTTCGACGGCAACCCTTCTAATGATTTTTGTATGCGCGCAGCCGAAGCGCTCACCTATGCCGGCCGATACGCCGATGTTGTGAATAATAGCTGGGGCGTTGACGAAGGTACTTGCCCGATGTTAGGTGCCGTTATCGATGATGTGGTAAGTGGCGACTTGATGGTAGGTGGCAACAATGTGTCCAAACGGGCTGGCGGCTCACCGGTTATATTTTCGTCAGGTAACAATGCGTCTGGCTGGGTAAAAGTAACCGCTCAGGTATTCGCTGGAGAACACGCCTATGAGTGGCGGTTTTTAAGAACCGATGCAATCGGTAATTTTTTTACTCCAGAATTTAATATTGGCGATAACGACACCGCGTATATTGATGATGTGTCGTTTCCAAATGGCGATTTCGAAAGTTTTGAGACTGGCTTAGGTGATTTTACTAGCCAGTGTAGTTTATCGACTTGTACCGCGGGTTGTACGTCGGCGGATCAGAGCGACCCCGACTTTACCTGTCCAACTTGGTCGGTTAACACTAATAGTAATTTCACACGCAGCGGCAATAACTCAGCACAGATCAATCAAACCAACACTTTCTGCACCTACAGTTATTTGCACACGCAAAGAGAGGGGCCAGCGGGGCAGGTTTCATTTTATGTTTGGGTTGATACCGACCAACAAGTTGGTTCAGACAAATTTGAGTTCTTAATCGATGGTCGAGAAATTGTCAGCTTTGGCGATGTTCCGAATTTTATTGATAACAATGTCGGTTTCCCTGCTAACGTGCCAAGCGCGATAGCCGTCGGTGCAAGCGATGCTGGTGACCTGACAAATTTGGGGAGCCAGACCACTGGCGATTTAGCGCGTGAATCCCGAATTTTTTATTCTCAGTTTGGGCCAGAGCTAGACTTGGTCGCGCCGTCAAGCAACCAACATTTAGGTATTTTCACCACTGACCGTTTTGGCGCTAACACGCCGGGGTTTAACCTTAATCGCGATCTCAATCAAGATAATGTAGCAGACCCAGCATACACCGACGATTTTGGTGGCACGTCTGCATCCGCGCCGATCGTGGCAGGCATTGCCGCCGCCGTGATCGCTTCCGACCCGGGTAATGATATTTCAGCGCAAGCGGTAGCGACCCTGCTCCAAGATACCGCAGATGAGATCGGTACGGTTGCATATACCGGTGGTCGTAATGATTTTAATGGGCATGGTCGAGTCAACATGTTTCGTGCCTTGAGAATGGCGCGCGGCCAGTCAAGTTCAGCACCGGCAATAAGTTGCAGCCCGCAAACGTTTGACTACAACCCCTTGGCGGGCGGGTTCCCCGGAAACGACAATGTGCTTGCTGGGTTTAGCCCTGTAACGCTTTTTGGTTTCACCTGCCCCGCGAACGGGCCCTTAATCCTTGACGACAGCTTTTGCTTTCCAATCGTGACGCAAAACAACGGAGCCGCGGTAGTGTGCTTATAAGCCTAGCCGACGGTCTCATCGTCGGTAAAGGTCTCCAAGCGCAAGACTCGCTGGCCGTCTGACTCGATCACAATCTCAATAGGGCGGCAGCAAACCCAGCAATCTTCAATAGTGTGATGATTGCCCTGGCTGATATCCACAAAAACCGTGATGATTTCGCCACAGTAGGGGCAGTTAGCGTCGTGCTCGTGATACATTAGCTTAGCTTAACAGTTACCAGTCTCCAGCATGCGAAATCAACCCGAGTGGTGGGATCCTTACTCTTGCCAACCCTATAAGATGCGCGACCAAGATAAGCCGCGTTCTGGGCTGGCGAATGTTGCTGAATATCTCAAAGTTGCCGGCGCAAACTTACTTGGGTTGCCCGCCATCACCTACCAATATCTTGCGCTTAAACCTAAGCCAAGATCTCTCTCTGCGAACGAATTTGTTGGTTTGAGCATCGAGCCACAAGCCGATTACTCAAGTGCAATTGAAGAAATGGTGGACGAGCTTGGTGTTAGGCAGCTTATGGTTCGCATCCCCTCATGGGATGCAGCCGCACTTGAAGACTATCTTGGTTTTATGCAGCGCTTTCCAAAGCAAGAATTTGTGGTCAATATTTTACAAAGCCGAACCAGTGTCGCGAATCAAGGCGCGTGGCAGCGGCAAGTCGCTGATATTTTTGAAGCGTGTAAAGGTATTACCAATACCTTTTGGATCGGCAATGCGGTTAATCGCACTAAATGGGGTTGCGCGCATTCTGGGCAAGCGCTCGACCTGCAAGAGCGGGTGCAAGAGCTGCGAGCCGACTACCCAGATTTAAAATTACTCGGCTCATCAATTATCGATTTTGAACCCTTGTTAAGTTGGCGAACGTTGTGGAATTTCCGCAATTATCAAATCGATGCTAATGCCGCGCTTTTGTATGTTAATCGCCGACACTCTCCTTATGGAACACAGTACAAAATTTTCGATTTGGAAAACAAACTTCGACTCGCCAAGGCGATGACCAAGCTCTCAAATCGATGTGCCGACGAGTTATGGATTACGGAGACCAATTGGCCACTATTGAACACCAAACCTTATACACCAAATTCAGGGAATCCAACTCGAACTGTCGATGAGGAGACCCAGGCAAAATATCTAAAGTGGTACTACCAAATTGCGTGGCAAACCGGTTGGGTCGAACGGGTGTATTGGTGGCAATTAATTAACCCCGGTTATGGCTTAGTTGACCACCGATCAGGGTCTTTGCGCAAAATGCCCTCCTATTGGGCTTTCAAAGAAATCGTCGATGGCGATTTAGGCCAGCCACCAACAAGAGACTAAGGTTTTGCGGAACTGGATCCTGACTTTCGTTAGGATGACGAGGGGTGCGGGGGAACATGGCTCGATTTTAAGACGTTCTTATTTTCTATTTGAGTTTGTGATCCTGATCCTGACTTTCGTCAGGATGACGAGTTGATTCAGTCAGTCATCCTGATCCTGACTTTCGTCAGCATGACGAATTGATAGAGCTGGTCATCCTGAACTTGATTCAGCCAGTCATCCTGAACTTGATTCAGGACCATTTTACTTTCGTTCCTTAAGTCAGCGTCCTAACTCCATTCTCCCCACCAAGCAGCAGCACATCCGCGCCACGTTGAGCAAATAAGCCATTGGTTACAACACCGGCTATGTGATTGATCTTGCTCTCCAACTCGATGGG
>CALAKU010000065.1 GCA_937922925.1 uncultured Arenicella sp. | reverse complement strand
GTATCGTCTGATCGTCGGCTGAGTTCGCCACCAATGCTTAAGCTCGGTGCCCACGCTTTGCGGCGAGCGGATTGGTATTCAAACTCGGCGGCTTGGATTTGATTCTGAGTCGCCAGAAAGCCCGCATTCTGTTTGGCTTTTTCGATGATGTTTTTGGTATTAAGCACCACGGTTTGAGGCGTTGATTCTTCCGCCATGGATGTATCGCTTGAGATCAACCCACCACCAAAAACGAATGCTATGGCAATTATTGATACGCCGGGCGACACGCGAATAGACGCAACCCGGTTGAGGCGCCAATCCAAAATCAAGGTACAGAGTGCGGGTATGGCTACCAAGGTGAGTGTGGTTGAGAGCATTAGACCAGAAATAATGGCCCATGCCATCGGTGGCCACAGGGTTGAGGAGGATAAGGCCAATGGCAGCAAGCCTAATATTGTCGTGGCGGTGGTGATGAGAATCGGCGCAGTGCGTTGCTCTAATGCGGCTCTTACTGAGGCTTCTACGCTCTTATCCTGTTTTAGATTTTGGTCAATCACATCGATTAAAACGATGGCGTTATTTACGACAATGCCGATCAGAGCAATGACTCCGAGCAGTGATTGAAATCCAAACGGTTGCCCGCTTAGAACCAAGCCCGGAATAACGCCAACTCCCGCCAATGGGATGGTGACAAACACAATTGAAATTCGGCGGAACGAATTGAATTGCAACATCATAAAAAAGATCAACAAACCGAGTGCCAGCGGTGCGGCCGTGGCAATGTTGCTATTGGCTTCTGAAGAGGCTGCTGCGTCGCCCCCGTATTCAATTTTTACCCCGCCGGGTAAATCAGCCTCGGCAAGTCTCTTGTCGAATGAGTCGAGTATTTGATTAAACGCATAGCCCGGTTGTATCTGCGCGAGCACCGAAACAGAGCGCTCAAAATTATGGTGCCTAAGAGTGGTAGGTTGCCAAGTGGGCTGTAGTGCTGCTACCTGATTGAGTGGCGTGCCTTGTTCTTGTGCGCCGGGTCGATTGGCGCCATAGACATATTGATTCTCGACTACTTCGACTGAACTTCGTTGCCCGTCTGAGGATCGAACTCGTATGGGCACTGGGTCTGTGTCATACCGAAATTGGCCGGCATCCAAGCCACGGCTTTCAGCAAAAACGGCACTGGCTACTTGCTCTGGTTGTAAGCCAAAGCCAAGCGCGGCGTTATCTTGAATGGATAGTTGCAGCTCGGGCGTACCCAGATCAAGATTGCTTCTAAGTTCAGTTACGCCCGGTGTTTCTAACAATATGGCTTTTATGGCCTGCGACGCATCGTGCAAGGTGGCTAGATCATCATGCTTAACTAAAAGCTCGATTGGCGCAGGTCGCGGTGGCCCTTGGCCTAGCAAGCGCGGCACTAAAGTGACATCAGGGTACTGCGGTTTGAGTTCATCTCTAACCCAATCTACCAAGCGCTGGTTGTCTGATGTTTTTTTAGTATTAATTGTGAGCCGAGCAATGTGAGACTCGTTTGGTGCGCCTCCCATGTTGTAATAAAAACGAAAGCCCGCACCACCAACATAGCGGTAAATAGTATCGATAGAGTCTTTGGTGATCAGTTGCTGTTCAAGTTCTTTGCTTACCCTTTCAGTCTCACCGAGTGGCGTATTGCTTGGCATGATGATGTCAACAATGATCTGTGCCCGGTCGGTCGATGGAAAGAATTCTTGTTTTAAAAACGGTGTCAAAGCCACGGAGATGGAAAGCATCAAAGCCACCGCCAACAGAACCCGCTTTGGCCCGGCTTCGACTAAGCTAGCGCAGCGATCCGCTAATTGATCGGTGAACCGAAAGGCGATGCCCGAATTCTCAGATTTGTTTTGTAACCAGTAATACGCCACCAAGGGTAGAACTAAAACTGAAATCACATAGCTCACTAAAAGAGCAATGACGATCATGGTTGGCACCGCGCGCGTAAAGTCACCGACGCCCCCCTTGGCTAATAACAGTGGAATAAACGCGGCAATGGTAGTGCCCGTGGAGGCCATTAACGGCTTAGCCATTACCTTGATCGAATCGCGTATTGCTTGCTCGAGTTGAATGCCTTTGCGAATTGATGTCTCGATAAATTCAATCACGACGATGGCGTTATCGATCAAAATGCCGAGTGAAATCACCATGCCGATCACGGCCATTTGGTGGAACACGCCACCGCCGGCGCTATACAAGCCAATGGTGATCATGGATACCACAGGCAGCACTAACGATACCAAGGCACCGGTGCGCCAACCCATGGCCAAAAAGACAATCAGGGCGATAACCAATACTGAAATAACTAGATTACCTCGTAAGCCATCTAAGCGATCTTTAACGTAATCTGGCTGGAAGAAGCTTTCTTCTATTTTGAGCGGTGCGAGTATTGGTTCGAAGGCGTCGATTTTTTTGCGCAGTTGTTCGCCAAACTTAACGATATCAACCTGCCCCCGTTGCGCGATAACGCCCAAAGACACGGCTCGGTCTCCGTCTTGGAAAGCTTGCGATGCCAACGGCAATCTTGGTTCAAGTTTTATCTCGGCTATGGTCTCTAGTGAAACGATTTGCCCACTCGGGAGCGGAATACTCGTACGGCGCAACTCATCCAGTGAAGCAAAATCCGATTGCGTATTGAGCCGGATATTTTTGTCTTCGCTTGAGACTAAACCACCTGGGATGATTTGATTGCGTTGGGCAATCACGTTCGCCACCATTTGGCGCGAAACGCCAAGACGATTGATGCTGTCTTGATCGAGCTTAACGATGACTTCTTTCGCGGGCGCGCCTTCAATTTCAATGCGAGATACGCCTGAGATACTTAAGATGCTTTTCTTAAGTTTAAGCGCGGCTTCTTCTAGCAAGATAGGGTCGTTGGACCCGGTGATACTTAAAACGGCCGCTGGCATGTCGATTTGTCGATCTTCAAACTCGATTCGGTTAACGCCTCTGGGGAACTGTAAGCGTGCGCGCTCCATTGCGTTTTGAACTCGATCCCAAGCTGAATCCGTATCGTAGACATAGTCTTTTAGAGAGATATTAAAAATCGCAAGGTCATCTCGAGACGTCGAGTCAACTTCCTCGATCTCAGCGACTTGCGCCAACTCCTCTTCCATCGGTTCGGTAATCAGTTTTTCTATTTGCAGTGGCGTGCCTCCGGGGTAAAACACTTTTACCAAGCCAATACGATAAGGAAAGCTAGGGTCTTCTTGGCGAGCCATGGTGCTCAGCGCTAAGTAGCCCACGGCAATAAACAGAAACACCAAGCTAAATACCAAGCGGCGGTATTGGATAAGGCTTTCTATAAAGCCATCGAAAAAACGCGCGTTGCTGCTCATTTGAGAACCTCAACTTGGGCACCGTTGTATAACTGAGCTAACCCTTCGGTTACGACTTCATCGCCAGGCTCGAGCTCGCCTTCGATGGTCACATACTTAGAGTCGATGGCCAGTGGGCGAATCGCAACCAAGCTAGCAACCTCATTGCGAACTCGATAGACCGCCACTGTGTTCGAACCTGTCATTAATACCGATCGTAATGGCAGATTAATGCCTGAGCTTGCCGTGATGGTTAAATACGCATTCACCGCCGTGCCGGGCGCCATTGCTTGGGCGTCTAACGCAACCACTATCTCTGGCAAAGAACCCTGCTCTCGAAACGGGCTTATCTCGCTGATCTGGCCTTGAATGGGCTGTGCATTTGGGTCGAGCGCTGGTTTTACAAAGACGGTTTGGCCTTCGACGATCTGCCGTATGAGTTTGTCACTCACTGGAAGTTTGAGTTCGACGGCCTCGGGATTCGACAAGCGCATGGCTGGTGTGCCAGAGCTCACCACTTCACCAACATCAATCAAAATGTTCGTGACCGAGCCTGAAAAAGGAGCCACAAGGTTTAGCTCTTTTGACACCTGATTGGCTCGTTGGAGTTCAGCATTCGCTGCATCAACCCCAGTACTCGCGGCGGTCAAGCGAGTTTTTGCATTCTCCCACTCTTGTTTGGTTACGGCCTGCGCTTTATAAAGCGCTTCGACTCGAGCAAAATCATTGTCGGCTTGTTCTGCCTCGGCTTGAGCTCGTTTGAGGTTGTCTTTTGCTCGTTGCGCAAGCGGTTCAAGTTCTGGGTTATACACCTTGGCCAGTACATCGCCTTTTTGGATTTGATCACCTAGCTTCACCAACTTTTCGGTGACACGACCCGAGACCTGAAATCGCAGCAGTGCGGACTCGGCAGACTGAGTCGTGCCCGCAATCTGCAAGCGTTTTTGAGGCAGATCACTCGTCAAAACGGACGTTCTTACTGGGATAATCGTTGCGACTGTCTCTTCGTCAGCCGATTGCTGGCGGAGCAACATGAGAGCCGCAATCGCCGCGATTATGAAAAATGGAACCACCAATTGTCGTGATTGCATAGTGTCACCTAGGAAGTGAGTGTTAAACATCGACTTGCTGAAAATTCCTAGACCATATAAGTCATCAGAATTGACAATATGTCATTAATTGACACAATGTTATTAAATATGATGTAAAATTTAAATGACAACGAAGCAAATAGTCTTAAAAAGTAATGGTTCGTTGATTTCCCAGGCCAAATAAAAGAATAAAAGTAATAAGAGAGCACGATTCATGCGTTCGCGTAACGATAAAGAAAAAGCACAACGGCGAGAGGCGTTGCTCAATGCCGCACAGGAAGTGTTTTTTGACAAAGGTTTTGAACGCACCTCCATGGACGATATCGCTTCAAAAGCCGGGTTTAGCCGCGCGCTGTTGTACGTCTATTTCAAAGACAAAAAAGACATCTACCGTTCCTTACGAATTCGCAGCGCCAATATTCTGCGCCAGCGAATGGATGAGCACATAGACGAGAATGCAAACGGGCTAGAGCAAGTGCGCCAAATCGGAGAGGCGTTTTATTTTTTTTACCAGCACGATCAAGATCATTTTCATTGCTTGTCTGTGGATATGAGCTTGAGCAGTCAAAATAAGCACTTACGCGAGGATACCAAAGAGCATCCCGACGTGATTAACACCGAATCAAATACCATGCAATTGATGATTGAGGCGCTGCAAAAAGGTATCGTTGATGGTTCGATTGACCCTAAAAAAGTGAAAGACCCATTTCAAACCGCCATGATGCTCAGAGGCTCGCTGCATGGTGTGGTGACACTTCAATCCGCTCAAGGAAGCAGCCTTTTGCATCACAAAAACATGAAAGGCGACGCTTTAGTGCACTACACCTTGGATACCATGTTCGAAGCCTTAGGTTCGCACCATTGAGTTTTACACACCTTTCAAAAACAAATTGCGATGGTAAAGAAAAGCCTCTGACACGAGATTATTAGGTAGTAACCCGCTCACTAGCTTAGCTACTGGCTATATGCAAATCACAGCAATATTATTGTTTTGCGCCTTAATCGGTACGCACAAAGGATCGTCTTCTGGTTGATAGGCTACATCAGATAGACGGGTTGTGGTTCTCGCCGCAAAGTTACCAATCACACCAAATGCATTCGTTTGGCTTTGCGTGCGAAGCCGTTCACCATCTTGGAGTTCGCGAGGTAATTCGGTGCTCCAATTACCGTTCTCGTCAGCAGTCGCTGTTGCAAAGGCTGTTAAATTAACAGATTCGATCCGCTCGTCGTCGTCATCCAAGTACAAATAAATCGTGCAGCCTGGGCAGTCGGTTGACGGCCCTTGTGGCAGCGGGTCGCCATTCGTGCCCTCGACATTGATGCCCGAAATTTGCGTGATCTTTGCTGGTACAAATCGTCTTAATGCTTCAGGAACATTTTGCCCAAACCGATAAGCATGAGCATTATCAGATTCTTGCCCCAAGCCAACAATAAAGTTTTCACGCACATCCATGAATTGGCCACCGCCAAAGTTAAAGCTCTGAGTAATAATCGCGGCATCCGATTCAGTACCAGCATCGCCCGGATCAAATCCGACGCGGGTACCTATAAAAAAATTTTCTGTGACAAGGCCTTCGGTTCCTTGCAGTAACAAACCCTGACCGCAGACACCGACAAGGTCAGCGTTTTGAGTGACTCCAATCTGATTTTCGGTCACGGTATTTCCGGTGCCAGCAATCTCCAGCGCAATGGCCGGTGTGCCATTCGCCGTCTGGGGTATATGCAGACCAGCCAATAGGTTTTGGTGCACAATATTGGCATTGCCGGTGATCTGTATGCCTTGGCCCCCGTACCACACGTTGGGTAGTAAGTTTGGCGCTCTCAGACATTGCAAGCCAGACTCTGGCGTTGTTATTGAACCGTCGGCCACCATGCCAATAAAATTATTGCTGATGAGATTATTTTTACCACCGCTGGTCACGCGAATTGCCCGCTCAGTCGCACCGATAATACGGTTACCAATAATTTGATTGTCGTTTGAATTTGAATTGGGCAGGATGATCCCACCGCCCGCCAGTGCTCGAGTGGCTTGCTCGCTTGCGTCAGACGCTAACTCTAAGCTTAAGCCGTCGTTGCTGATTCCCATCCAGACGTTTTGCACTACATTGCCAGAGTTAAACAAAATCAATTGGCCGCCGCCATGAAACCCCAAGTTTCTGAACACATTATCGGGTGTTCGCACTTCTAATGATCGGCCGCCCGACGCGATATTATCTCGATTGGTGTTAATCATAATCTTGGGGCCATTGTCTCGGCCTCCTTGCTGACTATCGCCGTCGATGGTTACCTCGCCTCGTTCTTCTAATGTGTTTCGTCGTGTTAGCTCTATTTGAAAAGATTCATCGATTTGAACTTCCCAAATATCAAGTAGGCCGTCGTAATTCGGGTCGCTGGTTGGTAAATCAAAAACAATTGAGATGGGCCGGTCTGCATCTGGGCGAGCCGACGCTTCGTTGATCGCGCGGCGAAATGTGCAAATCCCATCCGGAGCGGCCCGTGTGATGCTTCCAGAGCCGATCGTAAACGCACACGTATCCCGGTTAGGCGATGCACTCGTTACTAGATCCAAACTTGATTTCACGGTGATGATGGTTTGCGCACTGGCCGTTAGGTTTGCTCCACTAAAGAGTAAAGTGGTAAGAACAATTGATCGCAAAACAGGTGAAAAAGCAGCTAAAACAGCGGTTGAACTAAAAGCCATATCTATTCCCTACAAGGTTTTCCATAGCGCGGGATGGTAACCCTTTGTCAGAGAAAACAGCAACGGGCCATTCGGCCCCTTGTCTTTAAAGACGACTCTTCACACTTCCTATTGAGAAAGGTAAGAGCTGGCATGAGCTGATATCTGAAGATCGCAAATAGAAATCCCGCAAATCGCCCTTATCTGTTATAAAGAACACACACAAACTGCGAGGGCAAAACAATGGGAACCGGTACCATTTTATTGATTATTTTCGTTGGGCTAATATTCTTTGGAGTTAGCCTATATAACCGCTTAGTGGCGAGCCGCAATGGCTATAAAAACGCGTTTGCGCAAATTGATGTTCAACTAACGCGACGGCATGATTTGATCCCGAATTTGGTTGAAACCGCTAAAGCCTATATGGCGCATGAAAAAGATACCTTAGAAGCGGTGATTCAAGCACGTAATAGCGCCGTTAGCGGATTAAACGCGGCCAAGGCCGATCCAACCAACCCAGAAGCCATGAAGCAACTTGGTCAAGCCGAGCAAGGCTTGAGTGGTGCTTTGGGTCGACTGTTCGCTTTGTCTGAGTCGTACCCTGATTTGAAAGCCAATGAGAACATGATGCAGCTTTCTGAAGAACTCACTACCACCGAAAACAAGGTCTCGTTTGCACGTCAGGCTTACAACGACGCGGTAATGTTGTACAACAATTTGCGAGAGCAGTTTCCTTCAAATTTTATCGCCAATTGGTTTCAATTTGCGCCTGCTGAATTACTTGAGCTTGAAGACGAAGCGATGAAACAAGTGCCTAAAGTTGAGTTTTAGTTTGTAACAACGGTGGATTCGATCCTGACTTTACTCAGGATGATGAGGTTGCATGTTTGTGTGGTTAGCTCCATTAACCACACCTAAGTTAGCCTTATTGTTGATCAAACCATCGAATAAATTATCATCAAGTCATCCTGAACTTGATTCAGGGTTGATGCACAAACAAGGTTAATAAGAGCTGAGATACCAACAGGCACGCCAATGAATTTTTTCGAACACCAAGAAAAAGCCCGTAAACAATCTAGATGGATTATTTTGGCCTTTTTAGGCGTTGCTTTGCTAATCGTGTTGGCGGTTGATCTGTTAGTACTGGCGGTGGTTGGAATCGCGCCGCAGTTAACCTCAGTGGGTGCCGCCAATGCGCCGAGCTTGTTTGCATCACTTGCTCACCCCGAGTTTTGGGCAGCCAACGCGACTACTCTACTCGCCACCAGTGCGGGTACCGGTGGTTTAATCGGTTTAGCGTCTCTAGGCAAAATAGCCAGCTTACGAGGTGGTGGCGGTAAGGTCGCGCGCGACATGGGCGCGACCTTGGTAACGCCCGATACCAGAGACCCCCTGCGCAGGCGTTTGTATAATGTGGTTGAGGAAATCTCGCTCGCTTCCGGAACCCCTGTGCCAGAAGTGTATGTGATGGAAAACGAGCCTGGTATCAATGCCTTTGCCGCGGGGTATAGTCCCGCCGATGCCGCTGTTGCGGTCACTCAGGGGACACTTGAAAAACTCAATCGAAGTGAATTACAAGGTGTGATTGCGCATGAGTTCAGTCATATTTTCAATGGCGATATGCGTATCAATATTCGCATGATGGGGGTGATATTTGGCATCATGGTCATTGCCTTAGTGGGTCGTAAGTTCCTGAGTGCGAGCCGATATCGAGTATCATCTTCTCGAGATAACAATGGTGGCGGGATCATCGCGATTGGCGCGGCCTTAATGATTGTTGGTTATATCGGCTTATTTTTCGCTCGATGGATGAAGTCGGCTTTATCGCGTCAACGTGAATATTTGGCTGACGCCTCAGCGGTACAGTTCACTCGTGACCCGCTTGGTATTTCAGGTGCACTAAAAAAAATAGCCGCCTATAACCATTCTTCGTATTTAAAAAATGACGCTGAAGAAGTCAGTCATATGTTGTTTGGCAGCGGTTATCGTTCTTTGATGTTTGCCACGCATCCGCCTTTAGAAAAACGAATTGAGCGTCTGGAGCGCGGCTTTAGCCCACATGAAATAGAGCAACTTGCCAAGACTCTGCAGGCGCAAGAACGCCGCGAGCACATTCAGGCGCAGAAGGCGGAAGAAGAACAAGCTCGAAAAAAATCTGGCAAAACCAAGAAAGGGTTTTTCGACGTGCAAAGCATGATCGATGATATTGGTAATCCTGATATAGAGAGAATTCTAGCGGCTTCAGTTTTAGCGGCGTCGATTCCAGAGAGTTTGAATAACTCAGCGCACAGTCTAGAGTGGGCACCTGAAGTATTATTTTATTGCTTGCTTGATAAAGATGAGCGGGTTCGCGACCGGCAGCTGATGGCGGTGGTTGAAGAAATGGGCGATATCAGTGAGAAGAAGCTTACGCATCTTTACACAACCAATGGCGCGCCTGATCCCGATCAACGTCTTCCTTTATTGGAAATGAGTTTTCCGACCTTAAAGCGTCGGCCCATTTCGGACATTGAAAAAATCCTACGCACGGTTGACAGGATGGCCGCGGCCGATAATCAAGTGGATTCATTTGAATATTTGTTAAGCAGATTGATCCGCCAATATCTCAGAGATGCTCACGTCCCGAACCGAGCCCAAGTGAATGGCAAAAAGCAATTAAAAGACAGTGTTCAACAACTCTCTGTCGTGGTCAGCGTTTTAGCCGCGCACGGTGTAGATCGCCAAACCGCGCAAGGCTTGCAAGACGCGCAAAAAGCCTTTCGATCTGGGATGGAAACCGCAGGCATTCGCCATACTAATTTAACATTTAACGACTCATGGCAATCTGAGTTAGATGGCGCCTTAGACCAGCTGCGTAAATTAACCGCGCGCGACAAAGAAAAGCTCGTTCAAGCTTTATCGAATACGGTCTTGAGCGACCAGAAAGTGGTCACCTCAGAACAAGAAATGTTGCGCGTGATCTGCGCCTTGGTTTATGTGCCTTTGCCGATCTTTCATACGCTTGAGCAAAGCACGGATAAAACCACCAAGAAGATCCCAAAAAAAGCCAGCGCTAAGAAAACGAAGTGAGCCGTATATTAGATCACTATGTGCGCCGCGCTCAGAGTCAGAACTGGCGAGATGACACGGCCACAACTACCTCACTAATAAACGGCAAGTTGCACGCAATAGCGACTGACCGCGGGTCTTTAACGCAGGCCTTGCAAGCGATTGATAAAGACAGCTTCGAAGTTCGGGTTTTAAAAGAGGAAGTTTGCACACCTTATGACCATGAGCAAATCAAACTTAGCCGTCCTTTGTCGCAATCGGCTTTGGTCAGAGAAGTAGAATTGTGTTTGTTTAAAAGTGCCGTGGTTTACGCGCGCAGTATCATTCCTCTTGAACTCTTGCGCTCTGATGCTAATGGCTTGGCGGGTCTTGGAAAAACGCCATTGGGCCAAGTATTATTTACCGATGGTCGCATTCGAGTGTCTAAACGCCAGTTTTTATTAGACACAAACGAAGTGGGCCAAGAAGTAGCTCGGCGCACTCCCTATGAATATCAAGGGCATACCATATTAGTCAGTGAATTTTTCTTACCGGCTTTAGAGTCTCTTCTTTAGAAAGACTTCACGCAGCGGTATTAAAACAACTAGGTATCGTCTAATAGCAACGGAATGATCGGGACAATGATGCCGCCATTGCCGTTACCGCCGCTGCCCGGAGTAGTGACATTCGCGCGAAAATTTTCGATAAGAAAAACCGACTGATTAAAGCTGGTAAAGTTGTCAGCCGCATTCGCTTGACCTTGAGGAATGCCACATGGCAAGCCATTACAAACTTGATTGGGATTACTAAAGCGATTAACTCGGCCATTCAAGCGTGACATGATGGTGCCAAACCCCGCACTTTGGCTGCCGAAGCCACAAGAGAAGCCATTAAAGCCCCCCGGCTGGAAACTGTCGTCGCAGGAATCATCCGTCGGATTAACCGAATCGCGTTCATGGCCAGAGCCTAAGTTATGCCCTAATTCGTGTGCAAATACAGAGTCGCAACATCCTGGCGACAAGCGTGTCGACGAAAAAGCAAAATTTGGGCTATCGCCGTTTACCCAAGCAACTCCGGCGGCCGAGAAACCCGGCGTAAAACTCAACACGCTCACCATATCGGCGCCAACCGAGTCTCGCAGATTAGCTAAGCCACTGAATGCGGTGTTGGCACAGTCGTTGGGATTAAAACAAGTCGCTTGGTCCAACAAAGTACCAATCCCTAAACCATTGTCAAAGTTCAGTTGCTCTGTCGCGACGAGCCTGAATTGGCCATCCACACCGGTGCTACTTAATGCCTGATTGGTAAATGCGACTAATTGTTCAATACGTGCAACCGGGTCACCAAATCCTACGCCAAATTCCGCGCTGTAAACCACTAACAAAGTCATGTCGGCTGGCAGAGCAAAGTTGTTTTGCCGATCTGGCAGCGCAGACGATTGGTTTTTAGTTTTAGGCAGGCCACGTTTGAAACGCGCTTGCGAGCCCGGAGGAAAACGCATATCCCCCTCAAAATTAAGCGCTGCTCTGGCTTCTTCGGTATTGGTCAAGTAATGGCCAGAGCTCGGGTCAAAACCTAAGGAGTAACTTAGTTCGGGCCCACTGATACTGGCAAAGCTCGCCTTTTTCCCAACGGTTAATACCAGTTCAACGCCATCGCTATTTTGAGCATTAACTACGACAGTGCCATTGGCTTTGCGATCTTTGTTTGTTACATCAACGATTAAAAGTTCGCCATTGGGCAGCTTTAGTTCCACTTGTTGACCAACGGCCGCTGATCGAATCGCGCGGTTTACCGATACTCCAGGCGCGCCGGATTGGCTAGACTTGGCTTCAACTGGGTAGTCAAACAACGACATTGCTTGCCCGCTTGCCGCACTAGTTGCGTGGCAAAGCAGTAAAGCAAATGAAGCTAAAACAGTAATCAATTGGCGCATAAATGAAAACAGCTACAAACAGGGGTCTCCCTAATATAAGCTCTTAGACCGCGACAGATGTGAACCTATTTCACTTTTGTAAGGTTTGAGTCGCGTCAGCGTCTTCCGTGGGCTGCGATTAAATAGAGAATGACGGCGTGCACAAGTCGGCTCCGCCGCCATCAATCTAGAAACTACTCACTACCTAGTTTGTCTTGGTAGCGTTTGGCAGAATTGATAATTTCCTGGCGAGCTTCGTCTTTACTTGCCCAGCCATTGATCTTGACCCACTTGCCTTTTTCTAGGTCTTTGTAATGCGCGAAAAAGTGTTCGATCTTGTCGAGCATTTCTTGTTGTACATCACGATAGCTGGTCCATGAGGTGTAAAACTTGGTCAGTTTATCGATCGGTACAGCCAAAATTTTGGCATCGCCACCGGCCTCATCATCCATTTTCAGCATACCTAGAGGGCGGCAACGCACGACAGAACCGGTGACCAAAGGAAACGGCGCAAGCACTAACACGTCAGCTGGGTCGCCATCGTCCGATAAGGTTTGAGGTATGTAGCCATAATTACACGGATAATGCATGGCGGTTGACATGAAACGGTCAACAAACATCGCACCGGTTTCTTTATCGACCTCATATTTAATAGGATCGCCGTAGCGAGGAATTTCGATAACAACATTGACGTCATCGGGTAAAGATGTGCCGGGCCCGACGTTAAACAAAGACATTAGACAGCTCCGAAAAGTTGGTCTTGAAAAAAGGCCTGTATTATACTGATTGAGCCAGTTTAAACAGCTCGGCAACTTAAAAAAGCAATAAAAATAACACTAGAAACCACCCTTGTTCGAGCGGGGCAGAGGAGCACGATAGTAACCATCTTTGTGAACGATATTCGCGTTTAGCATTCAGCTTTAGTCATATGTTGCATTTCGGCCGGTAAACAGCGTCCGTTTGCTCTAATGCGCAGCGCCCTTTGTCACATTAACTGGCTTCGTCACTCTTTTTCCGTGAGCGGCTGCTGTGCGTTTGATCAAAAACGTCACGGCATGGGGAGACCACTATACTGGAGTTCAGTTTATGATATTTAAACCCGAAATCGCGGTGCTCTTGGGCCTTATTGGCTTGACCATTGCGTTTGTGATTTACGGCGCGATCGTCAAGCAAAAGGTTCACGACCCCAAAGTTCAAAGCATTGGTGAGCAAATCCACTTGGGCGCAATGACGTTCATGCGGCGCGAATATAAGATTTTAGGGATCTTTTTGGCGGTATTAGCCGTGCTCATTGCGGTCTCAGATTTGGGCATCAATACCATGATCGCCTTTTTGCTCGGTGCATTTTGCTCGGCATTTGCTGGATACGTCGGTATGTTTACCGCGACCAAAGCGAATACCCGCACAACTTCGGCCGCGCATGAACAAGGCGCGTCGGCCGCGCTAACCACCGCCTTTTATGGCGGCTCAGTAATGGGTTTAACCGTTGCCGCGATGGGTTTGCTGGGGCTTGGAGCCTTGTATTACTTCTTTGGCACAACCGCTGAAAGTGCGCATACCATTCACGGTTTTGGTATGGGCGGCTCAGTGGTGGCACTGTTCTCTCGTGTTGGTGGTGGCATCTTCACTAAAAGCGCCGATGTCGGTGCCGACCTGGTTGGTAAAGTAGAGGCTGGTATTCCAGAAGACGACCCGCGCAACCCTGCGGTTATCGCAGATAACGTTGGCGACAACGTTGGTGATGTCGCCGGTATGGGGTCAGATATTTTCGAAAGCTATTGCGGTTCAATGATCGCAACCCTTGCGATTGCCTCAACGCTCGGGGGCGTGGCATTGGCCGGATTGGGCGGAAATCAACAGTCCTTAATGACGTTGCCGTTGGCTTTGTCTTCGTGTGGTTTGATCTGCTCCGTAATCGGTATATTGGTCGTTAAAGTAATGAGTAACGCCTCGGCTGAAAAAGCGCTAAGGGCTGGCACCATGGGCACGTCGGTGGTGTTTATTATCGCGTCTTACTTTTTGATTGGTGCTCTAGGTGTCACCAACAATGTTTGGTTTGCTGTGCTAATTGGCTCGCTCGGCGGCATTGTGATTGGCCTAGTTACTGAATACTACACCGCCGGTAAGCCGGTTCGAGATATCGCTGCATCTGGTGATACTGGCGCTGCCACCGTTATCATCTCCGGCTTAGCCGTTGGTATGCAATCGGTGACCGTTCCTATTTTGGTGCTCGCCGGTATTATCTATTTTGCGAATGACTTCGCTGGTCTTTATGGCGTGGGCATCGCGGCTGTCGGCATGTTAGCTACCGTTGGGATTACCATGGCAATTGATGCCTATGGCCCAGTTGCTGACAACGCTGGCGGTATTGCCGAAATGGCCGGTCTTGGCGAAGAGACGCGCAAAATCACCGATTCATTAGACGAGGTGGGTAACACCACGGCTGCTATTGGTAAAGGTTTTGCAATTGGTGCCGCTGCGCTCGCCGCGCTAGCGATCATCTCCGCTTACATTGAAACCATCACCGTACGTATCCCAGACTTCTCACTTGAGATTAGCGAGCCGGAAGTGTTAGTTGGTATGTTTATTGGTGGCATCTTCCCGTTCTTGGTGTCGTCATTGACCATGACCGCTGTCGGTGATGCGGCTTTTGATATGATTAAAGAAGTGCGCCGCCAATTCAAAGAAATACCTGGTCTACTTGAAGGCACGGCACAACCAGATACCGAGCGCTGTGTTGAAATTGCAACGGATGCCGCATTAAGGCGCATGATCCTCCCCGGTATTTTGGCGGTAGGGGCACCAGCGGTTATCGGTTTTGGTATCGGCCCTGAAGCGCTTGGCGGTATGCTTGGTGGCGCTCTACTAGGTTGCGTCTTGTTGGCGATCACGATGGCGAATGCCGGTGGTGCATGGGATAACGCCAAAAAATACGTAGAGCGAGGCAATCACGGTGGCAAAGGTTCCGAAACCCACGCAGCGGTTGTCGTAGGCGATACCGTTGGTGATCCATTCAAAGATACCTCTGGCCCATCAATGAATATTTTGATCAATGTAATGGCGATTGTGAGCTTGGTGATCGCGCCGTTGCTTGGCTAAATATTGATAAGCCGTATTGGCTAAGCCCCTCTGTTGTTGAGTGCAGCAGAGGGGTTTTTTATGTCCGCTCTATTTGTTCTATACTGGTGGCATTGAATTGTTTGGAGAAAACTATGAAATCTGCGCTCTTGTTTATCGCCTTATTGTTGGCGTCGAGTTCGATTTATGCCGATCAACGAGCTATTGGATTCTTTAATCAAGGCAATCAGTTTCTACACGGCCACAATGGCGTTAGTGCGGATCCGTTTCGCGCCTATGGGTTTTTTAATCAGTCGGCGCAGTTGGGTTATGGCCCGGCGCAATTACAATTGGGCCTACAGCTTTTATCGGGTAACGGTGTAGAAAAAGACTTTGTTCGAGCACTGCAGTTTTTGCAATTGGCCGATTCACAAAATGTGATCGGTGCAAGACATCATATTGGTCGTGTCCATCATTTTGGTTTTGGAGTGCCACGTAACTTCGGAGCTGCTCGTCGTTTCTATGTGCAGTCGTTTAACTCGGGCTTTGAAGAATCGGCTGACACCTTAGCAAGTTTGCACCTTAGCCAAATCAATAACGCCGCGTTGGCCGAAAATTTAAAAGATCTGCTCGAACAACATGCCAAAGACGGTGACGCGGTAGCTCAATACAACCTTGGCTATTCTCATTATATAGGCTTAAATCGAGAGAAAAATCCTCGCCAAGCCGCTATTTGGTTTATGAAGGCAGCTAGCCTTGGCGATGTGGATGCGCAATATATGTTGGGCGAACTTTATCTTGCCGGCGACGGCGTAGAGCAGAATTACGAACAGTGTTTTATTTGGAGCCAGGTAGCGCATAAAAACGGCCATGCGGATGCACAACAAAATTTGCAAAACTGTCAATTGAAATTAGACCAAGAAAAACTTGAGCAATTAATGACCGAAGCGGACGCGCTTGCGCGCGTGTTTTAGTTCGCTACCTATTTCCCTATTTGGTGTTGTTTAAAACGTTACCCAGTTAACTTAGCTGGTCCGTCAACTAAGTCTTACAGTTAGTCGGTTCGATTAGGTCCGAAACAAAAATTTTATGGCGAAGCTCTATTTCTATTACTCGAGTATGAATGCGGGTAAATCCACAACCCTTTTGCAATCGAGCTTCAACTACCGCGAGCGAGGTATGCACACTTTGCTTTTAACTGCGGCGGTGGATGACAGGGTCAGTCAAGGCAAAGTGGCGTCTAGAATTGGCTTAGAGCAGGCCGCTGACATCTACACCAACGACACAAATTTATTTGAGCACGTAGAGTCTCGCCACACAGAAAAAGCCATAAATTGCGTCTTAGTCGATGAAGCTCAGTTTCTAAATAAGGATCAGGTGTGGCAGTTAACCCAAGTGTGTGATGCCTTGAATATCCCGGTGCTGTGCTATGGAATACGAGTCGACTTTCAAGGCGAATTGTTTCCAGGTTCACAATGGTTATTAGCGTGGGCTGATGTGTTAACGGAACTCAAAACGATTTGTCATTGCGGAAGTAAGGCGGGCATGGTCGTGAGAGTGACCGAGAGCGGCGAGGTGGTGACCGCAGGAACGCAAGTAGAGATCGGGGGCAATGATCGCTATGTGCCTCTGTGTCGGCGACATTTCAAAGACGCGTTTGAAACCAAAACCATCTTTGCTGAAAAATGACCTCAGCCGTATCAAACTGCCTTAACTGCAAGGCAGAGCTTAGCGGCGAGTATTGTTCTGAGTGTGGCCAAAGTATTCATGGGCCGCGGCGCCTGTTTTGGACGGTCATGCACGAGGCTCTTGAAAATATCTTCCAGCTCGACTCACGTGCAATACGCACGCTATGGCAAACGGCATTTTTACCGGGCCGTGTTACTCGACAATATCTAGACGGTAAGCGAATGTCATTCGTTAACCCAGTGCGGTTTTATATTGTTACTAGCATCGTATTTTTCGTTATCTTGTCTTTGCAAAACTTAATGCAAAAAGTACAAGTTCAAAACGACCAGCAAGGCAATTCTGTCACAGTACAATTAGATTTAGGCGACGATGAGTTAGATGAAACCGAAGTGAATTTTAATCTGCCCCTGCTTAAAGAAGAAACCAACCTACGGATAAAAACGTTTTTGGAAGAACAGATCAAAAAAGTACGAACTCAAATAGCAGAAGACCCAAGCGAAGTCGCGGAACAGCTTATCGACTTAGCGCCACCTTTGGTGTTCTTGGTATTGCCGTTTGTGGCTCTAGTCTTAACTCTTTTAATGATGGGGCGCGGTTATTATTTCACTGAGCATCTGATCTATACGGTCTATAGCCACTGTTTTTTGTTTTTAATGTTTAGCACTCAAACATTATTGATCATGGCAGAGATACCGATTTTCTCTATTGGGATGGACTCCTTTATCAATATTTGGATGCCCATCTACTTGGTGTGGAGCTTAAAGCATGTTTACCAACTTAGCTGGCCAGGCTTAATGTGGCGATTGCCGATTTTGGCCTTGTTCTATTTTATTTTGGTCATGATGTCGGCGGCCATCCTTTTTCTTGTTGGTCTGGTCACCTTTTAACCAAGGCGCAGCAATCCACCTTTTATCAAGGTGCCTGTTTCTTCGCTGGCGTTGTTAGCGATTGAATTCAGTTGCCTAATTAGTTGTTGGCGAAGTTCTATATCGGTGGTTTTTTCCAAAGCCTCGAACTTGAGCAACCAATCGAGAGAAGCATCTTGAGCGATTTTTTCGACGAGCGCTATGTCTGGCCTATTGGTGCCAGCAATAAGATCGTAAAGCTCAAATTGGTTCTGAGTATGTTCATCATAATCATGCTTAAGTGTGGCGGTATTGGAGGGTGATTCGTAGAGTGGAAATGCCTGTTGATCTGCCGAGCCACCAAAAACCGACACAATCGAATCGCCAATGGCCATATCGTAAGTGCCCCACGTGGGATCGAACAAAACAGTTCCGTCGATATCCACAACAGTGCAGTCGCTTAAGCTGAACAAGACGTTTTTTTGCTCGCGGCGCAGAATAGCCTCAAGCTTGCCAGACACCTGAACGCCAGAGAGAAAGTTAAGCAATACGTTTTTACCCATTTCAATGTGATGCCGCTTTAATTCATCAACTGTGTAAGCCGATAGGCACCGCTCCATCGCCACCAACCGCCCAATTGGGGAACCAAAACCGTGGCTGTGATAATCGCGACCATGCCCGGCGAGTTCCTTGTCGCCATACGCCAATTGAGTTCCGCCCTCTGTTCCAAGATAAATGGCATTACTAACCGCATCTCTTAGTACGCGGTTTAACTTTCCTGAAACTTGTAAGCCTGAGTTGTATTGTGCCGTCACTACACTGCCTGATCTCTGGGCTTCTTCTAGTGCACTGACCCCGCCGCGATCACAGCACATGTGGCGGCCATATTCCTCTAACACTTGGCTCAAGTGCCGGCATGATTGAGTTACAAACAATTGAGGTTGTGCAGTGGTGATGTCGTAACTGGTGCGAATTGCATTAATGGATAGCGGATGTTTACTGACAGCCTCATCATTAAGGCACGTGGTTGACTCAGACAAAGACGACAACAAACCGGCTCCGAAAATTCGGTAGTTATCGATATCACCGACTAAGCCGTATTCAACTGTCCACCAATGCAGGCGCGCCAACAAATTAGCCTCGGAAGGCGTCACCGATTTTTTCTGCAAGCTTTCAACACGATCTTGAGCCAATTCAATTTCTTGCGCTGTCGATGCGCTGTTTTCTTTAACAATCGATAACTCGCGAACGGCTTCGTAAATATCCAAATCGTGCTGATTGTTGATCGCACGCATCCCCAATTCGCCGAAGCGTTGCAGAAATTCAGCGTAATCAATGTCGATTAAAAAGGGCGCATGCCCTGCTGCTTCGTGGATGATGTCTGGCGCAGGGGTATAGAGCATATGGTCAAATGAGCGAATATTCAGGGCAATCGCCAGCACGCGTTGCGCTTGAAATTCCATAAACACCGCCGGTGGTAGAAAACCGTCGACCGCCACCGCACGCCAACCCAATTTGTTTAAACAGGCATTGATGTCCTCGATCTTAGGGATGGCATCAAAGCCCAAACCTGTTTTGGCCAGCCCTTCAAAGTACGTCGGATGCGCGCTGTCTTTTAAGCTAAACGACAGTTGCTTGAGCAAGAAGCGCCAGATCGCGTGATCCCTCGGGGTATAGGCAGTGTAGTCTTGGATGGCTACAAAGGGTTGTAGGTGGGATGGTAGGGAGTTGATTACTTTTTGTTGGTTCATTTTTTTGGTTTTTAGCTAAATTCTTGATCGTATTCTTTTCGACATTGCAGCTCGCTGCTGTGGGTATTTATTTTCTTGCCTGCCCCGTGAGGTTTTGTTGATGTGTTTTTGGTAAATGCTGATTATCAAGGCTTTACCTTTTAACTGAAATTGCAGCTCGCCGCTGCGGGCGTTCATTTTCTTGCTTGCCCAAGAAAACGAACCAAAAGAAGGGCACCGCAAGATGAAGTAGCCCTTCGGGTTCCTACAAATTAAAGTCAGATTAACGGCGCTGCGGAACTCGCGCTGCGCGCTCAAACAGTCCTCGCTTTGACCCCGTTAATCTGACTTTAATTTGTAGCTACTTCATAAGCGGATCGTTTTCAAAACCAAAACCAATATCAATACGAGCAATCACGTTTAAAACAACATAACCGCTTTTGGCTTGGCCATTAAAGGTTTGAGATTTATCAGGGTAGTCGCGAGGACTGTTTGAGCGCAAAGCGCGAGTTCCGCAGCGCTGATAAATCTCAAACCTTTAATGGGAACCCGAAGGGCCAAGACAACTCGCGGCGTATTTCTTTGGTTCGTTTCTTTGTACGCACAAAGAAATGAACGCCCGCAGCGGCGAGCTGCAATCTACTTATATAGCGAATCTACTCGATTAACAAAATTCAAAGTTTAAATAAAATCAGCCTGCCTCTCGGGCCGAGCCAAATCAAACGCCTCCAACCCCAAACAGTGCTCATTCACCGCCATAATCAAAGGATAAGCATCCATTGAAAACTCAAAGCGATGTGCATTGTAAATCTGCGGTATCAAACAAACATCAGCCAGCGTTGGCGTATCACCAAAGCAGCAAGTGCCACGTTTTGCCTGTCTAGCCAACCTCGATTCAATCGCCTTAAAGCCCTGCTCTAACCAATGGTGATACCACTTGAGTTTTTGCTTTTCGCTCTGTTCAAGCTCATCAACTAAATACCTTAGTACACGAAGGTTATTTAGCGGATGTATGTCGCATGCAATGCCCAGAGCAAGAGCTCGAACCTGCGCTTTATCTGTCGCATTTGTAGGTAATAGGCTGGGCTCGGGATACTGTTCTTCTAAGTATTCCAAAATCGCCATCGATTGCGTTAGAACGTCGTCGCCCATGGTGAGCGTTGGGATCAAACCTTCTGGATTGTGCTGTTGGAACTCGTTTTCTTTATGTTCGTTGCTGAACAAATCAATTGGGCTCAGCGTGTGTTCGATGCCTTTTAGATTCAGTGCAATTCGAACGCGATATGCAGCGGTGCTTCTAAAGTAAGTCGTTAGCTTCATTGATCCAGCTCTTTCGCGTGCATCCAGTCGGCGTGCTTCGGCGCTCGCTTGGTACGCGACCATTCTTCCAGCATCTCCCATTTAACCGCATCGAGTTTATCGAGTTTGGCTTGTTCTTGCCTATCCGGAGCGGCCAGTTCCAAACGATGGCCGTTGGGATCGAAAAAGTAGATCGAATGAAAAACGGAGTGATCGGTCACGCCTAGTACTTCAACGCCGTTTTGCTCGAGCTGAGTCTTATAGCCAAGCAAGGTGTCCATGTCTTTTACCTTAAACGCAATGTGCTGTACCCATTCTGGTGTGTTTTCATCACGCCCCATTCTTGCCTTAGTAGGGAGTTCAAAAAACGCCAACACGTTGTCGTTGCCCGCATCTAGAAACACATGCATGTAAGGATCGGGTTCTTTGGTTGAGGGTACCTGGTTTTCCGCAATCGCGAGCACGAAATCCATATTGAGGTTTTTGACATACCACTCAACCGTCTCTTTAGCATCATGGCAACGATAAGCGACATGATGAATTTGTTCGATGTTTAGTTTGCTCATCACTGTACCTTGTCTGCTTAGTTGCTATTGGCTAATTGCTGGCAGTATGGTTGCGCTGGCTTGCCCAAATCCGATTTTGGCGAAGCCATCGCGTTCGCACCAACCTTGCAAGGTGATGGTATCGCCGTCCTCTAAAAAGGTGCGTTGCTCACCATTGCTCAAGGTGACGGAATGCTTGCCGCCTTCGGTGGCCTCTAGCAACGCGCCGACGCTGTCTTTGCTGGTTCCGCTTTGCGTGCCGCTGCCGAATAAATCGCCGGCTTGTAAGTTACAACCGTTGACACTGTGGTGCGCCACCATTTGCGAGACCGTCCAATAAGACTCTTTAAAATTACTGAGGGCTAAACGTTCGGCGTCGCGACCTTGCTCTTTCATTTTTGGTGTCTGAATTGATACTTCTAATTGCATGTCCACCGCACCTTGATCTCGAAGGACGTCTGAATCTAAATAGGCCAGGGGCTGCGGGTGATCCGCAGGCCGATGCCATTGAGATCGAAATGGCGCTAAGGCTTCCATGGTGACAATCCAAGGCGAGACAGTCGATGCAAAACTTTTGGACAGAAAGGGGCCAAGCGGCTGATACTCCCACGCTTGAATATCGCGTGCCGACCAATCGTTCAATAGGCTAAGGCCAAAGACATGGTCTTCAGCTTGGTCAATGGAGATTGCCTGCCCTAAGTCGTTGCCTTTGCCGATATAGATGCCAACTTCCAATTCGTAGTCTAAGCGTTTGCAGGCTGCCAAAACGGGCGCGTCGGCATCCGGTGCTTTGAGTTGACCGACCGGGCGATGAAAACTATGCCCATCGACTTTGATCGACGAGCTGCGCCCATGGTAGCCAATCGGTACCCATTGGTAGTTAGGCAGCAGAGGGTTATCGGGTCGAAACAACTTGCCGACATTGGTGGCATGATGAATTGAGCTGTAAAAATCGGTGTAGTCGCCAATGCGCGCAGGCAATGCGTATTCGGCTTTGTCTTGTTGAATCAAACAGGATTCAAGCATGGCTTGTTGGCTCGCACCTTCGCTTAAGGCAGCAGAGAGCTCGGCTCTCACCTTAGACCAAGCGCTCGACCCCAAGGCCATAAAAGTGTTGAGTTGCGGTTCATACAGAGTTTTCAACACGGGCGTGAGCGCCATGCTGAATACGCCCGCCTTGTGCGCTGCTTTGAGATCAACAATCGAATCGCCAATCGCCACACCGCCGCGAAAGGCTTCGTTGCTGTCTTTACGGCGAAAAATCCCGAAAGGTAAATTTTGAATCGGGAAAGCACTATTGTCGGCACTGGCCAGCCAGCTCTTTAAGGAAAGGTCGTGCGTTTGGTTTAGTGTCATAAGCTTATACGGCGTTCAGCACGCCTCGTTCTATTTGATCGCGCTCTATACTTTCAAAGAGCGCTTTAAAATTGCCTTCGCCAAAGCCATCGTCTTTTTTGCGCTGAATGAATTCAAAGAACACGGGGCCAACTAAGGTTTCTGAAAAAATTTGTAAGAGCAATCGAGGTTCATCTTCGGTAGAACCATCAAGCAAAATGCCTCGGCTTTTTAACTCATCGATGGGTTCGCCATGGTTGGGCAAGCGCTCGTCTAACATGGCGTAGTAGGTATCCGGCGGTGCTGTCATAAAACTCATGCCACGTGCTTTGAGTTTATCCCAACATTCAAGCAAGTTATCACACGAGAAGGCAATGTGTTGTATGCCCTCTCCGTTATACGCCATTAGGAACTCTTCAATCTGGCCTGTTTCTTTTGATGCTTCTTCGTTCAAAGGGATGCGAATCAAGCCATCAGGTGCTGTGAGCGCTTTAGACGTGAGCCCCGTGTATTCGCCTTTAATATCAAAGAACCGGATTTCTCGAAAATTAAACAAGCGCTCATAAAAATCAGCCCAGTAGGCCATGCGGCCGCGATACACATTGTGAGTAAGATGGTCTATTACGTTAAAGCCGCAACCTTCGGGATGCCGATCGGTGCCTTCGACAAATTCAAAGTCGATATCGTAAATAGAGCTGCCTTCTTCAAAGCGATCGATCAAATACAGCGGCGCGCCGCCGATGCCTTTAATGGCAGGGAGTCGTAATTCCATTGGCCCGGTTGGGATCTCTATAGGCTGTGCGCCCAAATCCAGGGCGCGCTGATACGCTTTTTGCGCGTCCTTGACACGAAACGCCATACCGCAAGCAGACGGGCCATGCTCTTGTGCAAAATAATACGCGTCGCTTTTTGGCTCGTAGTTGAGTAGTAGATTAATCCCGCCTTGGCGATATAGGGCGACGTCTTTTGATCGATGCCGTGCCACCAAGGTAAAGCCAGCCATATCAAAAACCGGCTCCAATACACCCCGCTCTGTCGACGAGAATTCAATAAACTCAAAACCACACAAGCCCATGGGGTTGTCAAAAGTATCTGTCATGGCTTTTTATAAGAATAGTTGCAATGCCAACCATTATAGTTGCAATGCCAACTAAATCAATCTATCTGGCTATACAAATATTTTAGGTTCAACTAAACTTTGCAATGAACGTAATTTGAGAGGCCTGCATTTATGGACAAATTTATGATCATTCTCGTTAGCATCGTGTTGTTATCGATCAATGTATGGACAGCCGAGCCGACTTATGCCAAAGAACGCGTGTATTACGTATATGGTGATCCGATGCCGGGCACTAAATTTAGACAGAAGTTATTTAGCTCTGCTATTCCGTTAGATAAGCCCTATTCCAAATTGAGTAAAAAGCATCAAGCGATTGTAAGAAGCGATTACGAGGGTATGCCCGAAACTGAAACGCCTCCTTTTCCGGCCAAAGGCTATGGCGCATTAATTGAACCTCTAGTCAAAGCGCACAGTAAGATAGGCCGACGTGGCAAGCTTGCTGTTATCGCAGTTGTGGGTTCGGATGGGGCAGTGAAAAAGGTAGAAGTATTAAGTACGCCATCTAAAAGTATGTCTGAATTTGCCTCAGTGTTATTGTTTAACACGCCCTTTGATCCTGCTACTTGTAATGCAGCGCCTTGCAGCATGGAGTATCTCTTACTGATTGATACAGCGACTAGCTATAAGAGTTTTTAGAGAACACCTGTGTCAACAAAACGTCCGTCAGTGTTAACGCTTGAAAAATATTTACCTTATCGTCTCTCGGTATTGTCGAATCGAGTGAGCGATATGATCGCCAAGGCGTATAAAGACAAGTTTGCTTTATCGGTTACCGAATGGCGCATTATGGCGGTACTCGGTGAGTACCCCGGTTCGTCTGCCGATGAAATTTCGCGTAAAACGCAAACCGAAAAATCGATTATTAGCCGTGCGATGCAGCGCCTACTTAAGCGGCGCTTGGTGACGCGCCAAATTGATAGCGAAGATCGTCGTCGCCAACGCTTACGTCTGACCAAAACAGGGCAAGATATCTATCGACAAGTGGTGCCGATCTCGTATGACTATGAGGAGCGTTTATTGGATTGTTTTACAGAACGCGAGCGAGCTAACTTTGATAAGCTAATCGACAAGTTGTATCAACACGCTGACAAAATTGATTAATGGAAGAAAAGCACAAAGACCTGAAAGTGACCAAACAGCGTGAACTGCTCAGCCAGATACTAGAAAACTTAGCTAAAGCGCATCCCGATTTTTATTATTTGTCTACCAGCGATATCGCGGCCGCTTTGCTTGATCATGTCGACACCTCAGCCCAAGTTAGCCTAGATCAGCGCGCCCTTCTTAAAGGCTTGTCGCACCGAGATATTCAGATACTTCTTAGCCTACACTGAACATGGTAAGCAAATCTAAATCCAGCCGAGCGGGTTATTGGTTTGGTGGTGGGCTGTTAGCCATCGCTCTTCTGATCTTTTATTTTACCGGCGGCAAATTTATTTCCATGTATGTTCAGACAGCCACTTGGTCAACGACCCAAGGCCAGCTGCACACGCTTGATCTGAAATATTACAGCGGCGAAACCACCACAAGTAAGGTCATAGGCGAATATTCATTTCGAGTTTTTGGCCAAGAGTATCGAAGTTCTCAAATCTCAATTTATTCTGGCAGCGATAATATTGGCGACTATTGGCAAGACTTATATCGAGATTTGTCTCGGCAAAAGGCACGCGGCGCCGTCACCGTTTTATATAACCCCAACGACCCCAATCAATCAGTATTAGACCGAACCTTTCGCTGGTCAAAATTGGCCTTCGCATTACTTTTTGTGTTGATCTTTGGCGGCTTTGGCGCATGGATTTTATATGCCTCGCTGGCCGGAAAACCAAACCCAAAAAACACGTTAAGTAGTGACAAGCCGGCTTACATCATGCTGTTTTGGTTTGGCTCAGTCTTTTTCTTTATGGGGGCGTTTATCAGCGTTCTTGGTTTGCCCAGCGAGCTAAAGAAAGGCAACTATGCGGCCCTTTTAATGTTGGTCTTCCCGATCGTCGGCGCAGGTTTCATGGTCTATGCCTTAAAGCTGCGCCGAGCGTATCGCTTGTATGGCAAAACCCCTCTTGAGCTTGATCCAACCTCCCCGCAAGTTGGCGGTCAATTGGGCGGCCGTGTTCTGATCACTAAAGGCCTCGCGCGTTTTGATCATCGTATTAACTATAAGGCGGTACTGACTTGCAGCGAGACCAGATCAAACCGAGACGAGTCTCGTTCAAGCATCGCGTGGCAATCTGAAGCACCAGTGGTGATCCAACGAGCTGGGCGGGGATTGCAGGCGAGCTTTTTATTTGATTTGCCCGGTACTGTTTTTGCGAGTAATGAAACCCATAAATCTAAACACCGTTCTTGGGATATCTCCATTGAACCCTTGGGCAAGGCAAGCTCGTCTTCTCCAGCGTTTAAGCGTTCATGGCCAGTTGAGGTTTTCCCGGCGAACGGCGCCACCAAAGCCGAGTCGAGTATTCGCATTGCCGATTCAATACGCGCTGAGTTTGAGAAACAACAAAACGAAATCGCCGACGAATCGGCGCTTAAACAAATCCCCTATGTCGATGATGGCCGCTATATACATTTGCTCAGCAGTGCGCGTCGAGTCTTACTATCTAGCCTAGCGGGAATAACCTTTGGCGCCATTTTCGCAGGCATGGGCTATTTCACCGTAAACGACGGCTGGTGGCCCGGCTATTTCTTTTTGTTTATTGGCGCGGCGACCGTGATCGCCAGCGTGTACGCCTTGGGTAGCTCGATAGACGTCAAAATTGACAAAGCCGCGCGCATTATTCATTCTCGTCATTATTGGTTTGGCTTACAAACCTCGAGCCACGATATTGCTCTTTTTAATGAACGACAGTTTTCGCTCAAGAAAACATTCTCTACCGAGCAAGGCTCCAAGAGAACCACCTATTACAAAATGCTGGTCAACAACAACGGCAAAAAGATTCCCTTGGCCAACCACATTGTTGGTAAAGAAGCCGCAAAAGCCCTCAGGCAAGCCTTAGTTGATATGCTATTTTAAGGCCATCTAAACCGAAACCGTTTTCTCATGTTAGCCAGCGCCCTCATCTATTTACTTGCCGCCGTGATCGCCGTACCTATCGCCAAGCGCTTAGGGTTGGGGTCGGTATTAGGTTATTTAATCGCTGGCATCATCATTGGCCCTAGCGCCCTAAAGCTGGTCGGCGATCAAACCGATGTTATGCATTTTGCTGAATTCGGTGTGGTGATCATGTTGTTCTTAGTCGGGCTTGAGCTACAACCCTCACGCCTTTGGGCTTTACGTAAATCGGTGCTCGGATTGGGCGGTGGCCAAGTAGCGTTGACGGCCGCCCTGTTAGCGGGTTTGCTCATTGTAGCTGGCGGGCTATCTTGGCAAATGAGTTTGGCCTTAGGTCTAACCGTTGCGCTTTCGTCAACCGCCATCGTATTGCAATCGTTGAGTGAGCGAGGCTTATCCAAAACCCAGGCGGGCAGCAATGCCTTCTCGGTTTTGCTGTTTCAAGATATAGCAGTGATCCCAATCTTGGCTTTGTTTCCGTTATTAGCAACCTTGCCTATCGCCACAGGTGGCGATCATCATGCGACTAATTTAATCGCCCACTATCCGGTATGGGCGCGCGTAGTCATCACTCTTGTGGCGATCGCCGCGATTATTTTAATCGGGCGCTTTGTGTCCTCACCTATCTTTCGCTTAATCGCAGAAACGCGCATACGAGAACTCTTTACGGCGACCGCTTTGTTGATCGTGGTTGCGATTGCGGTGGCCATGACGGCCATCGGTTTATCCGCCGCCTTGGGTACATTTCTCGCCGGTGTGGTGCTTGCCGAAAGCGAATTTCGTCATGAGCTTGAGGCCGACATAGAACCTTTTAAGGGCTTATTGCTCGGCCTCTTTTTCATTACTGTTGGTGCGAGTATTAACTTTACGTTGTTTGCTGAAAACGTAGGCCTAGTGTTGAGTCTTGTGATCGCTTTGATAGTAATCAAGGCGGGAGTACTTTGGGGGCTTGCTCGTATTTTCAAAATGGAAAGCAAACAAGGCTGGCTCTTTACCGTGGCCTTGGCACAAGGCGGTGAGTTTGCCTTTGTGTTGGGCGCGGCTGGTTTACAGGCCTCGGTGTTCGATCAAGATACGGTCAATCTTATGATCATCGTGGTCGCGCTGTCCATGTTGGTGGCTCCCTTCCTATTTGTTGCTTACGAGGCTTGGTATGGGCGGCTTAGTCAGCACGCCAGTTATCAAGACGATCAAGAGGTCGAACCCACCTGCGATGTAATGATCGCGGGCTATGGGCGCTTCGGCCAAATCGTGGGCCGCATGCTCGCCAGCTCCGGCTTTCATTTGACCATTATCGATCACAGCCCAAGCCAAGTGAACATGCTGCGTCGCTTCGGCAATACTGTGTTTTACGGTGATATGGCACGTCGTGATTTACTCGAAGCCGCTGGCGCACACGAGGCCAAGCTTTTAGTTGTCGGCGTAGACGATGTCGAAAAATGTATGGAGATTATCGACGTCGC
>CALAKU010000064.1 GCA_937922925.1 uncultured Arenicella sp. | reverse complement strand
TTGATACAAATTGGCTATGTTGTTATGTATTTCAGGATCATTCTTGTCAAACTCGAGCGCTTGCTTTAAACAACTCAAAGACGATTGAAACTGATTTTTTGCTTTTAGAACCATCGACTTGAGTTGCCACAGCTTGGCTTGTCGAGGCCATTGACTAATTGCCCTATCCAACAATATCAATGCGTCGTCGTTACTTCCCTTTTTAAACAACTCATATGCCGCTTGTAAAACTTCGATCAATTTCATTACTACTGATAACTAAAAGACATCGTATTTAGAAAAGACGTTTTGCAAACTCTAGATTTAAAGCACAAACAAAAAACGGCGAGCTGACGCTCGCCGTTTTGTCCTAAATGCAAGTTAGCGTTTAGCGGAACTTGTAATTAGCGCTAAAGAAGAAACGCGTTCCCAACAAGTCATAAGTCTCAGGGAAAGTGTTTGCTTGTTGTTGCTGATCACCAATCGCAGTTGGCTCAGTATCGAACACGTTTTTGATACCAAAGTTGAATGAAAGGTCATCACTGTAGTTATAAGCGGCGCTTAAATCTAAGTAAAATTCGTCACCCACTTCAGGCACGACCAAGTCATCACGATTTGCGCCACCGTTTACGATTGTATCATCGTCAACGGCACTCAAATAACGAACTAGACTTGAGAATGTCCAATCGCCGGTCAACCAGCTCACTCGAGCGTTAGCGATGAGTTCATTTCGTGGCCGACCACAGGTATTACCAAATTGGCCTGCACACTCATTTACGTCATCAAGATCGGCAACCGGTGTTACGTCATAGGTATCAAGGAAAGTCGCTTTAAAATCGATATTCAAGCTTGATCCGTCACCACCGATTCCAAAACCAAGATCGGTTGTGTAGTTGATGCCAAGGTCGATACCCGATGTTTCTAGTTCAGCAATGTTTTCATTCAACACTCGCACTACATCTACGTTACCATCTGGACGACGAGCAACTGCTTGGCAGAACGGTGAAGAAGCATCACGGATTTGGTTGAAACAGATATCCAATACGTTAGCGACACCACCACCTAAAACACTAATGCTGTCTTCGATTGAAATATCAAAGTAGTCCAAGGTAATTGATAAGTTATCCGTCGCCTCAACAACAACACCCAATGTAAAGGTATCAGAAGTCTCTTCCGAAAGATTCGCATTACCACCAAACTGGCCCTCAATCTGAGTATTAGCTTGGTTGAATACGCCGACTTGACCGGCAGGAACGCCCGTAGCTTGGCAAAGCGCCGCATCGGTTGTTCCAGCAACGAAACCGCCAGCAGAACATGGATCAGTTGCACCTGGGAAGCCATTTGAATTACCTTGGAACAGCTCGAACACGTTTGGTGCGCGAACCGCTTGTTGGTAACCAACACGGAAACGAGCTTGCTCAACTGGAGTAAACGACAAGGCCGTTGCAAATGAGCTTACACCACCGATATTCGAGTAGTCAGAATAGCGATATGCGCCCCATGCCTCGAAGTTGTCGGTAATTGGCAATGACGCTTCTGCAAAAATTTCAGAAACATCAAATGAACCAATTGTTGGCTCACCAGCATTAAAACCGAGAACGTCACCAGAAGCCAAGAAGGTATCTGGGCGGAAAGATGATTCGTCATTGCGATACTCAACACCCACTACCAAGCCAACAGGTTGGCTCGCGCCAATAGATCCCAATGTGCCAGACACAGACGCGTTGAATACTTCTTGGTTAATGTCGGTAATATTGGTTGCACCAACATTGACAAAATCAATTGCCGCTTGGCTGATGTTGCCTGGGCCGAAAATGTTCAGCGGCGCACAACCACCAGACGCGTCTTGACATGCAGTACCATCATCAGTCACTAAAACCGCTTGTCTGAATCGTGAATCGGAAACGTCATTATTGAGCTGCTGAGTACGATCAAGCTGAGCGGTGCTGTAATAAGCATCGTAGCTCCATACATCGTTTAACTCGCCTTTTAAGCCAACCAAAATACGGTTCGCAGTACGAGTATCAACTGACTGACGAGAGCCATTCTCAACCATTCGACGACCGATAAACGGCAAGAACGCATTGTCTTGACCATTGACTACGCCATCACCATTTGTGTCCGTACGAATACCATTAAAGGCTTGCTGTACATCAGGTGCGAAAAATGGGCTGTCTGGATTGATCTCTAAACTGCCCAAGAAAGCCGGAGTAGGAGCAAGCTCTTGAGGTACTTCGTTACGAACAAAGGTTAACTCAGAGTAAACTCGTACGCTGTCAGTTAGGTCGTAATGAGCAATCGCAGACGTTAAAAAGCGCTCTTGAGGTAACTGTAAAAAGTTGTCTGGCGCATAGTTAAAACGATCGGCTGGATCTTGGAAACCACGAGCTGAACCGTCGGCCAAAAAGATACCAACGTTGTCGCCATTCGGTAGCGTTGGGCCACCAAATACACGAGTTCCAGGAACACCCGATGAACCGCCAGGAACAAGCTGGTCGCCGCTTTCAGTTAGGGCGACATTTGAGAACTCACGATCGCCCTGGAACACAGGGTCACGATCAGAGAATGATCCAAAGATAACTGCGTTACCACGACCTTCGTCAAAATTGCCACCTAAGGTGAAATCAAAATTGAATTTTCCGCCGTCGTTTTCAGTGGTGACATCATAAAGAGCCGAGAATTCCGCGCCTTCGTAATCATCAACAAGTTGAAAGTTAACAACACCAGCTAGAGCATCTGAGCCATATACGGCCGAAGCACCACCTGTGGTTACATCGACCTGCTTGATCAAAGAAGCAGGAATCGTGTTTAAATCGACAACACCGTCTTGACGCGAAGGAATATAGCGACGACCGTTAACAAGAACGAGAGTACGAGAACTACCCAAGCCCCGCAAATCAACCGTTGCAGTTCCGTCACCCGGGTTATTAGAACTAGGGCCAAAAGCCGGTACAGTTTGTGGAAGCTGAGCTAATTTTTGCTCAATGTTGATGTTACCGGATAGTTTGAACTCTTCACCAGTAACTACTGATACCGGAGTCACTGAAGACAAATCAGCACGCTTGATACGTGACCCGGTTACGATGGTTTCTTCAATTTCTTGAAGTTCTTCTTCTTGAGCAAAAGCTTGCGAGCTAAGTCCGCCGGCTAGCACTGTAGCCGAGCTTACTGCTACGGCTAAGGCTCTCTTTTTAAATGGTTGGTAGTACTTCATTCTCTCTTTACCTCTAGATATTTGAGTTTATGAACATTTATATGTTTGCAATCTCAACCAATGACCCCAATTACTTTTATAGGTGCCTACCTAACTTAATAAAGGTAAGCAGTAAACTGATTGCTGACTCGGTCTTAAGTAAGGAGAACAGTTTTGGCCTAAAGCAAAAAAAATGCGTTAGATCAGGGAACTAGTAGCCTGTTAAAAATCGAATCAGTTCTGAGTCTATTGAATGGTCAGTCCAAAATTTCACCTAGGTGAACTTGGGGCTTTGGTTCAAATTACCGCCAGCATGCAAACACGACACTTTGTTTGCATGTTGGTTTGTTACCAGTGTATTACATGCCTGACAGTTTGAGAAATATCTTGGGTTGAGTTTCGAATGAAACCATGATCTTGTTCATTTTTCGCGTGAATTTTCGCATATTATTCGGTTTCAGACTCTAAAGTGGTCAATTGTCAAAAAATGTGAATTGGGCTTTTTATCGTTTATTAGGCAGCACCAATGAAACCCATACGATACAAAAAATGCGGCCTATAGAACCCAAACAGAACCTAAGCAGATCCCATACCTTGGCTCTTTGAGCTAATAAGGAAGGTCAATCTCGCGAGCCTGAGGCCCGGCCATTGAGCCGTTTTAGGTGATCTAATTTTTCCTTAATCTTGATCTCCAAGCCTCTCTCAACCGGCTGGTAGAATGAAATACCATTTAGTTCATCAGGCAAATAAGTTTCTCCGGCGGCAAATCCGTCTTCTTCATTGTGAGCATAACGATAGCCTTTGCCGTGATCTAGCTCTTTCATGAGCTGGGTTGGCGCGTTGCGTATGTGTAGTGGCACTTCCAAGGATCCGCTTTCTTTAGCGACCACCATTGCGGCTCTAAAGGCATTATAAACGGCGTTACTTTTCGCAGCGACGGCGAGGTAAATGACCGCCTGAGCTAAGGCCAACTCGCCTTCGGGGCTGCCTAGTCGCTCTTGGACCTCCCACGCATCAAGACATAATCGAAGCGCTCTCGGATCGGCATTGCCGATATCTTCACTGGCAATACGCGCCAAACGTCGAGCCAGATATCGAGGGTCAGTTCCACCATCTAACATTCGGCACAACCAATACAGAGACGCATCTGGATCGGAGCCACGTACCGATTTGTGCAGCGCTGATATTTGATCGTAAAACGCGTCGCCACCTTTGTCGAATCTTCGCGTACCGCCACCACTGAGTATCTCGGTGATATCGGCTTCACTAATCTTTTGTTCTTCGGCTAAATCGCTGGCGACTTCCAGAAGCGTCAACGCTTTACGTGCATCGCCATCTGCCTTTTCTGCAAGTAAACTCAAGCCGCTTGGCTCGACTTGTAAGTTCAAAGAGCCGAGGCCGTTGTCTGTATCGGCAAGAGCGCGCACCAACACCTGCTCAACATCGCTGGCCTCTAACGACTTCAATACATAAACACGCACGCGCGACAGCAGCGCATTGTTTAATTCAAATGAGGGGTTCTCTGTGGTCGCCCCCACAAAAATCAAGGTGCCGTCTTCAATGTGCGGCAAAAAGGCATCTTGTTGTGCTTTGTTAAATCGGTGAACTTCGTCGACAAACAATAGGGTCGCGCCCATGCCAGTCTGCTGTCGCATTTGCGCGGCCTCAACCGCGTGACGAATATCTTTGACACCGCTAAGTACGGCAGACAAGGCGACAAATTCAACGCCGGCGGTCTTTGCCAATAGGCGAGCCAGGGTCGTTTTGCCTGTACCCGGCGGCCCCCAAAACACCATCGAATGCAGCTTTGATTGTTCAAAGGCTTGCCGTAAAGGTTTGCCGCAACCGATTAAATGTTGTTGGCCGGCAACCTCGTCCAGAGATTGCGGGCGCATGCGATCGGCGAGCGGAGTTTGCAGCGAGGTTTTAATTGTCTTGCGGCGCGAATTGGCGTTCACGAATGATTTTCCAACTCTGCCCTCGTTTTACGACAACCAATTGTTTTCGCACTAAATCCGTATAGCTACCAGATTGATAGTCCTGTTCAAACTCGATCGAGGCTTTCTCTAAACCCGGCTCGAAGGTAATATCGAAGTCTCTCATTTCGATGTCCACCTTGCGGCCCGGCGAAACTCGATCGCGGCGCTGCGCCTCCCATGACGAGCGTGATCGCTGTTCCTCGGGCACAAAGTCGTTTGCATAAGCGTCTAGATAGTCTTGTATCTTGCCGGTCGCCCAAGCCAGTCGCCACTGTTCAATATGGTAATTAATTTCGATTTTCGCCAGCGACCGAAGTTCGTCGAAATTTGCCGATAAGGCGTCATCCAAGGCGGCTTGATAAGACTGACTGGATTGCTCAGCTTGCAATGCCGCTTGCTCGGCGGAATCCACGTCTTGAGGGCTGGGTACAGACAAGCTTGGGGCTGCGACCGAATCGATGGGGTTAACAATCGCGCCATCACCAACTTCTATCTGCTTAGGTCCATCCACCGAGAGGTTAAAGGTACTTGAGGGTTCAACCGCTGCGACAGGAGTCAGATCGTTTTTGTTGTTCTCTGTATCCACAAAGTTCTCTGTATCCACCAAGGTCTCTGGCGCCAAAGGTTTAATCTGACTTACAAAGACGTTGTCAGTCGACGTATCTTTCTCGACTGGCGCAATGTCTGAGGCCGAGCTTTGCTCATTCGTTTTCACCACGCCAAACCAAAGAGTGATCGCTAGAAACACGATGCCTATCATCGCCCACGTGGCAATTCGTTCTCGCCGCGAGAACAAAGGTTCTTGCAACCAAAAACGGTGATAGCATCGAAGGCAGCGATAAGGGGCTTTGGCAAATAGGCGCAGAACTATGGCGTCGCTCATCTGTGGCCGAGATTCGGCAACTCGCAGAGCACCGCACTTGGGGCAGTCAATTTCCAGGTCGACGCTTTGGCTTTTTGTATCTAGCTGCCTTTCATCGCTGGCGACAGCGGAATCCTGCGCCATATCGCTTAACTCGGCGGAGCTAGCCATTGTATCTGTACTTGTTTCTCTAACCACACCCAACCCCAAAAATTTCAAGCGGCCTGTTTGCCCGTGCACCGTTTTTTATAATACCGACACTTATAATACCCACACCAAAAAGGCACAACTCGCTTGCACAAAGACTGTGAATAAGCTTTGTAGACACTGACAAACTTCTACCCGCGGCCAGTTTACAACTTATTCGTCGGTCACGCAGCCCATCGACGCATTCTTTACATTGCGTATATATTTGCCCAAGGTACCTCTGGTAGCTTTGGGTTCTGGCGCTTGCCAAGCTGCTCTTCGCTCTTGCAGTTCTGCCTCGGTGACGTCCATTTCGATACGATTATTGATAGCGTCTAGCGTGACCACATCGCCGTTTTTCACTAAAGCAATTCCACCACCTTCTTGCGCCTCTGGCACAACGTGGCCCACGATGAACCCGTGCGAACCACCTGAAAAACGACCATCGGTAATCATCGCGACATGTTCACCTAGGCCTGCCCCCATAATGGCAGAAGTCGGTTTGAGCATTTCAGGCATGCCCGGGCCACCTTTAGGCCCCTCGTAACGAATAATAATGACATCGCCTTTCTCAATTTGGTTTTGCTCAAGCGCTTCAATCATCGCCTGCTCGCCATCAAAGACTTTCGCCGGGCCGACAAATTTTTCGCCTTCTTTGCCAGTGACCTTCGCAACTGAGCCTTCGGTCGCCAAATTGCCTTTTAGAATTTGAATATGACCTGAGCGTTTTATCGGCTTATCGAGAGGTTTGATAATGTCTTGCCCTTCTTTTAGACCGGGTAAATCGGCAAGATTTTCGGCCAAGGTTCTACCGGTAACCGTCATGCAATCGCCGTTTAACAAACCATGTTCAAGCAAAAATTTCATTACCGCTGGCGTACCGCCAATGTGATGTAGATCGAGCATCACGTATTGCCCGCTGGGCTTGAGGTCGGCAATGAATGGAATACGATCACTCACACTTTGAAAATCGTCAACGGTTAAGTCAATATCCAAAGAGCGCGCCATGGCGATTAGATGCAGCACTGCATTGGTTGAGCCACCGAGTGCAGTAATCATCACCATGGCATTTTCAAAGGCTTCGCGCGTCATGATGTCGCGAGGCTTGAGATCAATTTCTAATAAGTGCTTTAAGGCTTGGCCAGCGCGTTGACACTCGTCAATTTTTTCAGGCTCAACCGCTGGCGCTGAGGCCGAGTAAGGCAAACTCATACCCAAAGCTTCAATCGCGCTCGCCATAGTATTGGCGGTATACATACCGCCACAGGCGCCGGCACCGGGGATGGATTTTTCGACAATTTGTTGGCGATCATCATCGGTGATGGTTTCAACTAAAAACTCACCATAGGCTTGAAAGGCAGAGATGATGTCGAGCTTGCGGCCTTTATGCATACCCGGTTTAATCGACCCGCCGTAAACCATAATCGCCGGGCGATTTAAGCGTGCGATGGCCATCATGCAACCTGGCATATTTTTGTCGCAACCCGGGATGGCAATCACGCCGTCGTAAAACTGGGCGGAGACCACCGTTTCAATGGAGTCGGCGATAATGTCGCGCGATTGCAATGAATACGCCATGCCGGACGTGCCATTAGTGGTGCCGTCGCTCACACCAATGGTATTAAACCGCATGCCGACTAATCCCGCATCGCTCACGCCTTGTTTGACCTCAGCCGCCAGATCATTCAAATGCATATTGCAGGTATTGCCTTCCCACCAAACGCTGGCGATACCAATTTGAGCCTTATCCATATCGGGACGCTTTAGCCCTGTGCCATAAAGCATGGCTTGGCCTGCGCCTTGAGATTTGGGTTGTGTGATGGTGGCGCTGAATTTATTCAGTTTTTGATCTGACATGAGAGAGTGATAGCGGAAAACGTAAACGTGAAGTTTACACCGCCACCGACATGCCGCCAATCGCCAATATGGCAAGAGCCAATCAGCGATTGGCTCTCAAGCTGGGAGTCTATTTATTCAAAGCACTTATTCAAACCACGTTCTAGTCAAACAGCTTTTCCAACAATTTACGTTTGAGTTTGTCTTTCGGGTCTTCTTCTCGCTCTTCATTGGCGGCTTCTGAGGCACCTTCTTCGAGCGGCGCCGATTCTTTTTGGTTAAGAAGCTCATCTGTCGGCGCATCGCGTTCTTGAATCGGGCGTTCCTGCGGCTGCCGTGCTTCTTTATCTTTGCCGAGCGCTTTACTGATTAAGGCCTGTTTTAAGACGTCTTTGGTGGAGAGTTTTTCGCCGCCTTCTATCCCGAGCTTTTCTTGCAAGAACTCACCCTTTTTGGCGTCGAGTCGAGCGGCCAAAAAATTGGAATACAGCTTCTTGGCATCGGGTAAGCACAGCGGTGCGTCCAGCGCGCCTTTGCATCGAATTGGAATTCGTTGACCTTTTATTTTCTCTAATTGCTGCCCTAAGGCACCGCTGATATTTTCATCTACCGCAACTTCAATAAGGTAGTTAACTGTTTGCTGAGCCACATCAATCACGCCTTCACCAGTAACCGCAAACGCAGGCGCCTTTAAGACAAAATCGTCATTGGTAAGCACAAAATTATTGAGATTAAACGTGCCGCTCATTTCGGCAAACTTGGTAATACCTTCTTCGTCAGCTTCGCCTTTAGATTCAGTCGCGTCTTGCTCGGTCGCGGTGTCGCCCTTACTGCTCAATAACGACATCACACTATTGGCGCGCTGTAACACTGAGTTCATATCCACGCCACTAATTTCGCCTTGACTGGCTTGCAATTTAATCGTGCCTTGATTCGTTTGCACACCATTGGATTCGCGCACTAAAACATCAATCGCCAAACTGCCAAGACCTCGTAGTTGCTCGCTGACCTCGGCATCGGTCAACATTCGGCCGAGATCAACCAAATCAACATTTTGCTTGACCGTTAGCACCGAATCACCGCTTTCGGTAAACGCAATATTGCCGTCAAGCTTGCCGTCGTACAAAGACGCGCTCGGGGTAATGGTGACCGAACCCTCTGTGGATTTAACACGAACATCGATGTCTTCCATTTTGATGCCACCCGAAATAAGCGAATCGGCCACAAAACGCCCATTGGCATTGAGTTCTTTGAACGCTGCCAACGGTAAGACTAAGGCTTCGGCTCCTGAAATATCGTCTTCTTGCGCGTCGTCTTCGGGCGGCAAATAATCATCAACATTTAGGTCACTCAGTTTTAAATCAAAGGTTGCGGCTGGGCGCTCAAAATTTCTTACCGTTGCGGACCCCGTTAAACGTGATTGATCTAAATCAAGAACCAAATCTGAAAATGCCGCCCGCTCAAGACTGCCTTCAAGCTTGGCCGTTAGCCCAACTGAGCTCAAGGCCGCTGAGTTCAAGGGTTGATAATCCACCTCAAATTGCTTCAACAACTCACGTGCATCAAATGGCGTTACGCGTAAATTAGCCGTCACATTGGGTTCTGAAAAACCTCGCATAGAGAGATTCGTTATGTCGGCTTTAGCGTCATAGAACTGCGCACTTAGCGAACCCGCGCTCAACGTTTCTTGATCGAGATTGGCATTGACTTCGGGAATGGTTGCCGACAAAGGATAATCGCCGCTCAACACAAGGTCGATATTTTTCATGCTCAACTTTGCCGCATCTAATAGAGACAACTCAGCCAAATCAAATTTCGCGTCTAAGGTGTCTTGCTGAACCGTGGCATTAACGTCTTGCATGTAAAGCGCGGTAGTTTCTTGATCAATACGTGCTTTTGCGCTGATATCAAACAACATAGGGCTGGGAGATTCGGCATCATGCAATTCGCCCGAAATGTCTAACGGCGCAAAATCCGATGATAGTAAATTGCCCGATTCCATTTCTAAGTTTTTAATTTCGAGTTGGCTGGCCTCAAGGCGATCATCGATTACAACAGAGCCATTACTTAAGCGAACCCCAGCGATCACCAGCGCCACCGCAGCAGATTCAGCTTCAACAGCTTCTTCGGCTTCGTCTTCACCGGTAAGGCCATCCATGCTTGATACCCCATTAGCCAGCGTAACGAGTCGTATCGAGGGTTCTTCCAAGACAATGGTATCAACTTCGACTCGCTTGCTTAGCAATGGCAATAATTTGACTCGCAACTGCGCCTTATCGACCGAGACCATCTCGCCGCCAATGCTGTCTGGTTGCGATAAAGATAAAGCCTGCGTCTCGATACCCAACCAAGGGAACACCGAGATCGATAGGTCGCCATTCAACGCCAGCGTTCGACCGGTTTTGTCTTTGACGAGTTGCGTAATCTCATCGCGATAATCGTTGGGGTCAACGACTCTCGGAACAATAAGAACAGCCAGTAAAATCAAAAGTGCGAGCGTTAAAACGAAGCCGCCCAACCATCGTAAAAGTGTCAGCATAATGTGTCTAAAGTTGCGTTGATCGATGCCAAAGTTTGGCGAAGAGTCTACCTAAAACTCAAGCATAGCAAGCTTAGATGAACCGATAATTAACCGGACAGCATTTGTTGGTAGGCGTCTTGCAGTACCTCTACACCGTGTCCAGCTTTGTGCGCATTTTCACTAATATAGCGCCGCCAAAGTCGGGAACGCGGTTCGCCGTGGAATAAACCAACCACATGTCGTGCAAGATGGTTTAAACGCGAACCCTCAGTCAGTCGTTGCTTGGCATAGTCGATGTAATCTTCTAACACCTGATCTCGGCTTCGCTCAACAGCCTGATCGCCATAAAGCTCAGCATCGACTCGCGCCATTACATAGGGGTTTGAATAGGCCTCGCGCCCCATCATCACACCGTCCACAAATTCGAGATGTTGCTTGCACGCCTCAATCGAATTGATACCCCCATTCAACACAATCTCAAGCTCGGGAAAGTGCTGCTTGAGTTCATACACCAACTGGTAATCCAATGGCGGCACATCGCGGTTTTCTTTCGGGCTCAAGCCTTTCAACCAGGCTTTGCGTGCATGCACTAAAAAGCTAGTGCAACCTGAATCGGCGCAATCAGACACCAAGCGCCATAGGGCTTCGCGCGGCTCTTGCTCATCGACGCCGATACGGCATTTGACGGTGACGGGAATATCGACGGCCGCCACCATGTTGCGAACATTGTCGGCAACCAATTTAGGGGTTTGCATCAAACACGCGCCAAACTGCCCAGACTGCACCCGATCACTGGGGCAGCCGACATTGATATTGACTTCGTCGTAGCCCCACTCTTGTACTAATTCAGCACAACGCGCCATCTCATTGGGCTCACTGCCACCTAACTGTAAAGCCACCGGATGCTCGGCCTCAGAAAAGTCTAAAAACCTAGGTCGGTCTCCATGAATCAAGGCGCCCGTGGTGATCATCTCGGTGTAAAGCACTGCGTGCTTAGAAATCAAACGCGCTAAAAATCGCTCATGCCGATCGGTGCAATCGAGCATTGGGGCGACGCAAAAAGTTCGGTTAATAAGAGTCTCGGGCATTGATCGATTTTATCACGCTGGCGCTCAAGCAGGTTAAACACTGCGCAATAGAGGCCTTATATGAAATAGTTATAGGCACCCGAAATTTTAGTTATTTGAATACTTCAAACAAGCAGGCTACTTTTTAGCTCAGGGTTGTAATTTTAGCTGACTAGGAAATGTAGTATGAAAGTCACGATAGATCGCAATGCCGTTAATGTTTTATTTGACATCAAACGCACACTCCCATCTCAAGCCCAGGAACACTTCAAAATCGCCGACGCAAGGCTTATAGAGAAACTGCATCAACTTTATTTGGTCAGCGAAAGCACTGAAACCAAAGCCTTGATTCAGCATTTTTTTGAAATCACAAAAACCGAATTATCGGATGAATTGACCAGGCCTAAAAATTGGATTGACAAGGTAATACCCGCAAAACCAAGAACCGCAGCATCAAACCCTGGAGACAAAAAACCGCGAAAACCTCGTTACTACCGAGGTGCACCAATCGACTAACGGCAAGGCAATATCTGATCAGACATATCCTCTGGAACTCATTAAGGTTATCTAAAAGAAGGTATTTTACAAAAAGGCCCTTAGCTTCATTACAAAACCAAGGGCCTACTCGCTAGGATTGTTGATCCGCTAAACCGCCGAGCGAATCGCATCCACGCTGTCTTTGGCGTCGCCGAACAACATGCGAGTGTTGTCTTTAAAGAACAAGGGGTTCTCCACGCCTGCGTAACCCGTTGCCATTGAGCGTTTGGAGACGATCACGGTTTTGGCGTTCCACACTTCTAATACCGGCATGCCGGCAATAGGGCTGTTTGGATTCTCCAGCGCGGCGGGGTTCACAATGTCGTTGGCACCGATGACGACGACAACGTCGACTTCATTGAGTTCGTCGTTGATTTCATCCATCTCTAACACGATGTCGTACGGCACATTGGCTTCTGCGAGCAATACATTCATATGCCCCGGCATGCGCCCGGCAACCGGATGAATGGCAAAGCGCACATTCACGCCTTTGTCGCGCAATTGCTTGGTGAGATCAGATACCGCATGCTGGGCGTTCGCGACCGCCATGCCATAGCCTGGCACAATAACTACCTCGCTCGCATCGCTCATGAGTGCGGCGACTTCATCGGCTTGAATGGCAATGGCTTCGCCTTGTTCGCCTTCTTCTTCGCCACCGCCTGTGGTAGTGCCAAAGCCGCCCATGATCACCGACACAAAATTTCGGTTCATCGCGCGGCACATGATGTAACTCAAGATCGCGCCGGAACTACCGACTAAGGCACCGGTTACGATCAGCAAATCATTGGAGAGCATAAACCCGGTGGCCGCCGCCGCCCAACCGGAGTAACTATTGAGCATGGAGATCACCACGGGCATATCGGCACCGCCGATGGCCATCACCATGTGCACGCCAAAGGCAAAAGCTAATAGTGTCATCAAGATCAACGGCAAGGTGCCGCCATCGTGGCCAGCATTTAGGAACCACCAGCCGAGTAAAATCGACAATACCAGCAGCCCTAGATTTAATTGATGGCGCATGGGCAAGAGTAACGGCTTACTGCCAACACGCCCGCTGAGCTTGCCAAAAGCCACGACTGACCCAGTAAACGTGACGGCACCAATCAACACACCCAGATACACCTCTACGTTGTGAATGGTAGCTTCAACACCGTACAAATCTAAGGTTGGGTCAAAAAAGCTGGCAAAACCAACAAGTACAGCGGCCATGCCCACAAAACTATGCAGAATGGCCACCAGCTCCGGCATTTGCGTCATTTCGACTCGTACAGCTACACGAGCACCAATTGCGCCACCGACCACCATGGCAAAAATCAACCAACCGTAGGCGTCGACATTTTTATTTAAAATTGTCGCGACCACTGCGATCGCCATACCAATAATGCCGTACCAATTTCCGCGCCGTGAGGTCTCTTGATTGCTTAAACCCGATAGGCTCAAAATAAACAAAACCGCAGAGGCAATATACGCGGCTGAAATCGTTCCCATTTCCATAATAAGCCCCCTTAACCTTTGTTGAACATTTTCAGCATGCGCTGAGTGACCAGAAAACCGCCCGCGATGTTAATCGAGGCAATCAAGATGGCGATAAACGCCAGGAACACCACCAGCCCTGAGGGCGAGGATATCTGCAAAATTGCGCCCACCACAATAATGCCAGAGATGGCATTGGTGACACTCATTAATGGGGTATGCAGCGCCGGTGTTACCGCCCAAATGACTTGGTAGCCAACAAAGCACGCCAACACAAACACCGTAAAATGGCTCATAAAATCTGGCGGAGCAACACTGCCGACGCTCAACAGCGCCAAGACGCCTGCGCCCAGTGCAGCAAAGGTCATTTTGGCTTTTTGCGCCGTACTGAGTTCTGGCGCCGGCTCAACAACCGCAGCGGGTTTCGGAGCGGCGGCAGGTGCAGCTGAAAGTTTTGGCGGCTCTGATGGCCACGTAACTGCGCCATCGTGCGCCACGGTTGAGCAACGAATCACGTCGTCTTCCATATCCCAATTAAACTGCCCATCTTTTTCGGGCGTTAAATCGGTCAACATGTGGCGCAAATTAGTCGAATAAAGCTGAGACGATTGAGTGGCTAAACGACTCGGCAAATCCGTGTAGCCAATAATTTTCACGCCTTTATGCGTCACCACTTTATCGGCTTTTGAGAGTTTGCAATTACCGCCCTGCTCGGCCGCTAAATCCACAATCACGCTGCCCGACTTCATGCTCTCGACCATGACTTTGGTAATGAGCTCAGGCGCTGGTTTACCCGGAATCAAGGCGGTGGTGATGATGATATCGACTTCTTTGGCTTGCTCACGAAACATGGCCATTTCAGCGTCAATAAATTCTTTACTCATGGTTTTCGCGTAACCGCCTTCACCTGAGCCGTCTTCTTCAAAGTCGAGCACGAGAAATTCGCCGCCCAAACTTTCGACCTGCTCTTTGGCTTCTAAACGCGTATCAAAGGCGCGCACAATCGCGCCCATGCTTTTTGCTGCGCCAATCGCGGCCAAGCCTGCCACACCGGCGCCAATAATCAGCACCTTTGCTGGCGGCACTTTACCCGCGGCCGTGACCTGACCAGTAAAAAAGCGGCCAAACAGATTAGATGCTTCGACTACTGCTCTATAGCCGCCAATGTTCGCCATCGAACTCAAGGCATCCATTTTCTGTGAGCGCGACAAGCGCGGTACGCAGTCCATGGCAATCACATTAATCTTGGCTTTAGCGAGCTTGGCCAGCAGCTCTTCGTTTTGCGCGGGCCAGAAAAAGCTCATCACAGTAGTGCCTGCGCTCAGCTTATCGACTTCTGACTCACTAACGCCGCGCACTTTCATAATCACATCGGTGTCGCTCCAGATGGCATCACCACTGACTACCTCAACGCCTGCGTCTTTGTAGTCGGCATCACTAAACTCGGCGGCATTACCGGCACCCGATTCGACGCGCAAGCTATGGCCGAGCTTTTGAATTTGTATAGCCGATTCAGGTGTGAGCGCAACGCGCTTTTCACCTTTATACGACTCTTTGGGAATACTAATAATCATAGAGAATTTGACTCCGATATTTCATCCGGATGTATTTCCGGTCTTTGATCCTAAGAGAGGACATGTTCACGTGGGCCATAGGTTACACGAGGCTGACGCCCTATGACCAGCCATAAGACAAGTTGAGAGGCATAATGCCTTCTATTAAGCACATGAATAGCAAGCGAATCCGCCCTATAATGATCAAAAGACAGGGCGCGAGCGATCAATATGCAAGATTTTATAAATCACACCTTGAGCAACTTTACGCAACTCGACGGCTTCACCATTGCCGCCAGCGTCTTATTGTTCGTTGCGGCGACACCGATTAATCGCTGGCTGAATCCCGATGAAGGCTTAGCGACTCGCATCAGCATGATGCGCATCCTGAATTTTTTGATCGTCGTTGTTGTCATCGCCAATGCGGTGTTGCTGCTAGAAAACGATTGGTTAGCGCGAATTACTCAATGTCTTGTTGTGATTTACTTTGCGGCACTTTCTACCCAAGTCATTAACTTTTTTGTGCGCGCGCGCTTCGGCAAAAAACGCATCGCTAATAATAAGACAGTCATTGCCGACACTTACTCTAGCCGTGGCTTGAGCTTGGTCGTCGCTGTGGTGGTTTCAATTATTGCCATTGTCAGTTGCTTGCGAATACTCGGCCTAAATTCCTTGCTGGAAGCTGGCGGCGCGATCGGCATTATCGGAATCTTTTTAGCCATGACTCAAGCCTCGTGGGCACCCGACATTATTAGCGGCTTGATTATTCTTAATAGCCGTCTTTGTGAAGAAGGCGATGTGATTCAATTTAAGCTCGATGGCGAGCTAACCGTGGCCAGCATCTTTAAAACCAAGTTGTTTCACACCGAGTGTTTGGATTTAGCAAATAACCATCGACTGATGATTCGCAATACTCGCTTACGCGAAATGGTGCTGCAAAATCTGTCGCGCTTTGCATCCGCACGAGGCTTGCGTGAGCGCATGTTGTTTAATATTGACTATCAACACAGCCAGCTTGAAGTCACTGAGATGATTAACCGCGCGTTTGAGGCAATAGACAAAGTAGAAGGCATGCGTGAAGAACAATTCGAACCCGAGGTATTGGTGTTTGATACGGGCGATTACGCGGTCACGTGGGCCGTTTACTACTATATAAAAGACATCAAACGCTTACTCAAAATCAAGCAAGTGTTTCGCTCATATGTTTTGGCCGAGTCGGAACGTTCTGGCATTTCCCTAGCAACGCCGATGTTGCATAACAACTATGTTCAAGAACCTGAGCATGCCCAAGAGCCCGAAAATGTCCAAGAACCCGAGCCTCATCATCAAACCGCAGCAAACTAAGCCGCGAGTAATCACCGCTATTTAGATCACTTTGTTCTATAATTCGCGCCCCGGCTGGTTCGATAAAACACATCATGACAAAAGCAGCGCCCAACTATTTTATTAAAAGCATTGCCCGCAATGACATTGCGAATGGCAAGCACGAGTATGTGTATACGCGCTTCCCACCGGAGCCTAATGGCTATTTACATCTCGGCCACGCTAAATCCATTTGCCTGAATTTTGGCTTAGCTCAAGAGTTGGGCGGCAAATGCAATCTGCGTTTTGATGATACGAACCCAGAAAAAGAAGAGATGGAGTACGTTGAATCCATCAAAGACTCCGTTGAATGGCTGGGCTTTGAATGGGATAAGTTGTGTTTCGCGTCCGACTATTACGATCATCTTTATAATTTCGCCCTCGAACTCATCGACAAAGGTTTGGCCTATGTCGATGAGCTTGATGCCGAGCAAATGCGCGAGTATCGAGGCACCTTAACCGAAGTTGGAAAGAATAGCCCGCACCGAGATCGCCCTATTGACGAAAGCCGCGATTTATTCGAGCGCATGCGCGCGGGCGAGTTTGAAGAAGGCCGCTATACCTTGCGCGCAAAAATCGATATGGCCTCACCTAACATTGTGATGCGCGACCCGATTTTGTATCGCATTCGGTATGCGCATCATTATCGAGCAGGTGACAAATGGTGCATCTACCCCATGTACGATTTCACGCATTGCATTTCCGATGCGCTGGAAGGCATTACACACTCATTGTGCACCCTGGAATTTCAAGACAATCGCGAACTCTACGATTGGATTCTGAGCAACATCACGCTTGAAGAAAACTTGCTTGGCGAAAAAGGCAAACTCATGCCACGCCAAATCGAGTTTGGTCGCTCCAACCTTGAATACACCTTGGCCAGTAAACGCAAGCTGATTCAGCTAGTTAAAGAGGGCCACGTCAGCGGCTGGGATGACCCGCGTATGACGACCTTAGTCGGCCTTCGCCGCCGCGGTTACACACCCGAATCGATCAGAGACTTTTGCGCCGAGATTGGCATAACAAAGAAAGACAGCGTGATCGAGATGACGGTCTTAGAAAACGCCATTCGCAACGATTTAGACGCCAAGGCAAAACGCGTGTTCGGGGTACTAAACCCGCTTAAGATTGTGATCACCAATTATCCAGAGGGCGAAAGCGAAACCTTCGAAGTACGCAACCATCCAAAAGATGAAAGCATGGGCACGCGCGAGATTCCGTTTAGCCGAGAAATTTACATCGAGCAAGATGATTTTATGCTCGACCCACCCGCTAAGTTTTTTCGCTTAGGCCCAGGCCGCGAAGTGCGGCTTCGCTATGGTTACGCCATTACGTGCAACGAAGTTATTCAAAACGAGGATGGCGACGTCATCGAACTGCACTGCACTTACGACCCACTCACCGCCAAAGGCCAAACGCCCGACGGCCGAAAAATTAAAGGCATTATCCACTGGGTAAGCGCAGCGCACGCCCTAGATGCCGAAATTCGGGTTTATGATCGGCTTTATAATCATCCCAGCCCAGCCAGTACTGACAACTTTATCGAACATCTCAATCCACATTCGTTAGAGGTGTTTAAAAACGCGAAACTCGAACCCAGTTTAAAAGAAGCCGACACCGAGGCGCGTTTTCAGTTCGAGCGAGTGGGTTACTTTTGTTTTGATCGCGTCGACAGCAGCGCTGAAAAAATCGTTATGAATCGCAC
>CALAKU010000063.1 GCA_937922925.1 uncultured Arenicella sp. | reverse complement strand
AATCACCACTTTTGCATCGTGCTCAATAAGTTGTTTGGCCACTTCTTTGCCAACCCCACTACTGCCTCCGGTGACGATGGCGATGGAATGTTGAAAGGGTGTCGTTGTCATTGTCTTTTTATAAGTTGGGCGTGGGGAGTTTGGCTAAGCGCCCGCCGTCGACGACGATTTCTTGGCCGTTGATAAAGCCTGCCTGCTCGCTGGCTAACCACACGGCGGTATTGGCTATATCTTCGGGTAAACCGAGTCGACCGACTGGATGCAGGGCTTTGATCTCGGCATCGACCTTGGCGCGATCTGGGTACTGGTTTAACAAGTTTTCGTTAAACGGCGTATTAATCCAGCCAGGTGCGATGGCGTTACAGCGGATACCATAAGGGCCGTATTCCAAAGCGATGTTGTGCGTGAGTGAGGCCACTGCACCTTTGGAGGCGGCATAAGCTGCGTGCAGTGGATTTGCACCTAGGCCTTCGATGGATGAGATGTTGACAATGGCCGCCGCTGAGGATTTCTTCATTAAGGCAAGGCCGTGTTTGCACATCAGAAACACGCTGCGCACATTGATGGCCATAGTGCGATCCCAGTCACCTACCGGCATTTCTGACAGCGGTTTTTCGATGCAAATTCCAGCGTTATTCACTAAGCCATCAAGTTGGCCGAATTGGTCGTCTACCTGAGACATCAGTTCTGACACTGAGCTTTCATCAGCGACATTGGTTTGCACAAAGGAAATGTTCGGGTGCGCTTCTTGAGGTGGGTTCAAATCCGCCACAACCACGTGAGCACCGCTGTCGCAAAACGCTTTGGCGGTTGCCCAACCGATATTTTGTGAGCCGCCGGTAACGATAACAATTCGTTGGGTCATGGTTCGTTCTTAATCTTTGGCTGCGTAGGCAACCACTTTGCTGCGCTGCGTGCCTAAGCCTTCAATAGTGGGTTCCATAATATCGCCCGGCTTCAAATACAGCGGTGGTTTCATGCCATAGCCTACCCCGGGTGGCGTACCGGTGAACATCACATCGCCGGCTTCCCAGGTTAAATATTCTGAAATACGCGAGACCAATTCAGCGGTGGTGTAGGTCATGTCCGAGGTGTTGCTGTCTTGGCGCGTAACGCCACTGACTTTAATCGAGATGTCTAAGGCATTCGGATCGGTGACTTCATCCGCCGTCACTAACCAAGGGCCAAGCGGCTTTAACGTATCGGCGCTTTTGCCTTTGGTCCATTGTGTGCCGCGCTCTAATTGAAACTGGCGTTCGGAGACGTCGTTGCCTACGCAATAACCGGCAATGTGTTCATGCGCGGTTTCTATTGGTATATAGCTGCCGCCTTTGCCGATTACCACGGCCAGTTCGGCTTCCCAATCGAGTTCAGTGCCGCCTCTTGGAATCATCACATCGTCAAAGGGGCCGTTAATGGCCGTACGTGAGATCATCATAAACATCGGCTCTTTGGGTGCTTCGATATTGGCTTCTTCAGCGTGCTTACCATAAGTGAGGGCTACGCCAATTAGCTTACCGACATTGCCAACCGGGGCGCCAATGCGGGTGCCTTCGTCTATTCTCGGAAAGCTCTTGGGGTCGGCATCACGAACGAGATCGAAATACTTGCTGTTGAGTGTTTGGCCATTCCAATCAGGCACCACTGATGACACATCGCGATGTGCGCCATCGGCGTCGACAATACCGGCACGCTCATGACCTTTGTCGCCAAATCGAATCAGCTTCATAAGTTTCTCTCAATCAGTTCGTTGATTAACTCGTTGTTTAACACATTGCGTTGCGAGGCGTTTGCAAAGACAGCCAAAGTATCTTCAATGCCTTGCCTGAAGTCGCGGTACGGCTCTAAGCCTAGATGTGCATCCAGTTGGCCGTCGCTGCTGTTCGCCGGAAAGGGTAATTGGCCCCCACTTGCCTTGATTTTACTCTTAGTAAAACGTGCATTGCACAGATCGACAATGGCTTGTGTCTCGGTAGGTTCAACATCCAAATTAAAGACCGGCGCACTCGATTGCTCTTGGCAAATCGCCGCGACAAATCGGGCGGCGGCGTCTTCGGCGTGAACATAGGTCACTGGCCCGGTAAACGGGATGGTGTAATCGCGATTCGCCCACGCGGCTAACAGCGCAATCGTTGGCGCAGCGCTCATGCCTCGATCGCGCCCGGGGCCGTAAACCACACAGGGGCGAATGCCGATGCTGGGCACTTGCCAGTCTTGCCAATACACGGCGGCCATTTGTTCGCCACACACTTTGTGTGCACCATAGAGTGTGGCCAAATAGTCGTTGTCTGCATGCATTGCCGGTGCGGCAATCGAGCTGGCGTAGGTCAGCCGTGTTAGCCCAAGCTGCCGTGCGGTTTCCAGCATATGTATGCTGCCCATGACATTGATAGCGGTGCTACCAACCGGGTCGGCCTTACAATAAGGAACTTGTAATGCCGCCAAATGGATAATGGCCTGCACATCGTGTTTTTTGCTCAAAGCCAGTACCGACTCATAGTCAGTAATGTCGCCCAGCTCCCATGTTACTTTGCTGGCATCTTCCATAATTAGATCAAGTCGCGAGCGATCATCGCTAATATCAAGCGCCACGGGGTGTGCGCCACCGTCATTTAGGAGCTTGATAGCCCATGCGCCGATACAGCCGCCAGCGCCGGTTATCAGAACCGACTTGTTGCGTAACTCCGATAAATCCAGTGCGGGGTAACTAGGCATTGTTGTCCCCGGTATTCTTAAGATTTTCATGAAACGACAATAAGGGTTTCAAGGCTTGTTCTAATTTTTCGATTACCATGTCGTGATTGTCGTTGAGTTGAAGATCGTCGACTAATTCATTCAAGCGTGCTGCTGAGCGCCATGCTTCGTGGCGGGCTAGTTCGGTGATAATTCCAGGGTCATCCCACGCTGACATGTTAATCGAATTGGTGGCGTCATTTGCGGTTGACGGAGTGACGACAAACGAAGGGATCATGGTAATTCGCTCGGCGCGTTGGTTGAGTTTGCAGGCGCGGTGGAAAATCATATTACCTTGCTGCATAAAACCATAACCTGCTTTTGGGAACTCAATAGTGGTCACGCGCTCATCCGGCAAATCAGCGGTACCGCCATGTTCGGCTTTAACACCTAAGAGTTGCTCGCCTTCGTGCTTTGTTCCTGAAAAATATTGAAATTCGCCGCCGTCTAAATTGCTCGGGTCGGACACCATCATCACGACGTCGAAGGAAACCGAGTCAGTGTGCCAAGAATCCACTGCGCGGCTGATGTCCTCTGGTGCATAGTTTATTCCGCAGGCCACCGCCGGTACCGAGTGACGAGCTAGAGGTGTCCCGGCCAAGTTCGATAAGTGCTCGGCAAGTTCAGGGCTGTCGCAAAAATCTCGCACGAACTGTGAGCGATAACCTGCTCCACGAATGTAAGAACCAAGCCGATTGTTGCCTGTTCCTAAGCTGGAGTTACGATTGGAGTACATTTTATGGCACAGGTCGAGCATGACTTCGATGCCTGCATCCGACAAAATCCGAAATGCGGAACAGACACCAAACATCGAAGGGCACTCGCGAAGGTCGGCCTTGGTGTAACCAAGTGAGTTCAGTGAGATCGTTTCTCCAGGCTGCTCAAGTTGGAGGTGCTTTTGTGCATCGAAGGTGGGTTCCTTAGCTAAGCGTCTATAACCAGTCGGTAAGCCATTTGGAAAATTCAAAGTATCGGCTGAAATGTGAGGACTCATTACCTGCCACCTCCAAAAGCGTTGTTTGAGAACGCAAGATATAGCATTCAAGCACATCGCCAACAATCAAAAAGATTTGTTTTGTAAATGAAATTTCTAGCTCTTGGATTTAAGCTGAGGCGCGACTTTGCTGAAAATACTAGATTTATGGCGATATGACAGGATTGCATTATACTTAGGGCTCATGTTCAACAAATCCAAACAATGCGCGATCACGCATGCGCAAGCTGGTCCTTTTTGTCACCTGCTATTTATGGAAAGGTTTATTCGCCCCTGTGTTCTATTATTGCGGCCCGGCTTAGTGCTTAGACGATGGCTAGTCGTTGTGACTGTCTTAGCAATGTCGGCACCGTCTTTGCAGGCAGCTACGCTACAAGTAGAAGTGGGCATAGAAACAACTCGTTTGTTCGATGGCCTGAATTTAAGTGGTGACCGCCCCGCTGTCTCACTTACGGCCGATTGGGCATTTAACGGAGGCGGATTCTCAGGTGCAAATTGTTTCGCCGCCGACGTGAGCAGTAACGATGGTCTTCGAAATGGCTGTTCCTTATACCTTGGGTATTTTCAGCCCACGAGCGACGTGCAAGCATTTTCTTTTCAACTGAGTCATCATGAATTTGCGCGCTCTCGCCAACAGGATTGGAGTTTTAGCGAGGCCGAAGCGAGCTGGCATATTGATCAAAAAACCATGCTCAGCCTTGGTTATACACGAGGCTGGTTTAATCGACCAAGCGATACCCTATCTATCAAAGGGCTTCATGTGCGCGACTTGAGCGATAAGCTCAGTGTGGAGTTGTCTGGCAGTGTCACTGCGTTTGATCAAATTGCACCGATCAATACTCTGACGTTTGCCAAAGCCGCGTTAGTGTATCGTCATCAACGATGGCTTGCGCAAGTCGCGTTGAGCTATGGAGATGATCGACTTAGGCAACTTGTTGGTTTTGATGTGGATCGCGCTGAGCTAAGTTTGAGCCTAGCTTATCGTTTGTACTAGTTTCGTTTGTTCTACCAAAAGAGAGATAACAATTTAAGCTTGATCTGTCTTGAACACTAGCTTGAACGCTCTTGGCGAAGTTGGTCGACCAACTCAGCAATGTGATTTGTCTTTACCAAATTCGGCCATTCTTGTGACAGGGTAAAGGGTTGGTTTTCCAAAGATCGCCATTGCGTATGCCATTGTTTGTACAAAGCCAAAACGCCGCTTGCGTAGGCCGTAGCAACCGAATGCCCTTGCATGTAGTCATAGCTGTTACCGGGTCGCGCCACAATGCGTGCGCCGGGTGCCGCTAGAATGGCATGGTGATGTTTGTCGAGATTTTCTGCTCGAACCACTAATACGCCTTTTTGAGGAGAGGGAAAGCGTTGCGAAGCAGAACGCGTTGGATCAAATGCAGCAACAACGACTGTGCCTTGGTCAACTATGCGAGAAATCAATCGATCTAGGAGTAAGTCTTGCGGCCCAGAAAGGCTTAAATTCAATACATCTGCATTGCTTTTTGATACCGCATCTAAGGCGCGCGCTAATGATAAAGTATTGCATGCAGCATGGCCGCCAGATCGCTCCCAACAGCCGCGATAAGCGTTTAAAGTTGCCATTGGGGCCACACCGGCCATGCCCAGTTGTGTATCGGGTTTGGTAACGATGACGCCAGCGATGGCCGTGCCGTGTGCTTCCCCGTCTCTCGCGCTTTGTGTTGTGTTGGCAGAAACGATACCTCGCTCTTGGATAAAGTTCTCACTTAAGCCAATCGACGTCCGTAAATCGGGGTGATCTAAATCAACAGCTGAGTCGATCATCGCAATCGTAATACCATGGCCGTTGATTGACTCTGAAATGCCGACTAATTGTTCATCTCGACTTGGCGGTAGAGCAAAAGAGGTTTGGTTTTTGTTATTAGACAGCAATTCAAATTCATTTGACGGCTGAACCCATTGAACTTTTTGGTCTTGGTTAAGTTGCTTAATGGTTTGCTCAGCATCGCCATTAAAAGACACGATCAAGCAGTACACATTCAGGCTTTCTATTAGCCACTGATCTTTTAGATCAAGGTTATAGCGTTTGGCCACACGTTTTCCGAAGCGCCGTAGCTCTAGGGCATTGCTGTAACTCGCATTGCCTTTGCCATAATTATTGCTACGCCAACCTTGAAGCCGGGCTGGGCGAGGGTCTTCTAACACAACTACCCATTGCTGCCCCAGCAATGGTGGGCGTGACTGATCCCGCTCTTGGTCAGTATTTTCTCTGTCGGACTGAGCAACGCTTGTGCCAGGCAACGCGAGCACAAAGAAGAATATTAAAAAGCCAAAGTGAATAATGCGCATAATGCATCCGGAATTTAGTTCGCTGGGAAAAGTATCACATCTTTGATGTGCACATCTAATTTGAGTCGATCAATATCAGCCGATGAGAAAGCTTGTTCTGAGTATATAAACACAGTAGAACCGGTTTGCTCAAGATCACCAATCAGTTGAAGTTGATAAGAAGACAACAATGTATTGAGTTCGCTTGTTGGCATGGTTTGATCTAATATCAACTTTGCAGCGCGACCCTCATTGACTAACGCGGAGAACGCAACGTTGTCTTGGGCACTGAGTAAGTTGAAATCGTTGGCCGCAGGGTTAAGAGCATCTGAACTCGGTGAACCTAAAAAGCCGTTTGACAGTATTAACATTGAAATCAATCCACAGACAGCAAGACTGGCCGCGATACGATAAGGGCTATTAAACAGCGCAGGCATACTTTTTGTTGCCACATTTTTCTTACGGGCCACTCGATTGAAATCCACGACAGCCGACTCAGGTTGACCTTGATCAGAAGAGTCAGTTGAAGCCTCGATGCGTTCGATCAACGTATCAAAATTGCTCATAGATATTGGCCGATTTACATTAAGTTGGTTTAGGCCATGGCGCAGTTCGCGCTCTTGATTAACGGCATCTTGCAAGTTTACGTCTGCCTTCAATTGTGTTTCAAATTCCGTTAAAGAATCACCATTGAGTTGGCCCGCCACATAATCGAATACACGCGTATCAATTGATTGCTCGTTCATTTGCTCTTCTTGTCGGTTATCAAGTATTTTGTTGTCGGGTGTTCTATTCATAATTTGTTCCCAAAATCGCAAGTGCGGTTCTGTATTTTTGCCACATCTTTTATTGCTGACTCATCTTTGGCTTTGCAGTTTTTCGACGGATTGACGCAGCTGCTTTCTTGCGTGAAACAATCGAGTTTTTACCGTGTTAACAGGGCAAGCAAGTATTTCGCTCATTTCTATCATGCTGTGGCCATAAAAATAGGCGAGTTCTATCACGTCTTGGTGTTGCTCGCTCAGTTCATTCATGGCCGTTTTCAATTCTTGGTTCGTCTCAGACGAATCTTCATAACTTAAATTTTCGAGCTCGTCGTTTGCGGTCTCGATCTGATGTTTACTTTCTTTTCGCAGATGAGTAAGGCAGGTTCGGTAAGCGATACCAAAAATCCAAGTGGATACCTTTGATTCGCTTCGAAACGCCGACGCTTTCTGCCACACCGTGAACATCACATCATTAAAGACCTCATCGACTAAGCGATCTTGAAACAGCTTTCGGCGTATAAAGCCCGCTAAGTTATGGCGATAACGCTCATACAACTCAGCCAAAGCGAGCTTGTCTTGTTGTTCCGCTATCAGCGCTATCAAGCTCTGATCTGTTGCCGAGGAGTAGTCGACTGATGTCATTAGTGTGTTCATTGTCTAAAACCAAATCGCAAACGTCTTTGTGAAACTTCTAAAAAACGCAAGTGAATTGATCGAATTACCTGTCTGTTTATATGTGCCAGCGAGTGATAAAAAGGTTCAAGTGAATTTTTTTATTTTTTCTTTGAACCTTTTCGAATTAGTTCGGTACTCAGTTCTCGAAAGCCGAACAGTTAGTGTGTCTCTTTGCTTCAAGTGTTGAGGTCTACTATTTGTTGTAGTGTGCAAATACAGGCTTATCGCCGCTCTCGAGTTTCCTGTGTTCAAGTGTGTGGCGATGTGAAGCAATAAGCACATTATTATTTTGGGTTGGCTGTTCGGCTAGGTTGACCACTCAACTCGCTCTCACTCTAAGCGAGTTGGGTGGCAACCATCTTACAACGTATCAAAACTGAGAATGAAGTTATGAAAGCAAAAATAAATAAGTTGGCTTTGACACTAAGTGCCATTGCCATGTTAAGTAGCAACGCCATCGCGGCCGAGGAAAACCCTTGGTATGTTGGTTTGAGTTTAACCCAAGCCGACTTGGGTGATGTGAGCACGGTTAGCACAGAAGCGGTGGCTAATGTGAGCCGCTCTATCGGCATTGAATCCGATAGCGAAACTGGTTTTATGCTCAATATTGGTCGTACCTTATTTACGACTGCATCGGGGCACAAGCTGAGCGCCGAATTAAGCTACGCAAACAGCGATCATGATGTTGAAAATCTTTTGTTCATGGGTAATGCCTTTCTGGCGAGCGAAGGCCGCGCAGAAGGTTCAGCGGAAGTTGAAACGATTTTAGCGCGACTAAAGTACGCGTTTAATGTGGGTAAATTTAACCCGTATGTTGGCGTTGGTATTGGCCAATCAGACCTTGATGTCGGAATCGTTTATGGCGGCTCAGTCGGGCAGGCGGTTGGCGCACAACCCCCATTTGCCGACGGTAGTGACAGCGCAACGGCGTTTGAATTGCGCGCCGGTGTTGAGTACAAATTTAGCGACGCATTTGGTGTCTATCTTGAGTATTCCACGCTGGATGTCGATGACATCTCATTTTCAAGAACCGGCGGTGGCCCGGGTGGGTTAGCGACGACTCAACAAGTTGGTGACTTTGATGTTGATGCCGTAAATTTCGGTTTTAACTATCGCTTCTAATTATCGCTTGTTTTACGCTTCTAGGTAGCGTTTTCCGAGTTCGGATGATGTCACTTAGAATAAACGCATTGGCTGTTCGAAACTAAGGGTTGGTTTGAACAGCCAATGTTGTGCTTTTATCAAATAGGCATAAGATAAGTTACGGCACTCAAAAAATATGTCTGGGTGGTGGTGCCTTACTTTCTATTGTTGGGGCTGGCCGATAAAAACCCCAAGGTCTTGGTTTTCGTCTTGGTCTTCTTCGCCTTCATCCTCTTCTGGTTCTTCAACCAAATCAAATTGCGCTTTGCTCGTAAACGTTTTGTCCTTGTTCATTTTTAGACGAAGGTTGTTGGCGGAGTCGGCATTCTTGATCGCATCCTCATAACTTATTTGCTTATTGCGGTAGAGTTCTAGCAAGGCCGTATCAAAGGTTTGCATGCCATATTGGTCTGAAGCTTCCATGGTTTCTTTGATTTCATGGACTTTGCCGGCCTTAATTAAGTCTTTAACGCGTGGCGATCCAATCAGTATTTCAATGGCGGCTGTTCTGCCACCTCCGAGTTTCGGAATAAGACGCTGAGAGATCAGGCCGCGCATATTCAATGATAAGTCGAGATACAGTTGTTGATGTCGATCTTCGGGGAAGAAGTTAATGATGCGATCTAATGCTTGATCGGCATTGTTGGCATGCAGTGTTGATAAACATAAGTGCCCGGTTTCAGCAAATGCCAATGCGTGTTCCATTGTTTCTCTGTTGCGTATCTCCCCGATCAAGATTACGTCGGGTGCTTGTCGTAATGTGTTTTCAAGTGCGTCTTCATAGCTATCAGTATCGACGCCGACCTCGCGCTGGTTGACGATGCTCTTTTTATGCGGATGTACGAATTCAATCGGGTCTTCGATGGTAATGATGTGGCCCGCGTGCGTGTTATTTCGATAGTCGATTAAAGCGGCCAAAGAGGTCGATTTGCCGGAGCCGGTGCCACCGACAAAAATCACCAAACCTCGTTTTTCCATAATCAACTCGGTCAAAACCTCCGGTAAGCCAAGTGCTTTGTAGTTGGGCAAGTCGGTTTTTATGACGCGAATCACCATCGCCACGTCATTGCGTTGACGAAAGATGTTGACTCGAAATCGACCAATTTCTGGCTCATCAATGGCCAGATTCATTTCCGGCTTTTGATCGAAGGCCTTAGATTGCTCTGGCGTCATTACTTCTTTACTGATGGTGTCTATTTCGCTACCGGTCAAACTGCGTTTTCCGATTTTATGCAATACGCCATTGATTTTCATTGAGGGCTGTACGCCGGATGAAAGATACAGATCTGAACCGTCTTTCTCGACGATGAGTTTTAGTAAGGATTTAAGCACGAGTATTAAGACCAGCTACTCTAAACGGCGGCCAGTATAATCTTCAAAACACCTACCCAATGTGTGATTCTGTAAACAATTAAACACGCTATCGAACGAATCAGTAAACGATCGGGGTGTGCTTCTCTGGGCGGCGAGTTTTAGGCCTCTACTAGAGTTCGACGATGACCGATTTCCCGTTAGGCAGAGGTATTACAAAAAAGCTGGTTTGCGGTGCCGGTTGCTGAACGTTGTCGCTTGCTAGCAGCTCGAAAGCGCCCATGTCGCACCCGCCGTTAACGCCACGAGTTTCAAATCGCTGGTCTCTTATTAGTGTGCAAAGGCCAGTGCCGATTGCTGGACTGGTGTCGGGTAAACCGTGAGTGAGGGTTGGCCCACCGTTGTCGGCCAATGGCGCAATAATATTGTCGAGCGGCAAGTTTAAACCGTTACGGCTTGCAATGATGTCTGAGCTATCCGGTGTGAAGCCCATAAAAGCGGTTTGATTATTCACTTGATCGCTACCAAAGAGTGAACGCTCTGAGCTTGGTGCGGGGTTTTCGGAGTAGAAGCCAACTTCTGACGCGGCCATGGTGGCCGAGTTACCAGCGATGATACTAGACGTCATCGTGACCGTGCCGGTGCCTCGTGACATTAAGCCTCCCCCATACCGAGCCATATTGCCGGTCACTGTCGCGTGCAGCATCACCAGAGGAGCCGAGTCCAGATATACGCCGCCGCCGTTTGCGTTTGACGATGTGGTGTTTTGAGAAATGGTGGTGTTGGATATATCACCGGAACCGCGGATAAGACCCACGCCGCCGCCGCTATTTGTGGCGTTATTCATCAGTACGGAAGAGCTGGAAATATTAACCGTGCTGTCTTGGCCATATACAGCTCCGCCCCGCCCGCCGTTAGCCCTATTACTTGACAGCGTCACCTCAATCAAACGAGCTTGAGTGTCGTCTGTGAAAGAGAGTGCTCCGCCACTGAAAAGAGCAGTATTGCTAGTGACGTTGCTATCGCTAAGATAAACGACACTGTTTTTCGATAGAACAGCGCCTCCGTCTCGAGCTATGTTTTGAGAAATTCGAGTATCGCTGATAGTCGTCATGCTGTCTCGAGCATAAATTGCGCCGCCACGGCTGACGAAGCCGCCACCCGGGTTGGCTTGGCTGGCGGTATTACTCAGCAGCTCGCTATTGCTAATGGTAAGTGTGTTGCCGTCTAAATATGAATGAACGGCGCCGCCCCGAAGTGCCAAATTCTCGGCAAGCGTCGTGCCGCGAATAGAGGCGTTTGCCCGGTTTTCCAATGCCCCACCGCGGCTGCCTGCACTATTGCCAGAGATAACACTGTCGTAAACTCTCAAGGTGCCGGTGTTACGTAGAGCACCTCCGCTAGTAGTGGCGCTATTAGCAATTAGGTTGCTATCACGGATTACGGCTGTGCCTCGATTGCTGATTGCACCACCAAAAGTGGCGCCATTGCTCGAGAAAGAGCAATCGACAATATTTAATCCAGAAAATTGCGCCGAGTAGATAGCACCACCGTAAAGGTTCGCACTGGTGCCATTATTTATTGCTTGGCCATCAATTAAGTTGATGCTCTCAAGCTGCAAGGTGTCTTGATTGTCAAAAATGCGATGTAAATTATTGCCGCTGATGGTTAAGTCTGGGGAATCGACCCCAGAAATTAGAATGGGTGATTCGATGATAGGTAATTGAGAGGTGAGCGTGATGGTTTGAGAACCAGATATCTTGAAATCAATGGTGTCTTCTCCGGCGCCTGCTTTACAACCGGCGACGGCCATATTTTGATTTGCCGAGACAATGGCGTTACGTAAAGTGCAGATCGACGCATCGGTATTGCTCATTATTGGGTCGGTATTCGAGTTCACCGAAATAGTTGCCGCCTCAGAATCCGGCGCGATCATATGGCTGATGGCAAGAGCGATACATCCTTGTTGAAAGCGATTCAGTGCTGGCATCGGTTTGTCCTCAAAAATTATTTTAACCAGCCCATTGCTTAGAAGCATTGATCGCAGTGGCCTTCGTTTTTGGGCTAGCACAATAAACTAAAAGGCAGAAAGACAGCAACGGGCCGAATGGCCCCCTTTCAATCATGTTTATATAGACGATGCGCGAGCGAGTTTTAACGAAGTGGCGCCAGAGGCAAAGCGCCCATATAAACAAATGATGTGATGAGTTAAGGCAGCTTGCGCCAACACTCGACGCCATCGCTAGAACAATTCGCTGTCTCGATTGATCAAATGACCAACCACTTTACTCTCGGCTGCTTTGATGAACGCATCATCAATGGCTTTGGCGCGTTTTTGCACCATTGTGCGGTAGCCCGGATGCGTAAATATGTAAAACTCATTTTGGTTTAACGCTTCAACTACGCGTTGCCCGATAAGCTCAACCTCGATTCCGTTTTCCACCATCTTTTTTGCATTGTCCTGTAGTTGAGCGCTGAACGGATTAGCCTTTTTACTACTTTGGTCGTTGTGAATGTCGCTGTCAATGTAGTCGTCTTGAATGTTTCGAGTCGATTCGTGGATTCGAGTTTTTACGAAACCGGGGCATAAAACCGATACCGAGATATTGTCGCGCTTTAGCTCGCCAGCCCATCCTTCAGACAGGGCGACAACGGCGTTTTTTGTGGCAGTATAGGAACCGCCATAAGGTGAACCGCCCATGCCAGCCATAGAAGCCACATTGATGATCCAGCCTCCTTCGCCGTGAGATTTGATTTTCGGCACGGCATATTTTGCGCCATAGACCACGCCCATTAAGTTTACATCCAGCGCCCATCGCCACGCTTTGTCGCTTTGGTTTTCGATGTCACCTTGCACGCCAGTCACGCCAGCATTGTTAACCAAAAAGTGAAGCCCTCCGAAGGCAGCGCTTGCATCTTCGACAGCGCGCTGCCAATGCTCTTGTTTAGCAACATCAAGCATCACAGAGTGAGTGCTGATGCCTTTCGCGTTTAGCGCTGTTGTGGCGTATTGCAGGCTTTGTTCATTGATATCGGCCAAGACGATGTTCATACCTTGGTCGCCTAATGCGTGCGCTATCGATAAGCCGATACCTTCCGCGCCGCCGCTGATCAACGCTGTTCTTCCGTTAAACATATTCATGATGATGAGGCCTATCTGCCTGAGGTGTTCTAATTTTTTTAGGCTTCTATTCTATTGTTTTTTTAGTTGCAGCACTGTGAGTTGCAGTACGGTTTTCCGCTAGCCTTTGTTCGTATTTTTGAATCTCTTGTCTCTCAGTTTATCGGCCTGGCCCGGCCAAAATTGGAAAAAACGCGGCGTGAATCGAAAAATCTTCAGCGGTAAGAACTGCTAAATTTTATCCGCCTTCGGTACATATAAGGGTCGATAGCCATGTTGAATAATCTCACTCTAGGTGACGTCCTGCATCAGTGCGCGCTGCGTTATGGTGATAGGCCGTTTCTCACCATCGCTGAGTCTGGAGAGACTTACTGCTACCGCGACTTGGAAATCCTTAGCAATCGTTTCGCGCACGGTTTCGTTGAGCAATTTTCTAGTCACGTAAATTACGCTGCTATTTATCTAGAAAATGGCGTGGAGTATTTAGCTGCATCGTATGCGTTAAAGAAAGTCGATTGTGTAGAAGTCTCCGTTAATCGGGCCATGATAGGGGCCCCATTGATAAGAATGATTAATCAAACGCAGGCAAGCGTTGTGATTACGTCGAGCGCCCATTTTGATGCATTGCATGAGATACGCGATCAAATTCCACACGTTAATACCTTGGTCGTTATCAATGGCGTCGAATTAGCCAAGAAAAAGTTCGCCCACCTTCGCATCATTGCTTTTGATGAGCTATTAAGTGAGAAATGCTCTCATATAAAGTCTGCCGCGAACGATACCGATCTCGCTGCCATACTGTTTACATCGGGCACTACCGGCACGTCTAAGGGATGCATGTTGTCGCATCGGTATGCGTTAAGAACCGCGCAGAATATGATTGAGCCTTTTCGAGTCAGTGAAGATGATTGCGTTTACTCGCCTTATCCGCTGTCACACATTGGCCCTGCTTACTACGACGTTCTAACCGCGATGATTACCGGCGGTCGTGTTGTATTAAGAGAACGTTTCAGCGTCTCGAACTTCTGGCCAGAGGTAAAAAAGTATGGTGTTACCTGGTTTATGATGTTGGGGTCCGTGCAACAATTATTGTGGGCGCACCCACAATGCGACGAAGAAAAAGAGCATCAAGTTACCCGGTGTTGGGGTACGCCGGCACCGGTACCCAAAGCTCAGTTCGATAAACGATTTAATCTACATTTAATCCCAGGTGGGGGCTACGGTTCGACCGATGCCGGATGGGTAGTTGTTCCGCAATGGGATCATCCCGGTGGCGTGGTGTTGCCGCACTTTGAGGTGGCGATTCACGATGACAACGATAACCCAGTACCAGTAGGCCAAGCCGGCGAAATGGTGATTAGGCCTTTAGAACCGGGTGTCATGTCGGATGGCTACTTTGGTATGCCAGAGCGAACATTAGAAAGCCGCCGGAATTTGTGGTTTCACACGGGTGATATCGGCCGGCTCGATGACGACGGTTTATTTTACTTTATGCATCGCATGAGTGAGCGTATTCGCGTTCGAGGCGAAATGGTGTCAGCGTATGAGGTTGAAGAAGTAATCTTAACTCACTCTGCCGTTCAAGACTGCGCAGTGATTGGGGTTCAAAGCGAGTTTGGTGAAGAAGACGTTAAAGCATTTGTCGTAGCCAAACCGGGCCATGAAATAAGCGCCGATGAACTGATAACATTCTGTATAGCTAGGATGGCAAAGTTTATGGTTCCAAGGTCAATCGAGTTATTAGACAAGATGCCTTTAACCCCAACTGGCAAACCCGAAAAAGGTAGGCTGGCTGCAATGAATTCTGTATGCGATTGACAATGAAAAGAAATTTCATTTAGTTAGACAAAGTGTCTAATTAAGCCATTAACAAATATTGACAGTTTTTTGAGTTCGAGAAATGTATTCGACAAAAAGGGAGTGTTAGTCTATTTGTCCCGCGAAAAGTAGGTATCGCGGAAAGACCATAAAAACAACACAAAACGGGAAACACATAATGACTCCATTTCTTAAAAAAACTGGGCTCTGCACCGCAGTCGCCTCTATGATGCTTTTTAGTGCAACAGCATCGGCACAAAGCTCGGCCGAAGACGTTGCTGCACAATTACAACAACGGGCTGCAGACCTTGACGCACGTGAAGCCGCTCTTCGTGCGAAAGAACAACAGCTCGCGAATGCTGGTTCAGGTAGTGATTTGCTGCCTCCCAATGCAGCGCCCGGCGAGTGCTACGCCCGAGTTTGGGTTGACGCACAATATGAAACTACTAGCGAAGAAGTCTTAGTGGCTGCCGCTAGCAAGAAAATTGACGTTGTTCCTGCCGTCTATGAAACTGTGACAGAAACGGTTCAAGTAACACAAGCTTCATCGCGTTTGGAAACCATTCCTGCGGAGTACGGCACTGAAACCGAGCAAATTAAAGTAAGCGATGGCCAACGAGTATGGCGAATCGACCTTGGTAGAAGTGCAGCGCCAGCAAGTGACGCTCTTCTCAAAGCAGCGGTAGATCATGGTATCAATCTAGAAACAGCGCAAGTGGGCATGTGCTTTCATGAGCATCATGTTCCAGCAACTTATAAAACCATAAGTGATCAGGTTTTGACTCGCGCGGCGACTGAAGAAGTGAATATCGTCCCAGCTCAATATGAGTGGGTTGAAGAGCAAGTTTTAGTTAAAGAAGCTTCTACGAGATTGGTATCGGTAGCGGCGGAGTACGGTGTTGAAGAAGAACAAATCATCGATAAGCCTGCTCACACTATTTGGAAAAAAGGCACCGGCCCAATTCAAAAAATAGACGAAGCCACAGGCGAAATTATGTGCTTGGTTGAAGTGCCAGCAACTTACAAAACAGTCAAGCGCACGGTTTTAGTTACCCCAGCGCGTACCGAGACGGTTGAAGTTCCCGCTGAATATAAAACAGTTCGAGTACGTAAATTGGTTGCCGCTGCGCGTGAAGAGCGCACAGCTATTCCGGCCGTTTTTGGTTCAGTAGAGCGCCAAGAAATTGATCAAGCCGCTGGTTTTGTTTGGCATGAAGTGAGTAATACGGATCATCCTACGGATACTCGTACGGGCAATAAGATCTGCTTAACTGAAACTCAGCCTCAGTACAAAACAGTAACTCGCACGGTTGTAATCAATCCTGCTCAGACTCGTGAAATTGAGATCCCTGCAGAATTCGAACAAGTGGCCGTTCGTAAACTTGTAAGTGCCGCTCGTGAAGAAGTCACTGAGATTCCAGCTAAGTATCGCAGTGTTGAGAAACGTCAACTGCTTAAAGATGGTTATATGGCTTGGCGCTCAGTTTTGTGCGACACCAATATGACTCGTAGCCGTATTGCTGACATCCAGCGATCATTGATTGAGCGTGGTTACAACATTGCTGGCGGTGTCGACGGGATTATTGGTGCATCAACAATGACAGCGGTTAACAGCTTTCAGCGTGAAAATAATTTGCCAGTCGATCGTTTCTTAAACATCGACACAGTAAAAGCGCTTGGTGTATCGCCAAACTGATTTGTGCTCACTTACTTTGATAAGTAGGGCCGCTTAAACAACCATAAAACGGCCTATGTTTACTTTGAGCCCCTCTTTTAAGAGGGGCTTTTTTTTATTGATGTTGGGTAGTGGTGAATCCGGTAAGAGGATGCCTTTGTTCTTTGCCTTGGACAGTACGGATTAATCGATAGAACATTCCGGCAGGTGAGCCAAACAGCAGAGCGTTTGAAAAAAGGTCGTCTTGGTCTAGCGATTTAGCGTTTTTCAAAATCTTGTCGAATATTTCTTCAAAATTTTTACTATGCCTAGTGCGAATATCGGTGCCAAAAAGAATCTCATTAATCCGCTCTGGTTCCTCCGCGTGACCGGCGATGGCAGAAATCATCTTGCGAATAAATAATGCAGGATCATTAACGGCTTCAGAACGCATTTGTGCGTATTCTTCAGAACTAACTTCTTCGCTACCCGTCGCTCCATAAACCGAGATATAGTGAAAGGCTGCAATGGAGCCAAGTTGTTGTTGTACTAACTCCAATAGTTTGAAATAGCTATTTCGACGAGAATTGAGCTCTTGTCTTTGTGCGCTGAGTTCCTGCTTTTGCATGGCTTTGGTGTTAGCCGATATTTCTGTTTGTTGCATAAAATGACCAATTACCAGCCAAAGAAATGCTAAAGGAGCAAAAGCACCTTCTAAGAAACTTCCGATGTCTCCGGTAGGCAGCGAAACAAAGTTAACCATACCTACTATGCCAATCAAGTAAACCAGCCCCAAGAAAATCCACACTGCCGTAAGACTAATGCCGAGCAACACTCGCCAATCTAAATGCGCTGGCGAGTCAGTCTTTTGCTTTTCTTGTATTTGTTCGCTCATGGTGTCGACCTTCTAAAGTGGGCATAGAGCCGACCATCATATGATAGGAACCAAAAGAACAAAAATTTGGCTACTTTCGAGGCGATGTTAATGTGTATGACGCTGGCCATCCAGACGAGATAGCTAGCTTGGGTACTAAACGGCTGCTGTGCGCGTTTATATAGCTAGATGCCGTTAACTAAGTGGTTCGCTACTAAGTTATTCTTACAAGTTAGAGGATAGCCATGGATATTAGAGAGTAGCCATGGATACCTCTAGCGTTTTGCGTAATGAAAGCGCATTCACTAAGGCTTAGCATTAGTTTTGCTTGTCGCTATTGGAGTCGCGTTGTGCAAACCGGCTAGGATACAGTTTGCGATTAAAACGTTTAGCTGCCGCGACCATCTCTGGATAGGGAATGTCGGTATTGCTGACAAAGCCCACGTTGTAAGGTTCGCCATCGAATGCACGCCCAGTGATCGGTGAATCAATATACTGAAACCAGTGTGCGCCAACCATGTTTTTGTGCGCAGCAACGCTTTGCATATAGTCATAGTACATTTGCGCTCTGTCTGCTTGATCGTGAGCTTGCACTAGACCGGGATGAAACACGCCAGCGCCCTCAAATGCACCAATGTGGAATTCGCCGATCACCGACGGTAGATCGATGTCTTTTAGAAAGGCCCAATCGTGAGGCTGGACACCTTCCTCATAGATGTTAAAACTCAGCACGTCTGAGTACTTTACCGAGGCTTTGATGGTCTCGTCAGGCATGCCAAAGTTGGCCATGCGAGCGCCCATGTATAGATGATTTGGTAGCGCTCGAGCTACGGCGTTGTGAACTACTTTAAAGTATTGTTCTGATAGCTGTTCAAGCATGTTTGATAAATCAACGACGTATTCAGTGCCTTGATACTCTTGATCAACCGCTTTGCCCAACGCTTCCCACGATTTAAAATCGGATTGCCACGCCGTGTTGAGTAGTTTGATAGAGTGGTATTTGTTTTTTAAATACTGAACGAAAGCCGCTTTTGCTGGGCTAGCGGTTTGATCTTTAGACAGCGCATTCAGAATGACACCATAGCGCTGTTGAACAGTGCCTTGTCGATAGCCCCAGCTCTTTTCGTTATCGACAAAAATACCAACGCACCAAGGTGAGCCTTGGATTTCTTTGGCGATGGCATCAATGGTAATTTTCGCGCGCGCTACAAAATCTGGGTCGTATGGATCTGGCATTGGTGCCCACACATCATGTTCTGATACCAGTGTTTTAAAGTCTCCGATAATCCATCCATTCGCAAAATAGGGTACTTGAGTGTTCGGATAAAACGCTGGATCAACCCAATTACCCATTGAGGTAAAACCCCAGTCTAAAAATCGTTTAAGAGTGACTTCCTCCCATTTTCGCACATAGGATTCGGGCTCAGTTTGCCCGTATCGTCGTTCGAGGTTCGCCCGATAAAAGCTGAATGTCTCGCCTGAATCAACTGGGCCACGATGTACCTTTCTGCGATAGCTGTAATGCTCGGCCAACTCATCGTCGTATGCGGGTAGCCAACTAAACATGTTGTGCCGGTTTTGTGAGCGAATATACCTAGATGCTCGGGTCTTATCAGAGACAGCAACAATGCCAATCGAATCTTCAGGCGTAATTTCGTTGGGGTCGACCTGGCGCACTGAGTCATCTTTGAAGTCGATACCGGTGGTGGTCGTCAAATTTGCCATGCGTACGTTTGCAACGCCGTGCGAGAAAAACAAAAAGCCATCTGGATCGACCATCCACCATTGATCGTCGATTTTTTGCGTACGAAAATAGCCAGTGGCTTTGAGTTTGGGGCCGTTTTTCCAGCCACCAAAGCGTGAGCGGTCAGGCATTGGTTTGGATTTCTCAAGGGCTTCTAGTTCTTTAGTGGCCGCTTGTTTTAGCTCCTTGGTGGATGCGACTTTATTGGGGTAGTCGCGTTTCGCGTTCTGGCCAAATTCGTCGACGATGTTGAGCAAGTAGTCGTCAGCATAAGATGGATTGGGTCGCAGCCTGACGTTGTCTATTTGGACAGACTTCATATCGAGCGTGCCTCGCACAAACAGGCCTATTTCAGAGAGCTTTGCTAGGTTGATATCGCTAGTACCATAGCGCCACACCATCATGGATTCATTGGCTTTGTTTGGCCAAGGAGCCGGTTTCTCTCGGATGCCTGCATCAGTTTCAATAAACTGACCAGCAAGAATTGTATAAACCGTGCGTTCGGCTCGCGCTGGGATCACCACCGAGCGATTTGCCGTCACTGCTCGATGACCGAGAACAGTGTTGTCAAAAGCTTGGCCTCGCTCATCAATCAGAGAGAGATAAAGTTGTATCGAGTGTTCGCTTTGATTGCGAACATCAAAAGCGAGATTAAATTCCTCGTGGCCTGACCAATCCCAAGGAGTTTCTGGAATGAGCCTTACCCCTGAGAACCGGCTTTGTTGCGAAAAATCAATTTTTAGACTTTGTTTGTCACCGAAGGTGGTTGCGTTTGTTAAGAGGTTTGCCTTAGCCGAACCAACTTCAACTACTTTTATGTCGTTCTGATTTTCAAAATCAATTAGTACCTCATCGTTTTCAAACGCTAGCAAGGTTGAGTTATGACTTAATGAGATAACAAGGAGTAAAGGTAAAGAGGTAAATACAGACTTTAGTGTTCGCATATTGCTTTCATTGTTTGTTTAACTGGAACCTTGATTCGTGAGAGATGCAACGTCGGTTTATGGCGCTAGCTGTTCGTTCCAATCAACCTGTGAGGGCTAGCTTTTATTGTTAACAATTAAAAGTATACTATATTTGAATTGAGTACGCAGATGCTGGGTCTGAATAGTTATGCTGAGCGAGTATCTGAAACTGCGATGAGCTCTAGAACTGAGATTGACTAGAACTGAGATTGACTAGAGCTGAGATTGAAAAGACGGGGTCTAGTGATGCTGATGGTAAGGATGGCCAACCATAGTTACCAAATTCGCAGCGACATCAGCGGTCGCAATTTGTGTGGTTGCGACGCAGGGCTTAAGCTCTGAGCGCCCTCTAAGCCTTATAAGTCCTAAGCCAGACAGCTATTATTATGCCTTCTTTATTGGGCATTGTTTGTTGTGCGAGGTTTTAGCAAACCTTCAAACCTTGGGAATTCTAGGCTCGCAAAGTAATACTCGTTTGATTTAGGTCGGTAGTTTGCCAAAACATTTTTTGGCCTTGCTTGGAAGTCGGTTTCCAAAAATTTCGCTACAAAAGGCGGCAAATCTTCTATCGGATACGCGGTAGCGTCTGATTTTTTGGAGCCAAAGTGCACGCTTGGATCGTAATAGTGAATGCTGCGGTCGTACCAAAGTTGGATAAATTCTTTTTCGGCCAAGTTAATGTTTTTGGCGTAATCTACCGCCGCAAGAAACTCGATTAGCATCGGATCTGGCTGATAGCGATTCTTGGGATCAAAGCCATCCCAATATTCTGTCGCCACCGCAGAGCCGGTTAGGCTAAAAAGAGAAATCAGCCCTAGTGCAATAGCGGGCCTCATTTTCCTGAACCTTATAATTAGTTGGTCAAGGCAGAGCAGCAAAAACAAAGCCCAACAAAAATGTGACATCACGGTGTGAAACGAGAGCGGTTGATTTTGGTACAACGCTGCTTTGGTGCTGATATAAAAGGTTAGCATCGACGTAAAACAGCAAATCAATAAGGGCAGTGCGAGTTTGATAAACAGTCGATTTTCACGTGCATTGACTAGTATTAATAGAACAACGCCCATTATTAATAGACCGTAAATAGGGCTTAAAGATTCGAAGAGACCAAAAAAGAAAACTTGCCCAGCTAGCGTTGAGAAAAACGCGGCAATAAGGTGTGGTTCGCCAATGTTTGAAAGTTGCGTCATTCCTTCTGACGTGTTCGCCAGATAGCAAAGCAGCATAACAATGGCCCAACACAGTATCAGTGTTTTACGTCGATCGCTGTTAACTAAGATTAGAACAAAGGCCAAAGGGATGAGTTGCGGGCCATAGGGGCCAGACCAGGCAAGCACGGAAACAAGTGCCAGCATCAATGCCATGCCCAAAGCCGTTTTGGGTGCAGGCCGCAATAACACAGCCAGCAACAACATGGTAGATGAGAATAAAACGCCGGTGATTGAAACAAAGAATATTGGGTCTGTAAACGTCGCGAGGAAAAGCAACGCCGGAGCACCAAGTATCAACATGTGCGAGCGAATTAAACCGGAATTCACGGTAGCGATAATGGCGATGGTAGCCATGGTCGAGCTAAACAGAAGGTATAGCGTCGGCTGTGCCGACGGCAAAAAACGTGAGGCCAAGGCCACTAACCACTCGCTAAGAAGAACGAAGTAACCTCGATAATAGAAATAGGTGTCGCTACTCCAAAGTGATGAGTTACCGCTATTCGCATCGGCGAACTCCATTGTGTCTTCTATAAATAGGCCAGGCGCTTTCCAGTAAGGTAAAATCCTAATCGCCAAAACTAAAATCAGCGTCAGTGATCCGATGACTAAGGTCAATGGAAGTGACTCGATTCGTTGAGCGCGCCTTTTTAGAAACTGGTGATAGTCTTGCTGACGAGTCAGAAATAGGTTGGCGATGTAACGACGCGTGTAGGGTTTAAAGATCAGCCGATAGAGAAAAAATAAGCTTAGAAATATCAGTATTGCCGCCGCTATTTTGGTTGCAATCCAAGACTTGGTCGCGTTGAACGTGTGTTTTTGAAGGCTAATGTTCAGTCTTGGGGGCGCTTTTCTTGAAGTGACGCTCAATCGATTGCTTGGGTCGAGCTGAACATCAGGGCTCATGCTCGAAATCTTTGAGGTCATTGCTTGAGACGACACCGCATGAGTATCTAATGAGAAAAGCCAGAATCGTGAGATATAACCAATTTCGTGGATATTCCATGTGCCCGCGCGATTGCCAAAATTAGCTATGGCACCGAAAGGCTCAAAATAACCGGGGGCGGTGAATACATATTTGGTCGGCCGATTCGAGCTAACCCGTTCCGCATGCGAGGGTGCTTCGGCGAGCTGGCCTTCTCTGTAGTAAAACAGGTCGACACGTTGTGGGACACTCACATCGTTTTGTAATGTGATGTACAAATAAGACGTGGGCGGCGAGTACCAGCTAACCGCAGCGACTACGCAAGCAGCAACCAGTAACCATACCCAACCACTTGGGAATGTTTTCATTATTATTTTTATAGGTAGCGGCGAGAAAACGCGGTGCTACAGAATATTGAGTCGAATATTATTATTGTTAGTTTGGGCTGGTGTTCCAAAAGCTCTGACGAACTTTTGTGATCGCTTTCGATTCAACCAGCCTTATAAACAAAGTGGGCTTTTTTGATATTCACTTTGCTGACTCGGGAGTATACGCTAGAGAATCCCGAATGAGTGTGGCTTTGTGTCACATATTTAACATCTTTACGCCGTTAATCCTTTATCTGGCACATTTTACCGGCAAATAAGAATTAGCAGAGTTGTTCTGCAAGTAATCAAGGCAACGCTCGTGCGCTGATTTATAATTCAGCACCTAATATTTTGGAACCAACATCGCTATGTCATTGATCCAAGAGTATCAGACTTACCTGGCCCTATTTGTTAGTCACGGCTCAGCTTACTTTTTTAAAATCGTTGTCGCTTTGCTCATCTTTTTTATTGGCAAGCGGCTGGCTCTTTGGATCACAGCGCTGGTGGATAAAACGCTCGAAGCAAGAGGCGTTGACGAAGAGCTCGTTGGCTTTCTTCATAGTTTGATCTACTGGGGCTTGTTCGCAATGGTGATCGTTGCGGTGCTGGCTCAACTGGGCATTCAGACCGCATCCTTAGTCGCCATTATGGGCGCTGCAGGGCTTGCAATTGGTCTGGCGCTGCAAGGCTCGTTATCGAATTTCGCCGCCGGTGTGTTGATTATTTTATTGCGGCCATTTCGTGTTGGCGAATGGATAGACGCAGCCGGTGAATCGGGCAAGGTACGCAGCATTAAAGTGTTCACCACCGAGTTACGCACTGGCGATAATAAGTGTGTGATCATCCCGAATGCGCGAATCTTAGACAGCAATATTGTGAATCATTCGTCTACTGGCCGCAGGCGTGTCGATTGCGTCTTCAACATTGGTTACGAAGACGACATCCACAAAGCGAAGGCTGTAATTCAATCGATTTTGGACGCCGACGATCGTATATTAGACGACCCTGAGCCAGTCGTTGCGGTGATGGCATTAGCGGAAAGCAGTGTGAATCTTGTGGTTCGCCCGTGGACGACCACGGACGATTATTGGGCTGTGTTCTTCGATTTAAACGAGGCAATCAAAACGGCTTTCGACGCTGAGAACATAACGATTCCCTATCCTCAGCGCACGGTTCGAACCATTTAGTTTTAGATGCCAGTATCTTCGGCATCTGGCTCCAGTTTGTCTTGAGTTCGGAGTTCAAAGTCGCTGGCATCATGGCGCTCGCGTAATTGATTTTCCAACGGCCCCCATGCGCGATTCACCATCGCGCCTCGTTGTACTGCCGCGCGGGCGCCAATTTGCTCGGTCCAACGCATTAGATTTGTATACTCATGAGCTTGTAAGAATTCGGCCGCCTCATAAACTCGATTGGCCATTACCCCGCCATACCATGGCCAAATCGCCATGTCGGCGATGGAGTAATCCTCTCCGGCGATGTATTCATTATTGGCCAGTTGTTTGTCTAACACATCCAGTTGCCGCTTGGTTTCCATGGTAAATCGGTCAATACAATATTCGATTTTGACCGGCGCATAACTATAGAAGTGGCCAAAGCCGCCGCCCAAATACGGCGCTGAACCCATTTGCCAAAAGAGCCAGTTGAGTGTTTCTGTGCGTTTGACGGGGTCGCTTGGTAAAAAATGGCCGAACTTTTCAGCCAAGTGCAAAAGAATTGAACCGGATTCAAAGACTCGCAAAGGCGTTTCGCCGCTTCGATCAAGCAAGGCAGGGATTTTAGAATTTGGGTTGAGTTCAACGAAACCGCTACCAAATTGGTCGCCTTCTCCGATATTGATAAACCAGGCGTCGTATTCGGCTTCGCTAATTCCCAGAGCCAATAGCTCTTCAAACATGACCGTGATTTTGACTCCATTCGGTGTGGCCAAAGAATAAAGTTGAAAGGCGTGTTCACCGACCGGCAATTCTTTCTCGTGTGTGGCGCCCGAGATAGGCCGGTTGATTTTGGCGAAACGACCACCGCTCTCTGAGTTCCACTGCCATATTTTAGGGGGTTCGTATTCGTTCTCTGAGCTCATGGGGTACCTGTTTTTAAGAGTAAGATATAAAGGTCATAGACCGTGTCATCGGCTAAAACGTTGCATCGAAGCTTGCTTTGAATTGCAAAGCGAGCTCGGCCTGCCTGATTGTTTTACGTTATCACAGCCATCGTCAAGTCAAGTGATGCTTACTTTGTGTTTCGTGTCCGTATTTTTACCCAAGTTTGTGGACGTATGCCTTGGATGTGTTACTTGCGTTTTTATATCGGTCATGAGCGTTGATTTCGATTGAATCTCTTGAAGCACACTTCTAGAATTCACGCTTCGGGTTTTAAATCGCTGTCGCGTTTGCGGAGTACTCTTGTTTGACCAACTCAATTCTCAGCAACGTTCAGCGGTGCAGCACTGTGATCGGCCTATGTTGGTGCTGGCCGGTGCAGGCAGCGGAAAAACGCGTGTTATTACTTATAAGATCGCATGGTTGTTGACGCGTAATAACATCGATCCGCGCCAAATCTACGCCGTGACCTTTACCAATAAAGCCGCGCGCGAAATGAAGCAGCGCGTTACGGAGCTGCTGGATTCAAGCCGAACTCAAGGGTTAACCATCTCGACATTTCATAGTTTAGGCATGGCCTTTCTTCGCGAAGAGGCCAACGCTGCAGGCTTGAAATCTGGTTTCAGCATTTTCGACCCCGCTGATTCGGTATACGTTGTGCGAGAGTTGCTAAAAGCCGACTTGGAAGACAACCAGCTGGTCGAGCGAGTTCGAAATCAGATATCCAATTGGAAGAACGCGCTAATTAGCCCAAACCAGGCCGAGCACTTGGGCGGCACGGAAACAGCATCAGCGGCGGCCGCGCGAGTTTATCGAGATTATCAGCGGTATTTACAGGCCTGTAACGCCGTCGACTTGGACGACCTCTTGTACTTGCCTAACGAGATTTTGCGCAAATTCGATACGATTCGCAGTAAGTGGCAGCAGCGCGTTCAGTATTTATTGGTGGATGAATATCAAGACACCAATGCAGCTCAATACGCTCTGGTGAAAACGTTATTGGCAAATGCAGGTGGGGCCGGTTTAACCGCCGTGGGCGACGACGATCAGTCAATATACGCGTGGCGGGGGGCGCAGCCAGAAAATCTGGTTACCTTGCAATCTGATTTTCCTGCCTTGGAGGTGGTTAAGCTCGAACAAAACTACCGTTCGATGGGCCGGATTCTGGCGCTGGCGAACCACGTTATTCAGAACAATCCACGCCCGTTTGACAAGAGCCTGTGGAGCGAGCTTGGCTTGGGCGACAAGATCACCGTCATCGCTGCTGAAAACGAAGAACGAGAAGCCGAGAAAGTGGTGGCCGCACTAATGCAGCATCGCTTTCAGTCTCAGTCTCCTTATCAAGATTACGCGATCTTGTATCGCGGCAACCATCAGTCGCGTGTATTAGAGCAAAAGTTGCGCGAAATGCGAATTCCCTATTTTTTAAGCGGTGGCTTGTCTTTCTTTGAACGCAGCGAAGTGAAAGACGTCATGGCGTATTTGCGTTTGGTCGCTAACCCTCTTGACGACAACGCCTTCGTGCGCGCGATCAACACGCCTCGTCGAGGCGTGGGGGCGAGTTCTCTAGAGGCGCTGGCCAAAACCGCGCGCGGCAGCGATTGCAGTCTGGCTGGCGCTATTGATAGCCCCGATCTACATAATCATTTGTCCCCCAGTCGCCAAGGTGCCTTAAAACAGTTCAGTTATTGGCTGGCTGATTTACACGAGCGCGCTCAAACAGAGCCGCCATTGGCCCTAATTGAATCGATGTTGGATGACATTGGCTATCAAGACTGGATAGCCAAGCAAAGTGCCAGCCCAGAGCAAGCTGAGTCGCGTTGGAAGAACGTCAAAGACTTGCTGGCGTGGGTCAAATCCATCGCCGAGAAAGACGACGCCCGCTTGCTCGCAGATGTGGTCAATACCATTAGCTTAATGGGCATGTTGGATAAAGAAGAAGAGCAAGACACGAATGTTGTCTCATTGATGACACTCCACGCATCCAAAGGCCTGGAGTTCCCGTATGTGAGCATCGTGGGTTTGGAAGAAGAAATTTTGCCACACCGCAATAGCATTGAAGAAGACATGGTCGAAGAAGAGCGGCGTCTTTTTTATGTTGGTATCACGCGCGCTCGACGTCAACTTACCCTCAGTTATGCCAATCAACGCAAGCGTTATGGAGAGCAGCTTGATTGCACGCCCAGCCGTTTTTTAGACGAGCTCGACCCGCAACACATTGTATGGGAAGAAAAATTGGCCAAAGATCCTGAGTACACTCAAGAAGTCGGTGCGGCACATCTCGCCGCCATGCGCGCCCTATTGGGCTAAAGACCAAAATCAAAACGCCTTGGTTTGTTGCTCTTGGGGTTGCTCGCGTCTTCACAGAAGTCCACAAATTTGTGTGTTTTTTTGCCGGGCAGGCACCGCAAAAGACTTGACACATCTGGTACAATCGCGAGCCACAAGAAAAGAGTTTGAGTACAGTGCTTGTAAAGGCACTCAAAGCTCTTCTCGTATAACAATTCTTACATGCAACGATCTTTACGTAACAACGTCCGGTTTGAGCCGAGATCAATGGGAGCACCACAATGGCTGAGATGAATATGGCCGACGGTCATGAAGTCGACGAAGTCGAAAATCAAAAACGTCGCCGATTTTTAACAGGGGTAACCGCAGGCGTAGGCGCCGTTGGCGTGGCGGTCGGCGTCACCCCGTTTGTCTTAAGTATGAGCCCGAGTGAGCGTGCAAAAAACGCAGGCGCACCGGTTCAGTATGATTTTTCCAAAGTCCGGGCCGGGCAAATGGTCAAAGTCGAGTGGCGCGGCAAACCCGTGGTGCTTTTAAACCGCACGCCAGAAATGATGGCCGGATTGGGGAAAATTTCGGCGAGCCTTGCAGACCCTGATTCCGAACAGAGTTTGCAGCCAGGTTATGCTCAAAACCCAGAGCGAGCTGACGCATCGCGCCCTGAGTTCTTGGTAATGGAGAGTGTTTGTACGCACTTGGGCTGCTCACCAGTTGAAAAGCTAGCAATCGGCCCCGACCCGCAAATGGGCGACGATTCTCAAGGTGGTTTTTTCTGCCCATGTCATGGCTCAAAATTCGATTTGGCCGGCCGTGTCTATAAAGACGTACCTGCAACAACAAACATGCCGGTGCCACCATTCAAATTCGAAGGCAATATCATTGTCATCGGTGAAGACGACGGGAGGACTGCATAATGGCAATTCATCGCCACGACGACCATAAAAGCGCCAATGGTTTTATGGAATGGGTTGACCGTCGTATGCCGGTCACCAAAGTTTGGAACGAACATTTAGCTGAGTACATAGCACCAAAGAACTTTAACTTTTGGTACTACTTTGGCTCACTTGCGATTTTAGTGTTAGTGATTCAATTAGTTACCGGCATCTTTTTGACCATGCACTACAAGCCCGATGCGGCGCTGGCCTTTGCCTCGGTTGAATACATCATGCGAGACGTGCCGTTTGGATGGCTGGTGCGCTATATGCACTCTACTGGTGCTTCGGCCTTCTTTGTCATCATTTACATGCACATGTTTCGCGGCATTATTTACGGCTCACATCGAGAACCTCGCGAACTTGTTTGGCTGATTGGCTGCGTTATCTTTGTCGCCTTAATGGCGGAAGCCTTTATGGGCTACTTATTGCCTTGGGGCAATATGTCCTACTGGGGCGCGCAGGTCATTATCTCGTTGTTTGACGTTATCCCTTATTTCGGGCCAATGTTAACCGAGTGGATACGTGGTGACTTTGTGGTGTCCGATGCCACGCTCAACCGTTTCTTCGCCTTCCACGTAATCTTGTTGCCGCTTATCTTGGTGGCGCTTGTGTTCTTGCACTTGGTCGCCTTGCATCAAGTGGGCTCAAACAATCCCGATGGCATCGACATTTACGACAATGTTGATGAGCACGGTAAACCGCTCGACGGCATTCCATTCCATCCGTACTACACGGTTAAGGATTTGATTGGGGTTGGCGTCTTTTTGATGATTTATTTTGGTGTGATCTTTTTCGCGCCTGATCTGGGCGGCATCTTTTTAGAAAAAGATAATTTCGCGCCAGCGAATTCACTGCAAACGCCGCCAGACATTGTGCCGCTGTGGTATTTCACGCCGTTTTACTCGATTTTGCGTGCCAGTACCGACACACTGCTTGCCTTTCTTGGTGTTGCCAGTATTGCTGTAGGTGTTTTAGCCGCCATATTCGTTAAAGTGAAGGCTCCGTGGCGCGTCGCGTTCGTCGTCACCGGCCTTGTCGCGTATTGGGTGTTTGATAACACCACCGGTAAAGCCTGGGGCGTTATCTTAATGGGCTTGGCAATCGTCTGCTTCTTCTTGTTGCCATGGCTTGATCGTTCGCCGGTCAAATCAATTCGCTATCGAAGCTTACCGTTTAAGATTGCGCTTGCTATTTTCGTCGTGGCGTTTTTCATACTCGGGTATTTGGGCATGAATTCACCAACGCCGGTTAAAACATTGCTCGCACAAGTGTGCACGGTTATTTACTTTTTATTCTTTTTCTTGATGCCCTGGTTTACATCAATCGGTAAGACCAAACCGTTGCCCGAGCGTTTAACCTCGGCTGAGCACTAAGGGAGAATGGTTATGAAACGATTTATTCTTGTTGTATTTGGTTTTGTGATGACCGTCAGCACATCTGTATTTGCGGCGGGCGGCTCAAATGACGCGCTTGATACGGTGCACATGAACATGTCCGATAAGGCGTCTTTGCAGCGCGGCGCAAAGTTGTTTGTGAATTATTGCTTGTCGTGTCACAGCGCTGAGTATTCACGTTACGCACGAGTCGCAGAAGATCTCGATATCCCTTTGTGGCAGCTCAAAGAAAATTTGATGTTCACCACCGAAAAAGAAGGCGACTTAATGAAAACCACGATGCCGGCTGAAGACGCCAAAGAGTGGTTTGGGGTTGCGCCGCCGGATCTTACTTTGGTGTCTCGGGTACGCAAACCTAATTGGGTTTACACCTATCTTCGTGCCTTTTACCAAGACGAAAGCAGCCCTAGCGGTTGGAACAATTCTTTGTTCGAAAACGTTGCGATGCCACATGCGATGTTTGAGTTGCAAGGGGTTCAACGTTTGGTCGGCAAAATTGATAAGGTCGAAGCCGGCGCGATTGACGCGCATGCAGCGGGGCCGGAGCTAGCTGAGAATCAAAAGCTCGTTGGCGATGCCATTTTTGAATTAGTGCATCCAGGTAAAATGTCGCCAGTTGAGTTTGATCAAGCTATGACTGATCTTACGTCTTTCTTGGCGTATTTGGCTGAGCCAGCGCAATTACAGCGTAAAACCATCGGTGTTTACACATTATTGTTCCTCATCTTACTAACCATGCTGTGCTATCTGCTCAAAAAAGAGTACTGGCGCGACGTGCATTAAGCTGCTGAATCTAAACTCGACGCGGCTGCACAATTGTGTGCGCCGCGTTTTTCGTTTCTTATCTTGTCGAATTAAAAAATTAAGGAAACCATTATGACTACACTGGCAACTAGACGCTCAATAATGACGCTGTATTCAGGGACGGATTGCGTATTGAGCCATGCCTGTCGCATTGTCTTGCAAGAAAAAGACATTGAATGCGAATTGGTGTTTACTGATCCAACGGACACTTGCCAAGAGTTGGCAGAGTTTAATCCGTATTATGAGACACCAACACTGGTGGATCGTGATTTGGTCTTGTACGACCCATTCATTATCAATGAGTACCTCGACGAGCGTTTACCGCATCCACCGTTGATGCCAGTAGACCCTGTGTCTCGTGCAAAACAACGTTTGATGATTATGCGTTTGAATCGCGATTGGTTCGACTCAATCAAAGCCCTGCAAGCCGATAAAAAAGACAAAGAAGCACACAAAGTGATTCGCGATGGCCTTATTGCAATCTCACCATTGTTTGAAGAGCAAGATTACGCAATGGGCGAAGAGTACTCATTGGTCGATGTAATCTTGGCTCCGCTATTGTGGCGTTTACCTGTGCTGAACATTGTCTTGCCGAAACAAGCACTGGCTGTTGAAGAATATGGCGAGAGATTGTTTGAGCGCCAAGCTTTTCAAGATAGCTTGAGTGACATCGAGCGTGATCTTCGCGGCTTCTAAACGCGCCAGACGCCGTTGACGACCGCACCGTAAAGTTAGCATCCAGAGCCTTAAAGATGACACCGACTAAACCTTATTTGTTGCGGGCCATTTTTGAATGGGCTGAGGACAACGGGTTTACGCCGCAAGTTTTGGTGAACGCAGACGCGCCCGGCGTCGAAGTGCCCACCGCCCACGTCGTTGATGGACAGATAGTGCTAAATATTAGCTCTTCCGCAGTGCGACTGCATAATATGGACAACGAATGCCTTAATTTCTCGGCACGATTCTCAGGGGTTGAAGAACACATCTATTTGCCGATTGATTCGATTTTGGCCATCTTCGCTAGGGAGAACTCACAAGGCATCTTTTTTGAAGACGTCGATGATAACCCCGAGCCAGACCCAGACAAGCAAAAGAAGAAAACTGAGCCCACCAAGCTCAAGACAAAGACCAAGCCAAAGCGCGATAAATCGCATTTGAAAATTATAAAGTAAAGCGTGTTGGCCAAGTTAGATGACCAAGCACAAGCACTCATCACCACCAAGCTCATCACCGCCAAGGAAAAACCGCCAGCCAGGTAAGCCAGAGCCGTCAGCGAAAGACGATAAAGAGCCCTCAGCGAAAGACGATACAGAGCCGTCAGCGAAAGACGATAAAGAGCCCTCAGCGAAAGACGATACAGAGCCCTCAGCCAAGAGTGATAAAGAGCCCTCAGCAAAGAGTGATAAAGAGCCCTCAGCAAAGAGGATTAAAGAGCCCTCAACAAAAAGTCTTAGAAAACCTCTTGTAAAACCATTACCCCCAGACCCAGATGAATGTTGCGGCGAAGGCTGTGTGCCTTGTGTTTATGATCGTTATTTCGATGCACTAGCTGAGTGGGAGGCAAACATAAAAAAACCATCGCACTGAAGATCTGAAATGATTCCTTTTGGGTCACTTACTAATTTGTGGTTGCTAAAAATACCGTACTAAATGTCAAATAAAGCGGGTTCTTTTCGTTCTTTGCTAGACATTTATCAATCAATTTAAAAGATTGTTAGACAGTCAGGCGTAATAGGGATATAACTCACGTGGGGACGACGTTGTTTAACTAAACTTTACTCGTGAAATATACTCGCAATCGGTCATTTTTGTGACTGCTCGCTTGCTGTCAGTTCTCTTGCCTAACTAATGTTGGTAGAGGGTTGGCAGGGAGAAGGTTTGCTTGGCGCTACTGTGAGATATTGATTTAGTTTTGACGTTTCGTTTTAAAGGTGTGGCCATTAACTTGGGATGTTTATTGGCCGCGTAAATTTAAGTGTCTCGGTTGGGCGACCGAGATACGAAATTGTTGTCTGCAACGGCAACACACATTGTGTTGAGAATTACCTATTATGATGTCGCATAAATATCTTGAAGTTTTTGTAGATGGTTTATCGAACTACTTCGCTCATTTAGACGTAACAAAAAGTGTTCGATCTGGTATGCAACAAAAATCGTTCCAAATCGGCACTCCGTATCTCTTAGATCGGTCGGACGCCTTGGGTTTGGATTACACCGGCCGTATTTCGATTTCGGGCACCAATAGCGGGCAAGTCTCTTTTTCAGCGTCGAGTACCTTGTTGAAAATGATTCTGATCGGTTACGGCGTGACATCCCTGAGCGAAGAAAAACACAAAGACATCGTTGGAGAAGTCGCGAATACCATAGCTGGCAATGCCCGTAGAGTGCTCGGCAGTGCCTTCAATATCTCGGCACCAACCGTGGTCAAAGGCGCGATCAAATCCGAAGATGTTGATTTGAAAGAATTGTGTTACGTGTTGCCTGTGCGCTGGAAGAATAATCCCGCGCAATTGATCATCAATCTCGATGTTCATGAGGAACATCTTCATTGAAGCGCTAGTCGCCAATTGACAGCGGCTCATTAGGGCACTAAGTTCCTACTATGAGCCAAACCAGATCGTTATCAAGCATCGGCCTAGTTCTCGGGCCGTTAGTTTCTCTTATCATTTTATTAATTGGTTCTCCTGCCGATCTGCAAGGAGAATCGGCGTGGCTGTCTCCAGCGTGGTTAGTTTTTGCCTTGCTTGCTTTAATGGCCATCTGGTGGGTCACAGAGGCTATCCCAATCCCCGTTACTTCCTTGTTGCCCATTATTGTACTGCCCTTGTTTGGTGTTCGAACCATCAGCGAAGTAACCGCTCCGTATATGCATCCAATCGTGGTCTTGTTAATGGGCGGCTTTATTTTTGCTAAAGCGATCGAAGTCTGGGGCTTGCACGAACGAATCGCACTTCATGTGGTTAGCCGAGCGAAAAACAGTCCAGCCGCGATGATCGGCGGTTTTATGCTAGCAGGCGCAGGCCTGTCGATGTGGATATCCAATACCGCAACGGCGATTATGATGATGCCAATCGCCTTGTCGGTTGCGGTGCTCATTGAAAAGAGTAAAGCCAAAAGCGAGCAACAAACCTCTGAATTCACCTATGCCTTGTTACTGGCTATTGCGTATGCCTGTTCCATTGGCGGCTTGGGTACGCCGATTGGCACGCCGACTAATCTAATTGTCATTGGCTACCTTAATGAGCAGGGTTACGATATTGACTTCATTCAATGGATGGCCTTCGCATTACCCGCGATGATATTGCTATTGCCGTGCGCGTGGTTGGTATTAACCAAATGGGCGTTCCGCATTTCAGCTAACACCACGGTTGGAATGGATGAGGCAAGGCTCGCTGTCCAAGATCGCTTGCAAAAATTGGGGCCTATCA
>CALAKU010000062.1 GCA_937922925.1 uncultured Arenicella sp. | reverse complement strand
ATTGGCTTTGGTTAACTATGTTCCTAATCAAAGCCAAACCGGAGAAACCATCTTAGGCATGAAGATCATCATGATCGGTCTGCCCACCGTTTTCTTGGTGGTCGCGATGTTGGTCTATTTTCGTTATTACCGGCTCAATGGTGGGTTCTTGGAAAAAGTACAAGCCCACATCAACGACAAATACCAACGCTAAGTCTGCTCGCCACTATTTAAGTTCGACTTGTTGGCCAGTTTGATAGAAATACCGCGCGCCGCTTAACAATAGCGGCTCAGGCACCTCAAGTGGCACATGCACGCCGATCGATTCGTTGGCATTGATGCGGTCACGTAAAATAGCCGGGCCTTGCTCGCTAATAAAAAACCAATAGGGCGGAAACGCCACGTCGCTGTCTTGTTTTTTCCAATGGTCAACATAAGGAGCAAAATGCTCATCATTCGGGTCGGCGTCGCCCATATGGATAATGGTATTGTCGCCGTTCAGAGTTACGCGATGCACTAGGTTGGAAATTTCCTTGCGCGAAGGCCAACCGGCGTGCGGAATGCGAACCGAGTGCACTTCAATGCCCTCGAGGTTTGTCACAATAGGGGCATCTCCGTAGTCAAGCTCAAGGCTCGTGAGTTGATTTGTTAGCGAAGAATCTAGCTCGGTGACTTGGTCTATCGCTTGATCGGGCGCGAGCAGAGTAACCTGCTTGTGCTTGCCCAAGTAATCAACAAGATCTTGTGCTTCAAAGTGATCGCCATGAGCATGGCTAATCACAATCAGGTTGATGTCATTGTAAGGCGCTTCGTTACTGAAAATTGCATCTCGAATCTCATCGGGCACCAATTGATAACTGCCGTAATCGTTATGAAAAAAAGGGTCGAACAATACTTTTTGATCGCCATTGCTAAACAATAAAGCCTCATTGCCAAGGTAGGTGACCGCGCTAGAAGGGGTGTCAGCAAGTGAGAGTAAAGGCAATGCACACAATAATAATAGGCTACGTTTTATGTTCAGAAAGTATGATTTGGTCATGGTCAATGTGTTTGTGTTTGAGTGTATGCAGGGGTAAAGCTACGTTGCCGCTAATTTTCATGGGCAATGAAGTCTAGGGTTTTAGTAACTGGGTAGAGAATGTCTGCGCCCAGTTTTGCGCTGCGTTCTGGCGACCAGCCCGACATGGGGTTTGGTAAGTCGGCGTTGTCTTTAAACGGCATTTCTAAGGTAAACGAAAGTGTCTTAAATTCATTGCCTAACCAATTCGTCGCGATGCGCAAATCGGCTTCGCCCGGTTTGGAGATTGGGTAACCGTACTTTGTTTGAAAATCAGGAGAGACCGCTTTAAAAGCCGCTTTGAACACCTCTTGCTGCGCGCTCATCTTGTCACTAAAGTTTGGCGTGCCCTCACTGCCTGCCACAAAGTTATAAGGCAGGGCTTCGTCGCCATGGATATCAAGAAAAATCTGCCCACCGGTTTCAAGCATCTTGTTGCGCACCAAAAATACTTCCGGGCTGCTCTCCGTGCTAGGGGTTAACCATTCACGATTTAGATTAGCACCAGCAGCATTGGTGCGAAGATTGCCTCTCACTGATCCATCTGGGTTCATATTGGGCACCACATAAAACGCAGTGGTTTGTAACAGCTTGGTCGCGAGCGGATTGTCCTCGTCGAGAAGATTATCTAAAAACCCTTCGACAAACCATTCGGCCATAGTTTCGCCCGGGTGTTGGCGCGCAATCATCCACACAATGTGGTCAGGCTCTGGTGTTTCGCTAATTCTAAGCACCTGCATGGCTCTGCCATCTAGCGTTTGCCCTAAATGCTCATTGGTGACTCGAGTATCGGCTTCCGCCCACGCTAATAAATCTAAGTGCCGCTCGTAAGAATAGGGCGCAAAGTAAGCGATATAAATGCCGCTTTGTTCGAGTTCGACGGTAAACATTAATTGGCCTGTATCCGAGTTGTAACGGCTCGGTATTCGAAACCAGTTGTCACGATCATAAGAGGCGCACACATGATACGCCTCCCAGCCGCCGGGGTAAGCCGCATCGGCGCAGTTGTCGATACTCAATTGATAATGAGTGCCGATGTGTCCCTCAAGCCGAAAATGAAACCATTGATAGAAATCAGAGGCATTGTCTTTTCGAATCGAGAGCGAAATGTGTTCGCCATTAATGCTATTGACGTTAATGTTGCCACTGTCGAATTGGTCTGTAATAAAGGCTTGGCGCATAGAGAGAAGCTCGTTAAATCGGTTACTCGGTGGTAGTCTAAACCCTTAACTGTGTAATTGGAGGTGAAAAGTGGATTTATTCAATGTGTCTTGGTTGGCGATTTTCGCAGCCGCCGTTAGTGGTTTCGTGGTTGGTGGTATTTGGTACGGGCCGATCATGGGTAGAAAATGGATGGGCGCAGTAGGCCTAAGCGAAGAACAAATCAAAGAAGGCAATATGGGCGCTATCTATGGCGGCGCGTTTGCGTTTAGCCTATTGGCATCTTGGACGCTCGCGCATGTCTTTGCCAGTTACGGTGCCGACTTCAGTTTTCAAGCCAAAGTGATGACTGCCTTTGGCTGTGCCTTAGGCTTTATCTTACCGGCCATCGGCACAAACTATCTTTTTTCTCAAAAATCCAAAACCTTGTTCTTTATTGATGCAGGATACTGGTTGCTGTTTTACATCACCATGGGCATCGTGCACGCCTTACTTGGTTGACGGCACACTTGCTAAATACCGAGCGTGATCTGAACTATTGCCATGCGCCAAATTGATCCCGTACTCAATGATCGAGGGTCAAAGTACGCCGTCACGGTTTTCGATGTTGTTAATGAGATCGACGTTAAACAAGCCATTACCATACTCAAATCCAAAAAGAAGTTCGCAAAGGCTACCCACAATACCTGGGCCGTTATCTTTGAAGACGAAGACGGGCGTCAACAAAGAATAAAAAACGACGACGGCGAAAGCGGCGCAGGCATGGTGATTCTAAACATGTTGCAACAACAAGGCTTGGTAAACCAAGTCGTCATCGTCACACGCTGGTACGGCGGCACAAAACTAGGCGGCGACCGTTTTCGTCATGTGCAACGTTGTGTGCGCGCTTATATTGAGGGGTTTTGATTTGTGGTGATCTTGATTGTGCGATGATGTATGTTCTAAGCAATTAGAAATATAGAATTGAAGCTGAAAATTAGTACGTTTTGATATTTATGACCATGACAGATGAAACGTTGAAACGGTTATTCAAGATTCAAGACATGCCCCCGTTAACTGAGAATTCGGTCCGTGAATCTTGAGATCAATAGGCGGATCTCACTTGGCCTTAAGTAGGCAGTCAGGTAGCTCCTATGAATAATGTCTTTCTGTGATTGGTTTTATTCGCAAGGTGGCTCGAGCACTGAATCTCTACTCGGAGTCCACATCCGTGTGTTGGTGTGGCGGTAATTAAATGCTTGAACCTTAACTCGGCGCTTTAGGAGCCATTTTTATGCTAGTAAAACGACCATTACTCATTCTGCTGTTTTTTTGCCTTTCGAGTGTCTATAGTTTTGCCGACGATTCATTGGATCGAGATTTTGACCTTCAAGTAAACGACGAGGTTTTGACTAGCGCACTGCAAGCAGATTTGAAAATACTGATCGCAGGTGAGTTCACATCCGTTGGCGGGGTATCACAGAGCAAGCTTGCTAGAGTGCGCTTGGGTGGCAGTATTGACCTTGATTTTCGCCCGACGCTAGTTGGTGAACCTACGGTAGTTCTCGAAGAGCCTCAAGGCGATATTTTGGTAGCGGGTGCGATAGATTCGGTCAATGGAACAGCGCGCAATAACATTGCTCGTTTGACGACTAACGGAACTTTAGACACAAGTTTTAATCCAAACGTAAGTGGCTCTAACTTTTTTGGAGGCCAGATTTTGGCAATGGCGTTGCAGCCTGATGGTAAAGTTTTAATTGGCGGTTTTTTTGATACCGTAAATAGTACGAGCCGAAATACCATAGCGCGCCTTAATTCGAATGGATCACTCGATACAGGATTCAATCCTATTATCGTTGGCGACGGAATTGTCGGTGAAAATGTCAGAGCGATTGCCCTACAAGATGACGGCAAAATTCTAATAGGAGGTTCTTTCGCGTCTGTTGGTGGCGTTGCGCGTAATGGCATTGCGCGCTTGAATTCAAATGGTACATTGGACACAGGGTTCAATCCTATCCTGGATCAAGGCATCATCGGGGCACTGCCTAATGTCCGCATAATAAAGATTCAGGAAGACAACAAGATTGTTTTTTCTGGTGGATTTAGCAACGTGAACGGCGTTGCGAGAAATTCGTTAGCGCGTCTCAACGGCAATGGCACGTTGGATACCGGGTTTGACGTCGAGGCTAACGGTACAATCCTGACAATAGTCCTGCAAAGTGACGACAAACTACTACTGGGTGGAATATTTAGTGAAGTTTCAGGATTACCGAGAAAACTACTCGCACGCGTCAATTCAAATGGAACGCTAGATACGAGCTTCAATGCAAACCTAGATGAGGGGGCTGTCTCGACTATCACGCAGGTCACAACAAGCATTAACGTTATCGGTGGGAGCTTTAATCGTGTTGGCGGAATTAGTCGCCCATACTTGGCCCGGCTAATTTTTCAGGAAGATGATGAGCTATGTGTTCCGATCAAGACTACGACAGAAAGCCTCGCGGTGATTTGTTTGTAACTTTTACCGATTGCTTATCAAACCTTTGTCAT
>CALAKU010000061.1 GCA_937922925.1 uncultured Arenicella sp. | reverse complement strand
TATCTTATCGCCCCTTCTATTTTGTCGGCCAATTTTGCCAAATTGGGTGAAGAAGTTGATTCGGTTTTAGCTGCTGGTGCTGATTGGGTGCACTTTGATGTTATGGATAACCATTACGTGCCGAATCTCACCATTGGGCCGATGGTTTGCCAAGCCTTACGAGATCATGGTGTGACTGCGCCGATTGATGTGCATCTTATGGTTGAGCCTGTTGATCGTTTGATTCCTGATTTTGCCAAAGCGGGCGCATCGATGATTACCTTTCATCCCGAGGCCAGTAAGCACATTGATCGAAGCTTGGCCTTAATCAAAGAACAAGGTTGCCAAGCCGGCTTGGTGTTTAATCCAGCCACGCCGCTTAATTTATTGGATTGGGCCATCGAGAAAGTCGACATGATTTTGTTGATGTCGGTGAATCCTGGCTTCGGTGGGCAGTCGTTTATCCCTTATGTTAAAGACAAGATTGTTGCCGTACGCGAGCGCATTGATGCCAGCGGCCGAGATATCCGCCTTGAAGTTGATGGTGGTGTAAAAACCAATAACATTGGTGAATTGGCGGCTTTAGGGGCAGACACGTTTGTGGCTGGGTCGGCGATTTTTAACGAGCCGGATTACAAAACGGTGATTGATGCTATGCGGGCAGATATTGCATCGCACACTTGACCTTGTACTCGGTTAACGAGATGATTCGGTTCTAACGTAGGTTTCCTCGTTACTATTGAACTTTAGTATCCAACTTCCATGAATGCTTACTCAAAACATAATTCAATCTGGCGCTGCTTGATCGCGGCGTGGCATAGCTGGCGAAGCTAAGCTTATTTGCGCGTGCTCGTTAACCGCACCGCCCACACCGTATTGAATGTGTTCCTAGTGGTTTATTGCCACTGTATTTAAGAGTAATCCTTTATGTCTTTTTTATCTTCTTCAGATTTTAATCGCCGCGCTGACCAATTGCGCGAACTGGGGTATACGCACGTACCCATTGTGCGCGAAACGCTGGCCGACCTTGATACGCCAGTTAGTACCTATCTAAAATTGGCGGCCAAACCCTACACGTATTTGTTCGAGTCGGTTCAAGGTGGTGATAAATGGGGGCGCTATTCGATCATCGGTTTGCCTTGTAAAAAGGTCGTTCGGTTTCATGAATTTGAGATGCAAGTCGAGGTTGATGGCGAGTTGCAAACAACACAAACTGTGGACAACCCGCTCGACTCGATTCGAGAGCTGCAAGCCAAGTACAAAGTTGCTCAAGTTGATGATTTACCCGACATGATCGGCGGCTTGGTCGGTTACTTTGGGTATGAAATCGTTCGCTATATCGAGCCGCGCTTGAACCTAACGCCGCGCCAAGATGATATCGGCACTCCGGATATTTTGCTCATGGTGTCAACCGATGTGTTGGTGTTTGACAACTTATCCGGGCGAGTTTTTATGGTCACGCTTGCAGATTTGCATGAAGACCAAGCGTTTGAAAAAGCACAGCAACGCTTAGACGACATAGTCAAACAACTCGGCGCCAGTTTTGCGCCGCCAACCACCATTGCGCAAAAACAAACGACCGGCGAATACGACTACGATTACCACTTTGCGCCGCAAGAATTCGAGACAGCCGTCGAGCGTTGCCGAGACTACATTCGTGAGGGCGACATTATGCAAGTAGTGCTCTCACAACGCTTATCCACGTCTTTTGCGGGGGAACCAATTGATTTGTATCGTGCTCTGCGTACGATTAATCCATCGCCATACATGTATTTTTTGGATCTAGGCGATTTTCAAATTGTGGGTTCCTCTCCAGAAATTTTAGTGCGCGTGCAAGACGATACTGTCACCGTGCGCCCGATTGCTGGAACGCGGAAACGCGGAAATACCGCCAAGCGAGACATGGAACTCGAGGCGGAGTTACTTACCGATGAAAAAGAAATCGCCGAACATTTGATGTTGATCGATCTTGGCCGTAACGACGTAGGCCGAATTGCCGAAATCGGTACGGTTGATTTAAATGAGCAAATGATCGTTGAGCGCTACTCGCACGTAATGCACATCGTCTCGAACGTCGACGCCAAACTCAAACCAGAGTTCGATGCCATTGATGTACTCAAAGCCACTTTCCCTGCGGGCACAGTCAGCGGCGCACCAAAGATTCGTGCCATGCAAATCATTCATGAACTCGAACCCATCAAGCGCGGTATTTATTCGGGCGCGGTGGGCTATCTTGGTTGGAACGGCAACATGGATACTGCTATTGCCATTCGCACTGCGGTAGTCAAAGACGGTGTTCTAAATATTCAGGCGGGTGCCGGAATCGTGGCCGATTCTGTGCCAGAATACGAATGGAAAGAAACCCGCAATAAAGCCCGAGTCATGATCAAAGCAGTAGAACTCGCGAATTCCGGTTTTGGTTTCTCATCAACTCAGTCTCAACAAAAATAGGAGGCACTATGTTAGCAATGATCGATAACTACGACTCCTTTACCTACAACCTGGTGCAATATCTGGGCGAGTTGGGCGAAGAGGTAAAAACATTTCGCAATGACGAGATTACGATTGCGCAGCTCAACGCACTTAAGCCAGATCGGATTATGATCTCGCCCGGGCCGTGCACTCCGAACGAAGCCGGTGTTTCGCTGGATGTGATTGAGGCATTTAAAGGCAAGCTCCCTATTTTAGGCGTTTGTCTGGGCCATCAAAGTATTGGCCAGGCGTTCGGCGGTAATATTATTCACGCCAAGACCATCATGCATGGTAAAACCTCGATCATTCAACACATTGGCCAGGGCGTGTTTCGGGGCTTGCCGAACAAATACACTGTTACGCGTTATCACTCCCTCGTGGTTGAGCGCAAAACCTTGCCAAGGTCATTAGAAGTAACGGCATGGACAGAAGACGGTGAAATTATGGGCCTACGCCATCACGAACTTGCCATCGAAGGTGTGCAGTTTCATCCAGAATCAATACTGACTGAACACGGTCATGCGCTATTAAAGAACTTTTTGGAGGCTACTTAAATGGCGTTTCAAAATGCTCTAAATAAAGTTTTGGCAGGCCAGAATTTAAGCCGAGACGAAATGCAGGCAGTGATGCAGCTGATCATGACCGGCCAATGTGACGACGCTCAAATTGCTGGTCTATTGGTTGCTCTTCGGATGAAAGGCGAAACGGTGGATGAAATCACAGCCGCCGCTCAGGTAATGGCGTCGCTTGCCAGCAAGGTTGAGGTTAAGGCGTCGCCCTTAGTCGACATTGTCGGCACCGGCGGCGATGGCACCAGCACATTTAATGTGTCTACAGCCGCCGCCTTTGTAGCCGCAGGTGCAGGCTGTAAAGTAGCTAAGCATGGCAACCGCTCAGTATCATCAAAGTCGGGCAGCGCCGATTTGCTTGAAGCGGCCGGCGCGCGTTTAGACTTAGAGGCAACGCAAGTAGCGAAAGTGATCGAGAAAGCCGGTGTTGGATTTATGTTCGCGCCTATGCATCACAGCGCGATGAAGCATGCAATTGGCGCTCGCAAATCGCTGGCTGCAAGAACCATTTTTAATGTGCTCGGCCCATTGACCAATCCAGCGGGTGTTAAGCGCCAAGTGATTGGCGTGTTTGAAGCCGGTTTAACTGAAACGCTTGCCGAGGTATTTGCTCAACTCGGTAGTGAGCACACCATGGTTGTGCACTCTGAAGACGGTATGGATGAGTTAAGCGTTTGTGCGCCAAGTCGAATCAGCGAAATGAAAGAAGGTATGGTGAACACCACCACTGTGTCGCCACAAGATTTTGGTTTTTCAATGTCATCGATTGATGAGCTTGTGGTGGCTACTCCAAGCGAGTCTTTAGCCAAAATTGAATCAGTTCTAAACGGGGAATCCAGCGCTGCTAGAGATATTGTGGCGCTCAATGCAGGCGCAGCCATTTATGTTGCTGGTTTGGCCAAAAGCTTAAAAGAGGGCGTAGAACTGGCCAATCATTCGATTGCATCTGGTCACGCAAGGGCGTCACAACAAGCCTATATTAGCGCGACACAAGCGTTGTTATAGACAGAGCGTAGACTATGCACCAAGTAATGCAAACGGGCTCCGATGTGCTCGATAAAATCATGGCTCACAAAGCCGACGAGGTTGCTTTTGCAAAGTCGCAGCTAAGGCCTGCCGACGTCAAAGCCATGGCCTTAGATGCGCCACCAAGTTTGGGTTTTGTAACGGCTTTGTCGAGCAGCCTGAGCGCGGGGCAATCTGCGGTGATCGCCGAAGTAAAAAAAGCTAGCCCGTCGAAAGGCATCATACGCGAGCATTTTGAGCCAAGCGCGATCGCGCAATCGTATGAGCAAGGCGGCGCCAGTTGTTTGTCGGTACTTACCGATCAAGAATTTTTTAAAGGCCATGCGGATTATCTAACCGCCGCTCGGCAAGCGTGTAGCTTGCCTATATTGCGTAAAGATTTTATGCGCGACGACTATCAAGTCTTTGAAGCCAAAGCCATGCAAGCTGATTGTATTTTGTTGATCGTGGCAGCTTTAGAAGACAACCTAATGCAAGATCTTGCGGGTCAAGCACAGGAACTAGGTCTAGATGTGTTAGTCGAAGTGCATGACCAAGCGGAACTCGAACGTGGCTTGGCTCTAAAGCTGCCAATGATTGGCATCAATAATCGCAATCTCAGAGACTTTAGCACTTCACTTGATACGACTATTGATCTTCTGCCATCAATCCCCGACGGTACTATTGTCGTAACCGAGAGTGGTATCCATAGCGCTGATGACGTAGAGCTAATGCGCCAACACAAAGTGAATAGTTTTTTAGTGGGCGAAGCGTTTATGCGGGCAGATGAGCCTGGTGAAAAGTTAAAAGAATTATTCGCCTGATTTTTTCTCGGCGCGATCTAAATCCACACGTCGTCTTTGGCCGTTAACTCGCCGCCTGCTTTGCCCGTATTAACAACGCCCTTGGGCTCAATCAACATGACTTGGCAAAGCGAGTGAGCAACCGGTTTATGTTGCATTCCTTTGGGTATCACGAATAGCTCACCGGCTTTCAACGAAACGGTTCTATCGGGCAATTGAATATCTAATTGCCCATCAAGCACGATAAAGGTCTCATCGGTATCGTCATGCGAATGCCAAATAAACTCGCCCTCAAGCTTTGCAAGCTTAAATTGGTAATCGTTCATCTCGGCAACGACTTTCGGAGAATACACATCTGAAAAGGCTGCAAACTTTTCGGCAAGATTAATGGGCTGAGTCATATGATCGATACCAAGTGAAAAATTTGAACAATAAATAAGCCTTGATATGCACAAGGCAATGGCCGTTTTTTACTTAGAGTCTTTTGCTGCTGCGCTACTAAGCTTGGCTAAAACCCCAGAAATTTTTTTAACAACCGCATCGCAACCCTCTATGCTGTGACGGCTCTTTAAGTAGCTTGGGTCGTTATAAGAGAGCCAAACCTCGCCTGCCTCGTCTTCCCAAATCAGCATTTTTTGCGGCAAGTCAATCGCGACGCTCTGAGCGCATTGCATTAAAGGGGTACCAACCTTGGGGTTACCAAAGATAATCACTTCAGTTGGCCGAAGTTCTAAATCAACCGATTCGGCATTGCGGTTGTGATCGACTCTCGCAAACAAGGTCAAACCTTTGTCTTTAATAATGGTGCTAAAACGATCAGCCGTATCTTCAACTGAATGCGCGCTTCTAACGGTGATCATGCCTTGTTCAGCAATCGCGTTGAACGGCAACAGAAGTACGATTAATAAAAGTAGTCGGTTTGCAGGCATTAGGTGCTCCTATTCGATTTTCAATTTGGGCTAACGCTTAAAGGCGTTGACGCATCAACACTCGTTGCTTCGACAATGCAGCTTCGAAGCGCTAAGCCTACCATTGCTAAGCGTACCACTGAGAGTGCAAAGCGATTGTTTGAGTAATAACTTGTAATCCTTTTCAGGCGTACTTTAGCTGGTTTACCACTCCAGTCGATATTTTGCCTATTTGCTTAGAGGGCTGCGACATACTATTTACAGCCAACTAATTCGTATCGATATGTTCCAAAGTAGCTTTTGTCTTGGAAAGGTCTTTGTCATTTAGGCATATAACTCGGGTACAAATGGCGCTCCTCGTTTTTGATTCTCTCTACTAACGCTGCGCCGATCTCTTCTAAGCCAGGTAAAAAATCAGAGTCGATGTTGGCACTGTCTTTTGAATATTTGGAAATAAAGG